>CAJUDC010000130.1:4920-6551 GCA_910584955.1 uncultured Paraprevotella sp. | reverse complement strand
ATTGACAAGAGGATTAACTCCTCTTGTCAATTTCAACTGAGCCGACACGGGGACTCGAACCCCGGACCCTTTCATTACGAATGAAATGCTCTACCAACTGAGCCATGTCGGCGGTTTCATTAACCGAGTGCAAAGGTAATACTATTTTCCGAAAACGAAAACAAAATCTATCTTTTTTCTTCACCACATAGCAAAAAACTGCGTATCTTTGTAGAAATATAGAGCCTAATCATGAAGAGAAGTCTGCTTTTGTTGTTTTTTATATGCGGGTATACGCTCTGCTTTCCGCAAAAGCTACCCGGCAAAAACGATATTGTCAAAGCCATGATACGAGCCAATACGTATTTCATGCGCAAATACTCCGATCCCACGCTGCCTACCATCGTCGGAAAAGAGCGTCCCAGCAATATCTGGACACGCGGCGTATATTATGAAGGTCTGATGGCCCTGCATCGTGTCAAACCGCACGCCCGCTATCCGGCGTATGCAGCTCGGTGGGGAGCCTTCCACCAATGGAACTTTCGTGGCGGTGAGCATACGACAAATGCGGATAACCTGTGTTGCGGGCAGACATACATCGAACTGGCCCGCATAGCAGAAACGGATTCCACCTTGACACACGTAGACGCCGCCATGCAGCATTTGCTGGAAAGCGGACGCAAAGACTATTGGACCTGGGTTGACGCGATTCAGATGGCCATGCCGCTTATGGCACAATACGGTTGTGAAAAGCAGGATATACGTTATTTCCGCCGTATGATGGAATTATATCGCTACACACGCAACGAAGTGGAACGAATCGGACTATACAATCCGATAGACGGTTTGTGGTGGCGCGACAAGACATTCATGCCTCCCTATAAAGAACCCAACGGAAAATCCTGTTACTGGAGCCGGGGCAACGGCTGGGTATATGCTGCCCTGGCACGTGTGACCGACGAACTGAACCGGGTTTATCCGCAAATGGGGGAAACCGAAAAGAAAACGATCGACAGTATGAAAACGGAACTGTCCGAAGATTTTGTAGCCATGTCGATGGCACTGAAAGAATGCCAGCGTACAGACGGTTTCTGGAATTGCAGTTTACACGACGCCTCCCATTACGGCGGACCGGAAACCTCAGGCACCGCCTTGTTCGTATACGGCATGGCATGGGGCATACGCAACGGGCTGCTCTCGCCCGCCGTATTCCGTCCGTTAGTAGCCAAAGGATGGAACGGAATGGTTACAAAAGCGTTGCATAAAAACGGATTTCTAGGCTACGTGCAAAGCACAGGCAAAGAACCGAAAGACGGACAACCGCTGACCGAAGACAAAGAACCGGACTTCGACGATTTCGGTGTAGGCTGCTTCCTGCTGGCGGGAGCAGAAACAGCTCTTTTGGCCGACCAACAATAAAAACCTAAAATTCACCTTAATTCAACAGCATGAAAAAGACAAAGAAATGGATCGTCCTGGCCTTCGCATGGCTCCTGGGATGCACACATCTGACGGCACAGGACGTAATCAGCCTGGCCAGCGAATGGGAATTCCAAACCGACCGCAACCAAACGGGCATCTCCGACAAATGGTTCAACAGACGGTTGAAAGATAACATTCTATTACCGGGCAGTATGCCTCAACGCCTGAAG
>CAJUDC010000130.1:0-4904 GCA_910584955.1 uncultured Paraprevotella sp. | reverse complement strand
CACACAGACACAATGGACGGGATCGCTCTACGACAGTTCGTATTTCTATAATCCGTACATGGAAAAATACCGCCGGGAGGAAAACTTCAAACTACCGTTTTTCCTGACACCCGACCGCCATTATATCGGTACGGCCTGGTACCGGAAAACCGTCATCGTGCCCCCAACCTGGAAAGGCCGCCGGGTGGTGCTTTATCTGGAGCGTCCGCACATCACCACTACGCTATGGATGAACGGGAAAAAGGTAGGTGAACAAAACAGTCTGTGTGTACCGCACGTGTACGACGTTACCGACCAAGTAAGAAGTGGAGCGAACACCCTCACCCTGTGCATAGACAACCGCATCGACCGTGTATGTGTGGGAGCGGATTCTCACAGCGTGACCGACCAGACACAGGGCAACTGGAACGGTGTGGTGGGACGGATGGAACTGCGCTCCATGCCGAGGTTCTGTATAGAGGATATCCAAGTCTATCCCGATGTGGACAAGCGCAAAGCCACGGTGCATGTCGCACTGAAAAACTACGGAAGCCGGAAATCCGGGAAAGCGACCCTGAAACTGTCGGCCCGCAGTTTCAACAGCGATATTGATCATGAGATACCTCCCGTCATCCGACCGTTGTCCTTGTCGAAAGACTCCCTTTCGGTGCAGATAGAGTTGCCCATGGGCGACAACGTACAGCTATGGGATGAATTTAACCCGACCTTGTACCGGCTGACTGCCGAATTGTCATCATCACAAGGCACAGACACCGAAAGCCGCACATTCGGTATGCGTAAGTTTGAGATAAAAGGCCGCATGTTCTATGTGAACGGACGCCCCACTCTGTTGCGCGGCACAGTGGAGAACTGCGATTTTCCGCTTACGGGATATGCCCCGATGGAGGAGGAAGATTGGGAACGGGTATTCCGCATCTGCCGGAACTACGGACTGAACCACATGCGTTTTCATTCGTTCTGTCCCCCCGAAGCCGCTTTCCGCGCAGCCGATAAAGTAGGATTCTATCTGCAACCGGAGGGACCGAGTTGGCCCAATCACGGTGTGAAACTGGGCAACGGAATGCCGATCGACCGCTATTTGATGGAGGAGACACAACGCATGAACCGCTATTACGGCAACTATGCTTCGTTCTGCATGCTGGCCTGCGGTAACGAACCGGCCGGAAACTGGGTGAAATGGGTGAGCGATTTTGTGGACTACTGGCAACGGACCGACGCACGCCACGTCTACACCGGCGCTTCGGTCGGCGGCGGATGGGCCTGGCAACCGCGCAACATGTACCACGTGAAAGCCGGCGTGCGCGGGCTCGACGAATGGAAACGCCGTGCTCCCGAATCGATGTCCGATTTCCGGGCCAAGATCGACACCGTGAGCGTACCTTTCGTATCGCACGAGACCGGGCAATGGTGCGCATTTCCCAACTTTGACGAAATCACCAAATACACCGGTGTAAACAAAGCACGCAACTTTGAGATCTTCCGCGACATCCTGCGCGACAACGGTATGGGCGACCGCGCACACAAGTTCATGATGGCATCGGGCAAACTCCAGGTCCTGTGCTACAAACATGAACTGGAACGCACCCTGCGCACTCCGAACTACGCCGGTTTTCAATTACTCGCATTGAATGATTACTCGGGTCAGGGCACGGCACTGGTTGGTCCGCTCGACGTATTCTTCGAAGAAAAAGGATATGTCACAGCCGATGAGTTCCGCGAATTCTGTTCCCCCACCGTACTGCTGGCCCGTATACCCAAATTCACTTACTGGAACGACGAGGCTTTCACCGCAACCCTCGAAGCGGCTCATTTCGGTCGTTCTCCCATCACCGATGCCCGTCTCACTTATAAGATACGCAACCGATACGGCAAGGTCTATGCCTCCGGCGAGCTGCCGGTGAAGCATGTAGCCCAAGGCCAGAACATCGACCTGGGTCGGATTCCCGCTTTCACCTCTTCGTCGGACGAAGCCCGGCAATTCACACTGGAAGTGACCCTGACGGGGTATGAAGAAGACGCCACCGGCCGGCATGCCGTATGCAGCCGGAATCACTGGGACTTCTGGATGTATCCGCGTGCTTCGGCTCAGGTCGCGGCAGAGGACATACACATCTGCCACACGCTGGACGACGAAGCACTGGCTATCCTGAAAAAAGGCGGCAAGGTGCTCATCACCGCCGACGGTCGCATCACATACGGCAAAGAAATCGTACAGCAATTCCTGCCCGTATTCTGGAACACCAGTTGGTTCAAGATGAGACCGCCCCATACCACCGGTCTTTACATCGAAAGCAAACATCCGATATTCAAACTCTTTCCCACGGACTACTATAGCGATCTGCAATGGTGGGATCTGGTGAACCGCAGGCAGGTGATGCAGTTCACGGAATTCCCGACCGACTTCCAACCCTTGGTGCAAAGCATCGATACATGGTTCCTCAGCCGGAAGATCGGTATGTTGTTCGAAGCCTGTGTGGGCGGCGGACGTCTGGTCATGACCACCCTTCCGCTGGACGGGAATACGAAAGCGGAACAGCCTTACGAGACATGCCCGGCTGTGGCGCAGATGCGTGCCTCCATCCTGTCGTATATGCAAAGCGACGCATTCCGCCCGACCTATACGTTGGATGCCGGAACGATTCAAAATCTGTTTACAAAAGAGGCACCGAAAGTGAACATGTATACCAACGATTCGCCCGACGAACTGAAACCCAAACTGAAATAACATGAGAAAGTGGCTTAGTCTCCTGCTGTTGTGCGTGGGCACACTGTTTCGCGTGCAAGGTGCAACTCACCCCGTGCCCCGACTATTCAAATTGTCTGCCGATAAGCGTTTCCACCCCGTCTGGCTCGCACGACCGGACCGGGCATCCGAACAACCGGCCATCGAACCGTTGACCGTAAAAAACACTGATCGGTACAGCGAGACGCAAGATTACGGATATGACCTGTTACCCTCACCGGAACCCGACCGTCCGGCTCCTTTCTTCTTCTCTGTCCGGGTACCGGACGGAAACTACCGGGTGGTGGTCACTCTGGGCAGTCGTACCCGTGCCGGCCACACCACCGTACGGGCGGAATCCCGACGGCTGATGGTCGAAAATGTAGCCACCCGCAAGGGAGAATACAAACAGGTGGTTTTCACGGTAAACAAACATACGCCCCGAATCAATGCGCAGGAACGGGTACTCATCAAACCGCGTGAAGAGAAAAAGCTCAACTGGGACGACAAACTGACACTGGAGTTCAACGGTGAGAGCCCGGCCTGTGCGGCTATACAGATTGAACCGGTCGACGACGTACCCACCCTGTATCTGTGCGGTAATTCTACCGTTGTGGACCAAGACGACGAACCTTGGGCGAGTTGGGGACAGATGATCACCTGTATGATGGACGAAGGTGTTTGCGTAGCCAACTATGCCGAAAGCGGCGAAGCGGCCAACACCTTCATCGCAGCAGGCCGTCTGGCCAAAGCCCTCAGCGGAATGAAAGCGGGCGACTATCTGTTTGTGGAGTTCGGCCACAACGACCAAAAGCAGAAAGGACCGGGCAAGGGAGCTTATTATTCGTTTGCCACAGCCTTGAAAACGTTCATCGACGAAGCTCGCCGACGCGGCGCCACACCGGTATTCGTCACCCCCACCCAACGACGCGTTTTCCAGGACGGACGCATCCGGGAAACACACGAAGACTATCCCGAAGCCATGCGGTGGGTGGCCGAACGGGAGCAAGTGAAAGTAATCGAACTGCACGACATGACCCGCACTCTGTTCGAGACACTGGGGAAAGAAGGCAGCAAAAAGGCATTTGTCCACTATCCGGCCGGCACCTTTCCGGGACAGGCCCAAGCCTTTGCCGACAACACCCACTTCAATCCGTACGGTGCTTACCAGATTGCCCGTTGCCTGACGGAAGGACTGAAAATGCAATTACCGGAGCTGGCCAAGCACATACGACCTGCATACGGTCCTTACCGGCCGGACCGCCCCGACAATCCCGATACGTTCCGTTGGTACGCCAGTCCGTTTGTGGATTTACAGAAACCGGATGGGAACTAAGAACGGGAACCGTCTTAACCTACAAAGAGCCAATGAATTTACAATGAGTTCATTGGCTCTTTGACTTTTCCGTATACAAGCAATGCTTGTACGTGATGCCGCTAAATCCCTCCCACCGGCAGTCGCAACACCTCGGCACCGTCAGCGTTTTCCTGCTTTCAAGGCTTCCAACCTCATGACGATGGCCGTCTTGTTTTAGCCCACCATCCTGATATTGCTTATCGTACCATCTGAACAATATGGTTTCTCAATATAAAAAAACGCGATAAATGCTTTCTCTCAGCATATTACCGCGTTTCTGTCGGAAAGAGGCGATTCGAACGCCCGACCCCTACGTCCCGAACGTAGTGCGCTACCAACTGCGCTACATTCCGTTTCCGAGTGCAAAGGTAATACTTTTCCAAGAAGAAAAAAAATATTTGGAGCTTTTTTATTCCTTATTCAACGTTTTTCTTACAACATACACACAGAATATCCCTCAAAACAGCCATCCTCAAAAATTGCGTTTGTCCTATAAAGGTGTTCCTTTTCCGCACATTATACATTTCGTTGTATATGTCCATCTTCCAAAAACACCTGAATTCCAGAAGAGAGCATTCCGTCTTATCACAATTTCGGTACCCTAAGTTCTTCGCATATATCCCTAAACACCATAATGAATACCGGTCGGCACCAATAAAAACAGGCACGTAGTTCCACAACCCGTCATCCCTACAACAGATAAAAGGTAGCAGGTGCAAATGCACAATCCTCTCCTGCCCCAATAGCCATTATTCGCTACATTTATTTAAATAAACCTGTTGGTTGAATTAAATTAGAGAATATTTTATCTGCCCAATCGGACGA
>CAJUDC010000129.1 GCA_910584955.1 uncultured Paraprevotella sp. | reverse complement strand
GTCTCCATAAAATTTATTTGTAATGGTTACTTATTTCCAACAAGCGGCATATTGTCACTATTTGCTCACTCATCACATTTCTAACGGTAAATTCCAATCGGTACTGCCGGTTTATCCGTACCGATGATATTCCCTTTTTATCACCTTGGAGAGCTTCATAGTTCAAAGAGTTGATGGGGTAAAGCTGCTCCACACTGCTGGCATGTTTAAGATACATTACGCACTTCTTATATCCTCTTACTACTTCGGGTTGGTAACGGTGTTTTTTATCACTTGTACGGCCCTGCTCTAACAGTTCTCGCAAATAATCTTTATCAAACTCTATTAACATGACGCTCTGCGTTACATATGCAAAGATAATATTTTATTTTGATATACACAAAAATAGTGAATGCTTGTTTTGTATGCGGGATAACTCGTTCCCTATTTCGGGCCGGCTGGATTCTCTCTTTACAAAAGCGTTTCTTCAATTCAAGGCGGGCACCACCGTTCGGACAAAGAACTGTATGAACATTGGAGAATACCTTTTCTACGGAAGCGGGCCTTGCGGTTTTTATAGGGGGATTGCGCGGTTCAGAATGCGTTCCACCCCTGTGCTTTCAGCTCGAATTCGTTGCCGTCGCGGCAGATCAGCGCGCAGCCCAGTTCGGCTTTCGTGATATGTCCGTCGAAGCCCTCTTCGAACGCTTGCGACGGATGGAATAGACACCCCTGCAAGCCCCCTTCCGGGAAAAGGGAAGACAATTTGAAAACCCAAAGAAGGCATCCTTTGGGGATGCCTTCACCAGCCGACCTACAGCAGTTCAAGTATACGTTTATTGGCACGATCTACCATCGCCGTGTCCAGCGAAGCCAGATAAATCTGCGTCGTCGCTTCCGAATCATGTCCCATCCCTTCGCTGATGACCGAAATAGGAATGTTTTTGCTCTTGGCGATACTTGCCCAGGCATGCCGGGCCACATACATCGTGAGCGGGGCACACAGGCCCAGGCTCGCCCCGATCTGTCTCAGCCGGCGGTTGACCAGATGCGAGGCGGTTATATACTGTCTTCTCCCGTCCTCATCACTTCTTTTTATAATAGGCAACAGATAGACCGGTCCGGCCTCAGCCGCATATTTGTCCACAATGTGCTGCATGCACTTCTCCCAACGAATGAAAAGCTGCTGCCCGGTTTTCTTTCTGCGGTACGAGAGCACATTGCCCGACAGGCTACTGCGCTCCAGATAAGCCATGTCGACAAAAGACATGCCGCGTGTATAGAAACTGAACAGAAACAGGTCGCGGGCATAGTCCAGCGACGAGGACAGAGGCAGTTCCAGGTCCCTGATCCGGCGGATGTCCTTCAGCGTAACCGCCCGCTTCACCGTCTTGTCAATCCCCGTGTACACATGCCTGAAGGGGTTCCGCTGCACCGTAAGGTCCTTTTCCACCGCGCGGTTATAGACCGCCCGCAGGTTTCTCATGTAAAAAGACGAGCTGTTCTTGCTCACACCTTCCTTTTTCAGATACCCTTCATAGGCCAGCATCAGATCCGAATCAACAGCTCCCAAAGGAATATCCTCGCCGTTTCGGAAACGCATGAAACTTTTCAGCGTCGTCTCATACGTTTCCGCCGTACGCATCCGCCCCACAGCCCGCAACCGCCGGATGTTCTCCCGCATGAACACCGCCACTTGATCGGCCCCCGTTCTTCGGAAGAAGATTTCCTGCACGGTATCCGTTGTAAACGCCGCCCCGGAACGCTCGCAAGAGGCAATAATCTGCATGAGCCGCTCAACATCCCACCGGATGCGTTGCCGCACCGAATGCAGGTATACGGCTCTCTCGCCGGTGGCCGCCTCGCAGTCCACCCGGGAATTTTCCGCATCCCATTCCTCGGCGAAGAGCCTGTAACCGGACGACAGACGGCGCACCACACGGTTGTGGATAAGCTGGTAATACACGCTGCCCTCGCAGCCGGCTACGGAAGAAGGGCGAAACAGAACTTTAACGGATGCCATACACACGATTTTGAAGATGAATACTCGGTCCGACGCTCTCCTGCACGCTGCCTGCGACCTGTGTCCGGGCACGTCCGTACTCCATAATTGGCTTTGTCATAAATGTTTGGTTTTTAAATCGAAGCAATATTGCTCGGTTTAAAAATAGAGAATAAATGTATTCCGGCACTCCGTACGAACCGGAACACGCCGCCATCCGCCGCCACCGATCGCCGAAACGAATCCCGCCGGCAGAAAAATGGTTTCCGTATCGTCCTAAAAAACAGACGCGCCCGCGCAAAGAACGGAACACGGCATGAGGTGTAAAAAACAGGCTGCGGTGTGTACAGATCATGTCGCGTTTTCCACACATCACGCTTTGAACGGAACTTGTGAAGCCCGCCGGAGCATAAAACGGCGAGCGGTGTTAAATAATGCAAATTAAGGTACTTTGTATTGCATAATACTACAACTATACATATATTTGCGGCACCAACCAAGGAAACCTTATGGCCAAAGAGGTTATAAACGTAAGAAAAAGAACGTATGAATGTAGAAAACACTAAATCGCAAATGCGAAAAGGCATGCTGGAATATTGCGTGCTGTTGCTGTTGCGGCGGAAACCCTCCTACGCTTCCGAAATCATCGGTCTGCTGAAAGAAGCGGAACTGATTGTGGTGGAAGGTACGCTGTATCCGCTGCTGACGCGTCTGAAAAACGAAGGCCTGCTGGGCTACGACTGGCGCGAATCCATGCAAGGACCGCCCCGCAAGTATTACACCCTGACGACGGCCGGCGAGGCCTTCCTGGCAGAACTGGATACGGCATGGAACGAACTGTCCCACACCGTAAATCACCTGAAGACGGAAAGCATGCTGCGCCTGCCGGTAAACGAATAAAGAACACTTAACCATACAACAAAAGCAACACATAAAATGAAGAAGAACATTACCATAAATCTTTTCGGCAACCTGTATGCCATCGACGAGGATGCGTACGCCCTGCTGTCGCGCTACCTGGAAAGCATCAAAAAGCACTTCTCCCGCCAGGAAGGTGGCGAAGAGATAGCCGAGGACATCGAACGGCGGGCCACCGAACTGATAGAGGAGCTGCGGACAAACGGCGTGGAAGCCATCGCGATAGAGCACGTGAAACAGATTATCGAACGTATCGGGACGCCCGAAGAGATGGACGAGAGCACCGACGAGGCGGAGCCGGAAGACGACCGGACCGACTGGCTGACGCGGATCAAAAAGCGGGTGCAGGGCAAGAAACTGTTCCGCAACACGGACGACCAGTTGCTGGGCGGCGTGGCCAGCGGACTGGGCTGCTACCTGGGCGTGGACGCCACATGGATGCGCCTGCTGTGGGTGGCCGTGAGCGGACTGTCGGCAGGAACCAGCGTGCTGATCTACCTCCTGCTGTGGCTTATCGTACCGCCGGCCGTAACCCCCGAAGACCGCCTGCGGATGCAAGGCAAGTCGGTGAACCTGTCCAGCCTGGGCGACGAGATCCTGAGCACCGAAACACAGACCGGCGGCTCGTCGGCTGCAACCCGCCGCCCGAGCACTCCCAGAAACATATTGGGCAGTCTGTTCGGCATTCTGGTGATACTGATAAAAATCGTGCTGGGCTTCTGTCTGGCCGCCCTGCTGGGCCTGTGCGGCATCACGCTGCTAGGGGTGCTCATCGGCGCCATGGGACTGATGCTTATATCCGTAGGAGCCGTTCGCGACATCCTGCAACCCGACCAACTGTTCGTCGTCACCACGCTGGTGCACGATAAAATCTACTGGCTGGCATTGATAAGCGGACTGGTGGCCCTGAGCCTGACCATCTACGGTTGCGTGCACTTCTTCATGCGACGCATGGGACGCGCACAGCCGTTGAGCCGCGTCGCCACGCTGACGTGCATCGCAGCACTGGCGCTTTCGGCCACGCTCTGCATCTCGTCGACCGTCAGCGGAAGCATCAATCTGCATCAGGGACTGAAGAAAAAGCAGGAACAGATGAGGGAACACACCGTATCGGCCGACATCCAGCGGCAACAGGCCTGGCTGAAAGCAGAAGGCTGGGAAGTGCTGCGCCACGAAGGCTGCCGGGAAGACACATACATAGCAAGCGGGAAATATTACAACGGCGACCACGGCATACGCTACATCCACGGCATCAACGTCTCCGACCGGGCCGGAAGCATGGACTACATCGTGGAACGCACGGTACGGGTGACACCCGGCACCTATCAGTTGGAAGCCGTGGGACGCACCGACGGCGAAGGACCGGCGCTCTACGCCTATGAACGGAAAGGACAGGAGTATGCCACCCGCATCCCGGCCTACGGCAACGAAGGGGGTACCCTGTGGCAGGAAGCCGTCATGGCGCTGGAAAAAGACAGCACGGGGGGCAACGCCCGGCTGAAAGCCATCGCCGACGCCCATAAAGGGAAAGGCTACGGCTGGAGCCGGATCGTGGTGAAAGACATACAGGTGAAGGACAGCATGCTGCATTACGGCGTGAGAAACCGCATGGAACCGTTCGGATGGACCGGTACGTGGTTCTCGGTGGCCGACGTCCGGTTGCAGAAGATCAAATAGAAAAGCGGAAGTCCCCGGTGCGTCGTGTGTGTCTGGCACCGGGGATTATTTTCATCAGACGGGAGTTATCGTTCCGCTTCGGACAGCGTACCTTCCGCCGGCAAATACCGGCGCAGCAAAAGGAAGCCGATAAAGCCCGACAGCACGGAACCGCACAGGATACCGAGCTTGGCGTCGTTCAGCATGTCGCGCCCCAGCAGTCCGAAATTATCGTAAGAAAGGTCGGCAATGAACATCGACACCGTGAAACCGATACCGCAAAGCATACACACGCTGGCAAAAGAACGCCAGTTGCTCCCGACCGGCATGGTGACCAGTCCGCTGCGGATGGCCAGCCAGGAGAACGAGAAGACGCCCGCAACCTTGCCGATAAGCAACCCCATGAACACAGCCAATCCGATACCGGAGAAGAGATTGCCGGGCGTCATGTGGGAAAAGTCGATGCCGGCATTGGCGAAAGCGAACACCGGGATAATGAAATAGTTGATGGGGCGGCGCAAGCCGTCTTCCAGATCCTGCAAGGGACTGATAAGGTGGTCGGAAGCCGACTCGATGCTTTTCAGCACGGAAATGTCTTCATTGGACAGCAGGATGGGCTTGGGATGCTTACGGGACACTCTGATGATAGGAAACAGATTGATGTTCTCGCGTATGCGCTCAATATAATAGGCCGTGCCGTGGCACAGGCTTGTGGGGACACAAAAGGCTACGATCACCCCGGCAATCGTGGCATGAATTCCCGAATTAAGCAGCATATACCACACCACGATACCGGCTCCTATATAAAATGTCTTGGCCCGCCAGAGCCGGTGATTGCCGATGAGCAACAGCAGGACAGCCAACAGGGAAATACCCAGATAAGACCAGTCGATGGCAGAGGAATAGAACAGGGCGATGACAATGATGCCCCCCAGATCGTCGGCCACGGCCAAGGCGGCCAGAAAAACCTTAAGACCGATAGGTACACGCCTTCCGAAGATAGAGAGGACACCCAGCGAGAAAGCGATGTCGGTGGCCATCGGAATGGCCATACCGCGCTGCATGATAGCATCGGAAGGACAGAACAGGTAGAAGACTATCACAGGAACCAGCATACCCCCGCAGGCACCGATAATAGGCAACAACGCTTTCTTCAGGGAGGACAACTCGCCGACCAGCATCTCGCGCTTGATCTCCAGCCCGACGGAAAAGAAAAATACGGCCATCAGGAAATCGTTGATGAAATCCATCAGGCTCAAAGTCTCCCCGTGGTGGCTGAACAAATTGAACGGCCCGACGGAAATGCTCACCGGCATTTCCCAAACACGACGGTAGAGATCGCCCCACGGGGAATTGGCGGCAATAAGCGCCAAAATAGTAGCAAAAATCAAAACGAAGCTGGAATTGACGTATTTCTTCACCATGCTTCGGAAGCTGTAACTGCTCATAATCTATTTATTTGATATCTTCAGTCCAATAAATTCAAGCAAAGGTACATCTTTTTTCCGACGCAGGGAAAACCTTATTTCCTTAAACTTGTTCAAAAAAAGTGCAGGATGATTAAAAAACAACCGTACGGGCCTACCGTATCAACAGACGCAGACAACGACAGCCGCCTTTCTTATAACGTGAGGCATTCCTCCACGCCCGGATTATCGGCGAAATGCAACGGACAGCATCAACCGGCTTCTCCCCTCACCCGCCCTTTCCGCTATATTTATCCCGCATCCCAATCCCGTCCTTTTCTTTCCGGCCCTATTTTCTTCTTTCATCCTCACGTCTCGTTTTCGTTCACTAGACCCAGTTTATCAATCAATTAGCAAGCAAATAAACTCCAAGAAGAAAGATTTTTATAAAAAATAAGCATATTGGATTTGGAGAATACAAAAAAAGTGCATATCTTTGCACTCGCTAACAGCAAATAAGGTTTGATTCGCTAGCTCAGCTGGTAGAGCACAACACTTTTAATGTTGGGGTCTTGGGTTCGAACCCCAAGCGGATCACAATCTGAAAACTAAACGAAAATGCGATTATCACCTGTAGATAATCGCATTTTTATTAATACATACATTATAGTCCATCACGACTGTTTTCCATTACAGGCCGTTAATACGGCTCAGTAGCCAAATCGTGGGGATAGCTTTCCTAGAATTGTAATATATTTC
>CAJUDC010000128.1 GCA_910584955.1 uncultured Paraprevotella sp. | reverse complement strand
TTAGGACGAGAGATTTTCATTCTCTAAAGAGGAGTTCGACTCTCCTAGGGACTACAAAGTTAAACGAATTAGATTAGGAATCGAAATGGCAAATCATAAATCATCCGTAAAGAGAATCCGTCAGGAGGAAAAAAGAAGACTGCACAACAGATATTACGCCAAGACCATGCGTAATGCAGTTCGCAAGCTCCGCGCCACCAAGGAGAAGGAGGCAGCAGTAGCCTTGTACCCCAGTGTACAGAAAGCATTGGACAAGTTGGCTAAGAACAATATTATTCATAAGAATAAAGCTGCCAACTTGAAATCCAAATTGTCTCTTTACATCAACAAATTGGCTTAATTATCATCCAAGTAATTATATAATTGCAGGCGAGATTTAAATGATCTCGCCTGCAATTATTTTGTCTGCCTGCGAAAAGAGCTTCTCAGCCTCTTCTCCCTCCACTTTTATAAAGATAAATATTTCTGCTTTTCGGATAAAATCCGTATATTTGTGCTGGATTTAGAAAACACATACAATGTCAACAGAAGAACAGATGAACGGCGCCAATTATTCCGCCAGTAGCATCCAGGTGCTGGAAGGCCTGGAAGCTGTGCGCAAGCGCCCGGCCATGTATATCGGCGACATCAGCGAAAAAGGATTGCACCACCTAGTGTATGAAACGGTGGACAACTCTATTGACGAGGCCCTTGCCGGCTATTGCACGCATATAGAAGTAACCATCAACGAGGACAACTCCATCACCGTGCAGGACAACGGTCGTGGTATTCCGGTTGACATGCACGAGAAAGAGCACAAATCAGCCCTCGAAGTGGTTATGACCGTGCTTCATGCCGGCGGTAAATTCGATAAAGGTTCCTACAAGGTTTCCGGCGGATTGCACGGTGTGGGTGTGTCGTGTGTGAATGCTCTCTCCACCCGCATGCTCTCGCAAGTGTTCCGCGACGGGAAAATCTACCAGCAAGAATACGAATGCGGCAAACCGCTCTATCCCGTAAAAGTCGTAGGAGAGACCGATATACGGGGTACACGCCAGCAATTCTGGCCTGATGGAGGCATATTCATCACTACCACATACAAATACGACATTCTGGCCAACCGCATGCGCGAACTGGCATTCCTGAATGCAGGTATTACCATCACCCTGACCGATCTGCGCGAAAAAGACGATAACGACCAGCCACGGCAGGAAGTGTTTCATTCGAAAGACGGTTTGAAAGAATTTGTACGCTATATTGATTCCAGCCGTACCCATCTGTTCAATGATGTGATCTATCTGAACACCGAAAAACAGGGAGTACCTATTGAAGTGGCCGTGATGTACAATAACGGTTACAACGAGAACATCCACTCTTATGTGAACAATATCAATACGATAGAAGGCGGAACACATCTCACGGGATTCCGCATGGCACTGACCCGTACCCTAAAGAAGTACGCCGAGGAACAGTGCACCAAAGAGTTGGAGAAACTCGAAAAGAATAAGGTGGAGATCTCAGGCGAGGACTTCCGCGAAGGGCTAACGGCGGTTATCTCCATTAAAGTGGCCGAACCCCAGTTCGAGGGGCAAACGAAAACCAAATTGGGCAACAGTGAAGTGACGGGAGCCGTGCAGCAGGCCGTAGGCGAAGCGTTCTCCTACTATCTGGAAGAACACCCCAAGGAAGCCAAGATGATCGTCGACAAGGTTATTCTGGCTGCAACAGCCCGCGTGGCCGCACGCAAGGCACGCGAAAGCGTACAGCGGAAAAGCCCGATGGCCGGCGGAGGCCTGCCCGGCAAGCTGGCCGACTGTTCGGATAAAGACGCTGCCAACTGCGAATTGTTTATCGTGGAGGGAGATTCGGCAGGCGGTTCCGCCAAACAGGGACGAAGCCGGCAGTATCAGGCCATCCTGCCCATCCGTGGAAAGATATTCAATGTGGAACGCACCATGTGGCACAAAGCATTCGAGCACGAAGAGGTGAACAACATCATTCAGGCATTGGGCGTACGCTACGGACTTGGCGAGGACAGCAAAGAAGCCAACTACGAAAAACTGCGTTACTACAAGGTGATCATCATGACCGATGCCGACGTCGACGGCTCGCACATCGACACCCTGCTGATGACTCTCTTCTACCGCTACATGCCGGAACTGATACAAAAAGGACATCTCTATATCGCCACACCACCGCTCTACCGCTGCAAGAAGGGTAAGATCGAGGAATATTGCTATACGGAAAGCGACCGTCTGCAATTCATGCAAAAGTACAACAACGGTTCGGAACAAGGCGTAACGACACAACGTTACAAAGGTTTGGGCGAGATGAATCCCGAACAACTGTGGGAGACCACCATGAATCCCGAAACACGTTTGCTGAAACAGGTGACGATAGAAGACGCGGCAGGCGCCGACTACGTGTTCTCCATGCTGATGGGAGAGGATGTCGGACCACGCCGTGAGTTTATCGAACAAAATGCGACGTATGCCAATATCGACGCATAAGGGACGCAACTGAGAATCATTCAATTCTTACATATATTCTCGCACCGGTCGAACAGAAGTGATTCTGCGGGCCGGTGCATTTTTTTACATAACGCCGTACGAGAACCGAAGTCCGGTACAGGGGGCGTGTTTTTAATAAAAATAATGTTAATTTTCTTCCTGCGGCTCGGCCTACACATATAAAGTCGTATCTTTAAAATTCAATTAACCATTTATTAGATTCACAATGAGCAAACTTTACTTTTCTCTCACTGTTTTGCTTCTTTCCGGCGTGGCCGCAACGGGACAGGCGCAAAGCGATTATCCGCTGAACTTCGACCCGAATAGCGTGTCGGGGAAAAGCAACTTTTATCTGACTAACATCACATTGACCGGTACGAAAAGCGCGACACAGTCTGTCGCCGTAGGCAGCCGGTCGCCACAGACCGTCTACCGTTCACTGACTGAGCAATCCTTCAGAGCGGAGCCGGGAGAGACATTGATTCCCGGGTTCGGCTTCACGGGCAATTGGATGAATGGATATGTCTACATTGACTACAACCGTGACGGACAGTTCTCGGCAACCCTGAACAACGACTATACCTTGCCCGAGGGCAGTGAACTGGCCACCTATTCTTATATAGAGACCGTAGAAAACACTTCCGGTTACAACAGCAAGGGAGAGGCTGTGAGCGGAGGGGCGCGAAATGTGCTCAATCCTCCGGCTTTCACCCTACCCGCCGATCTGCCTTACGGTATGTACCGTATGCGCTACAAGGTGGACTGGGGAAGCGCCGATCCGGGAGGACGAATGACAGCCACCAACGACATTATTACCAATGGTGGAATGATTGCCGACGTATGCCTGAACGTGCATGGAGCATACAGTCGTGTAAGTGTGCAAAGCAGCAACGGCAACGTACTGAACGGAGATTCCGGTGTCCTCGACAACACCACGGTGAAGTTCGGAGAACCGCTTCAGATCCTTCTGGTACCGGAAAGCGGATACACGCACAACGGTATCACGCTGCGCCACGGTTATCTGGAAGGAGACAGCCTCATCCATTCCACACCGCAATACCGCGACATCACCATTCCGGGCTATTTGTTCAAGAACAACCGTTATACCCTGCCGGCCGAACTGGTGGACGGCGACCTGATGATTACGGCTAATTTCATAAAGGGATCCGAAAACGAAAGCGACACCGACTATCCGCTTAACTTTGACGGAGAGACATTGACCATCAGCAAAGAAAACGGAAGCCGCTACCTTCGGAACATACGTCTTACAGGGACAAAAGGCAGCAGCATTTACACCACACTGCCCACAACGGCGCCTGTCAAAGTATACCAGGACAAGATCTCATTACGCGGAAAGGCGCAGCCGGGCGAGGTTTTCACGCCTTCAGTAACCTACCGCACCAACCGACAAATGCACGGTTATCTGTATATCGATTACAACCAGGACGGACAATTCAACGTGATGTTGGACGCCAATCACAAACCGCTCCCCGGAGGCGAACTGGTTTCTTATTCCTACCTGAACGGATTCAACAGCGCCGGAGAGATCCTGTCCGAAGCGGAAGAACCCAATCATGCCATCACATTCCCCGATTTTACCCTGCCCGACGATCTGCCTACAGGTACTTACCGGGCCCGCCTGAAGATCGACTGGAATAATGCCGACCCCGGCGGACAATTCGGAACAGGAACAGATGACATTCATGAGAACGGCGGCGAAATCGTAGATTTCCTGCTAACCGTACACGACGGTACGCAGACACTGGAACTGGATACCCGTCATGGCAATGTATACGGTTCCTCACAATCCGCTCTGCCCTACTTCGTATCAATCGGAAACACTCTTACCCTATTCCCCACTCCGGTAAGCAAAGGGTACCAGTTGGAAGATGCCGTTTATATAAAAAGCGGTATGAACCTTGACGGTCCCGAGTACATCCACGGTAACCGGCAATGGTACACCGATACAATCTGGGCCGCACAAGTTCCTACTTCGGGCATACGTATACCCGTATGGGGCGACACGCAGGTTAAAGCTCATTTCGCACCGACCGACCTGCCTGAGTACAACCTGATTTTCAACGATGAGTTTAACGCAGCCGACGGTACACAGCCGGATGAGACCAAATGGTCGCGCTGCAAACGGCAAGGGGCCGCATGGAACCGCTTCCTCTCCGACACAATCGATGTCGTATACCAGGAAAACGGGAATCTGGTGCTGAAAGCCATTCCCAACATGGACCGCAGCACAGACAACGCCGCCATGCTGACAGGAGGAATCGAGACGAACGGAAAATTCAGTTTCATGCACGGCAAAGTGGAATGCCGTGCTAAAGTAAACGGACACAGCGGTAACTTCCCGGCCATCTGGATGATGCCTCAAGACCAAACGGGAGGATGGCCGACATGCGGAGAGATCGACATCTTTGAACAAATCAATACGGAAAATACAGCTTACCATACCGTGCACTCGCACTGGACATACGACCTGGGAAAGACAGGCGACCCGAGATCATCTTTCAACGAACCGATGGACATGAGCCGTTATCACACCTATGGTTTTGAATGGGAAGCAGACGAAATGCGCTGGTATGTGGACGGCGTGCAGAAAGCGCGTTACTACCGCGTTCCCCAATACGCATCGCAAGGCCAATGGCCGTTCGACAAAGCATTCTACCTGATCCTGAACCAATCGGTGGGGACAGGAAGTTGGGCCGCCGCACCGGACGAGACCCATACTTACCGGATGGATATCGACTGGATACGTGTATATCAGAAGAACGAACACTTTGTCGGAGTGAAGGAAATAACCGAAAGCCCGCTGTCGTTGTCAGTCAAGCCGGGAGAACTGCTTGTGACATGCGATACACCTCGTGAAGTAGCCTTGTACGACCTGGCGGGGCGCCACGTATTTCGTCGGACAATAAGCGGCAGTCAGCATATCCCTTTGAAAAAGGGTATATACCTGATTGAAAACCGAAAAATACAGATACCGTAACCGGCAGGCAACACGCTGCTCCCGATTACGGTATATCAAGTCGTTTCTTTCTTCTGCCCTCCGTGAAAGAGGGCAGAAGTTTTTTACACCCCCATCGGCAGATATGCCGACAACACGCGCTACAAATATCCTTGCGCCTGCAATTCGGCCACCGCCGTTTCCAACTCTGCATACCATTCCGCACCGAAACGGCGTACAAGCGGTTCTTTCAGGAAGCGGTATACGGGAATATTTTCACGCTCGCCTTTCCATACAGCCGCCTTGCACACATCCCAACGGTGATAGTTCAACCCCGTCAGACGGCCGATGCGCTTTACCCGGATAGGGTACAGATGACACGAAGCCGGCTTATAGAACGATGTACGACCGGCACGGAAAGCCTTCTCGATAGCGCAGAAGCAACAACCCGATGCATCGTAGCACGTGAATACACAGTCCTTGCCGTTCACTATACTCGTCACCAAATCTCCGTCTTCGTCCGTATAAGCCACCCCCTGACGGTCGATCACACTTTGTGCCGATGCCGACAAGTCCGCCCATACTGCCGGAAGCACCTCTTCCAGTTGAGCCACTTCCTCCAGCGTGACCGGCGCCCCCGCATCACCTTCTATACAACACGCCCCCCGGCATGCTTCCAGATCACAACAAAATTTCTCGGTCAGGCAGTCGGCGGAAACAATTACATCGCCGACCTGTATCATGGGAATCCTATCTTTTACCATAGCCGTCACCACTGAACGGGCGTCTGCCCGTATTGTTCCAGATACGCATTCGCCAAACTGAAATGCTTGTTACCGAAAAAGCCCTGATAGGCCGACAAAGGCGACGGATGGGCCGACTGAAGCACCAGATGTCTGCTGCGATCGATAACGGCTCCCTTACGCTGCGCATACGCTCCCCAAAGGATAAATACCAAATGTTCACGCCCTTCGGACAACGTTCTGATCACCGCATCCGTAAACTCTTCCCATCCGTGCCGCTGATGCGAACCGGCCTGATGCGCTCTCACGGTGAGCATGGCATTGAGCAACAGCACACCCTGCTGCGCCCACCGCGTCAGATTGCCCGAAGTCGGGACGGGCGTTCCCAGATCCGTCTGTATCTCCTTAAATATATTCTGCAAGGAAGGAGGGAAAGGCACACCGTCGTTTACCGAAAAGCATAAGCCGTGCGCCTGTCCCGGCCCATGATACGGATCCTGTCCGATGATAACCACCTTTACCCGGTCATACGGACAAAGGTTGAAAGCATTGAAAATTAACCTGCCCGGCGGATAACACGTCGTCGTAGCATACTCCTGACGCACAAACTGTGTCAACGCCGCAAAATAAGGCCTTTCGAACTCCCCAGCCAATTGCCGCTTCCAGCTT
>CAJUDC010000127.1 GCA_910584955.1 uncultured Paraprevotella sp. | reverse complement strand
TCGTTGCCTACGGAGAGGAAGATAGAGCTTATCAAGGAACGTTTCAGGGAAGCGGAACAGGCCACGAGGGGAATTTCCGGTCGTGAAGGATGAATAATGAGTTTCGGCTGTGGGAAAATGGAGTTTAAGTCTCGGTCTGTACAGACCGAGACTTTGTTTTTGTAAATCATGCCTTGTTGCGTACAGTTCGCGTCAGGAACTGACGTTGCGGAGCCGGAAAGGATGAGCAGACACGAGGGCAACCGCTATTTGCCGGACGGAGCGGCGGAGGTTGAAAAATAGGTCAAAGAGGGGAGAGAAAAAAAGCGGAATCCTGCACATTCTTCGTAAATTTGTGTATTTTTGTGGCGTAAAACGATTACAATGGCAATAGAAGATTCAAGATGGGGCATTATATATTGTCCGAAAGAAGGGATCAGGCGAACACATAAACACTGGGAGGCCATTCGCGACTACTTGCAGGAAAAGCAAGTGGCCTACGACTTCGTGCAGAGCGAGGGAGTGGATTCGGTGGAGCGGCTGGCCGGTATGTTGGCTTCCAACGGCTATTCCACGCTGGTTATCGTGGGAGGGGATGCGGCCCTGAACCGTGCGTTGAACGGGGTGTTGTCTGCCGGCGAAGAAGCCCGGCGGCGCATAGCGGTCGGAGTGATCCCGAACGGTTGGGCCAATGATTTTGCCCATTTCTGGGGATTTGATGACGATGATTACAAACAGACCATCGACTGGCTGGTCAACCGTCGCCTGCGTAAAGTGGATGTGGGCTACTGCCGGTTGCAGGCCGAGGAAGGGAAAGAGCCGGTGGTGCGTTATTTCCTGAACTGTGTGAATGTGGGGCTGGTGGCCGATATTATGAATTTGCGTCGGGCGACCCGCCGTTTCTGGCACACGTCCTCTTTGTCCTTTTTCTCGTCAGCCTTTCTGTTGCTGTTCCATCGCATGGAGAGCAAAATGCATCTGAAAGTAAATATGGATGATATAAACCGCCGCATCATGACGGTGTGTATCGGCAGTGCCCGTGGATACGGGCAGACACCGGGGGCGGTTCCTTACAACGGCATGCTGGATGTGTCCGTCGTGTCCCATCCTCAGATGACCCAGTTGCTCGAAGGCTTGTGGATGCTGATCGGAGGTCGTTTTCTGAACCATAAGAATGTGAAAGCTTATCGCACGCGTGGCAAGATACAGTTTTTTGACAACGGAAAGGCGCGTGTAAGTCTGGACGGATGTGTGTGGCGCGAAGCCCGCATGCCGATGGAGATCGGGATCCGTCAGGAATGGATTGATTTCATCATTCCGTCGTAGGGCTTGTCAGCCTATGCGGGAGATCTTTTCAAGCTTCTCCTCTTCCATGATTTTTATCTTCCGCCCGTCGATGGCAATGAGGCGCTCTGCGGCAAAATTCGACAGGGTGCGTATGGCGTTCGAGGTGGTCATGTTCGACAGGTTGGCCAGATCCTCTCTCGAGAGGTAGATGCTCAATGTGCTGCCGTCCTCTTCCAGTCCGTAGCTTTCTTTGAGGAACAACAGTGATTCGGCCAGACGTCCGCGAATGTGCTTTTGGGTCAGGTTTACGGTGCGCTCGTCGGCGATGCCCAGATCAATGGACAGTTGACGGATGAAAAACCATGCCAGTTGATGGTTTTCCTGAATCAGTGTCGTGATGATTTTAATGGGGATCATTCCGATGAGCGAAGGTTCGAAGGCCGCCGCTGAAGTAAGGAAATGCTGGTCGGCGAAGGATGCACGGTAACCGAAGTACTCCACCGGCTTGATCACCCGTATGATCTGGTTGCGACCGCCCACTCCGTTCTTGAATATTTTCACCTTGCCCGACAGCAGGCACATCAGTTGGTCGGGCATTTCTCCTTCGTTGTAAATGGCTTCGTTCTTCTTATACGTATGTAGGGTAAGGCTTCGGCAGAGGTATTCCCGTTGTTCTTCGTTGAGCGGTTCGTATAGATCGGATATTTTTTCAAGTGCCTCTTTAGAAGTCGTCTCTTTTTTAGCCATAGTTACCTAAATCCAGTGAAAATATGTTTTACAGCACAAAATTACGAATTTTGCGAGAGGCAAACAAGTGTTGTTATGACATTTGTCACGACTGTTTTGTTCTTTTTTCTTTTTCTGTGAATAAAAATTAAGAATTCTTTCCTTTTTTGATAGGTTTTTATTACTTTTGAGAACGACTTATTGCGGAGTCGGATGTAAAGACACATATTAAAACCTTAAATAGAGAGACTATGAGTTATTTAAGATTCGACAAGACCCTAATGACGAATTTGGAGGAGTCGTTGCCCAAGGAGGTGCTTCGTTCCAATCGTTCGGGTGCTTACTCGTGTTCTACTATCGTCGACTGTAATACCAGGAAATATCATGGTTTGCTTGTGGTTCCGGTACCGGAACTGGATGACGAGAACCATGTGTTGCTTTCGTCGCTGGATGAGACTGTGATTCAGCATGGTGCGGAGTTTAACCTGGGCCTGCACAAGTATCAGGGAGACAATTACAGCCCGCGCGGACACAAGTACATCCGGGAATACGACTGCCAGCAGGTGCCGACGACGATCTATCGGGTGGGAGGCGTCGTGCTGAAGAAAGAACAGGTGTTTCAGCATTACGAGAACCGCCTGATTATCCGTTATACCTTGGTAGAAGCCCATTCCGCCACTACGTTGCGCCTGCAACCTTTTCTGGCCTTCCGCAGCGTAAGGGAATATACGCATGAGAATGCCCGTGCCAGTCGCGACTATCAGGCGGTGAGCAACGGTATAAAGACGTGTATGTATCCGGGATATCCCGAATTGTACATGCAGTTGAACAAGAAAAACGAATTCATATTCAAGCCGGACTGGTATCGGGGCGTGGAATATCCGAAAGAGCAGGAGAGAGGGTATGCTTCGAATGAAGACCTTTACGTGCCCGGCTATTTTGAATTTACAATTAAGAAAGGCGAAAGTGTGGTGTTTGCTGCGGGACTTTCCGAAATCAAGACAAGCCAGCTGAAGCAGATAGCTGATTTTGAAGTGAACATCCGCACCCCCAGAGATAATTTTTATCACTGCCTGGTTAATTCGGCCCATCAGTTCTACAATCATCGCGAAGGTGAGAACTATGTGTTGGCCGGCTACCCGTGGTTCAAGTGCCGTGCCCGCGATATGTTCATCTCTCTACCCGGTCTGACATTGACGAACGGTGAAGTGGAGCAGTATGAGCTGTGCATGCAAACGGCCGAGAAGGGAATCCGCAATTTTATGAAGGGACAGCCTATCGGAGTGCGAATCTACGAGATGGAGCATCCCGACGTGCTTTTGTGGGCCGTGTGGTGTATACAGCAATATGGTAAGATCGTGTCTTCCGTACAGTGTGCGGAGAAATACGGTACGCTGTTGCACGACATTATGGAATATATTCTGGCAGACGGTCATCCGAACTTGAAAGTACACGAAAACGGTCTGGTCTATGCCAACGGACGGGATAGGGCCATTACGTGGATGAACTCCTCGGTGAACGGACGTCCTATCGTTCCCCGTTCAGGTTATATCGTTGAATTTAACGCACTTTGGTATAATGCGCTGAAGTATTACGCTAAGATGTGCGAAGAAAGCGGGAAGGTGGCGAAAGCCGAAGAACTGGAGCGTAAGGCCGAGTTGGCGGGTGAGTCGTTCAAGAGCGTTTTCCTGAACGAATACGGTTATCTGCTGGACTATGTGGACGGCAATATGATGGATTGGAGTGTGCGTCCTAATATGATCTTTACGGTGGCTTTCGACTATTCTCCGTTGGATGCCAAACAGAAAAAGGGTGTGCTCGACATCTGTACCAAGGAGTTGCTTACGCCCAAAGGACTGCGTTCCTTGAGCCCGAAAAGCGGTGGCTATAATCCCATGTATGTGGGGCCGCAGGTGCAGCGCGACTATGCTTACCATCAAGGTACGGCATGGCCTTGGCTGGCCGGTTTTTACATGGAGGCTTGCCTGCGCGTGTATAAGAACAGCCGTGTAAGTTTCATCGAGCGGCAGCTGGTAGGTTACGAAGAAGAACTTTTCTATCATTGTATCGGTACGATTCCCGAACTGTTCGACGGCAATCCTCCGTTCCACGGCAGAGGGGCCATTTCCTTTGCAATGAATGTGGCGGAAATCATGAGAGTGGTAAAATTATTGGAAAAATATAATATGCAATAATAAGGAGGAAACAAGATGAAAGTGTTAATGTTTGGATGGGAATTTCCTCCTCATATTCTGGGAGGACTGGGAACAGCAAGCTACGGTTTGACAAAAGGCTTGTCGGTTCAGCCCGATATGGATATTACTTTTTGTATCCCCAAGCCTTGGGGCGATGAAGATCAGAGTTTCATGAAGATCATCGGCATGAACAGCGTTCCTATAGCGTGGCGTGATGTCAGCTGGGAGCATGTGAACAGCCGTGTCGGTGGATACATGGATCCTCAGTTGTACTACGACCTGCGCGATCATATCTATGCGGATTTCAATTATATGTACGTGAACGATCTGGGTTGTATGGAGTTCTCGGGACGCTATCCCGATAACCTGCACGAGGAGATCAACAACTATTCGATCGTGGCCGGTGTAGTGGCTCGTCAGCAGACGTTCGACATCATCCATGCCCACGACTGGCTGACGTATCCGGCAGGCATACACGCCAAGCAGGTGAGCGGCAAACCGTTGGTAATCCATGTACATGCCACAGACTTCGACCGCAGCCGGGGGAATGTGAATCCTACGGTCTACGGCATCGAGAAGAACGGTATGGATCATGCGGATTGTATTATGTGTGTGAGCGAGTTGACGCGCCAGACGGTTATTAATCATTACCACCAGGATCCGGCAAAGTGTTTTGCCATGCACAATGCCGTGTATCCGTTGGCGCCGGATCTGCAAGCCATTGTGGACCAGCGGAAGTCCAGCAGCCAGCGTAAAGAGAAAGTGGTTACTTTCTTGGGGCGCATCACCATGCAGAAGGGGCCCGAGTACTTTATCGAAGCTGCTAAGCGGGTGCTTGACCGTACGCGCAACGTACGTTTCTGCTTTGCCGGTAGCGGTGACATGATGAATGCCATGATCGAAATGGCTGCTGCGTATGGCATTGCCGACCGGTGCCACTTCCCCGGTTTCATGAAGGGCAAGCAGGTGTTTGAATGTTTCCGTGACAGCGATGTCTATGTGATGCCTTCCGTGTCGGAGCCGTTCGGTATTTCGCCGTTGGAGGCTATGCAGAGCGGGGTGCCTTCCATCATCAGCAAGCAGTCCGGTTGTGCCGAAATTCTGGAAAAATGTATCAAGACCGATTATTGGGATATAGATGCGATGGCAGATGCTATGTATTCTCTTTGTACCAACCCGGGCTTGCATGAGTATTTGCAGGTAGAAGGCAAGAAAGAAGTGGATGGAATCACTTGGGAAAAGGTGGGGCAACGCATCCGCAAGCTTTATGATGAGACGATCGAAAAATGTAAATAACTAATAAATCTAACATATGAAAACCATTTGTCTTTATTTCGAGATTCATCAGAATATACATCTGAAACGTTATCGTTTCTTTGAAATAGGAACGGATCATTATTACTATGATGATTACGAGAACGAGCGTAGCATCACCGAGACGGCGGAACGCTCGTATATCCCGGCGCTGAACGCATTATTGGATATGGCGCATACGCACGGGAAATATTTTAAAGTGGCTATTTCGCTGTCGGGCTGTGCAGTGGAACAGTTGGAGAATCATGCTCCCAATGTGATAGAACTTTTGCAGGAATTGAACGAGACAGGATGCGTGGAGTTCTTGGCCGAGCCTTATTCTCACGGCCTTTCTTCGCTGGCTAATGAAGAGAGTTTCAAGGAGGAAACTCAGAGAATGTGCCGTAAGGTGAAAGAACTGTTCGGGCAGACCCCCAAAGTGCTTCGTAACTCTTCGTTGATCTATTCCGATGACATCGGCAACATGGCTGCATCTATGGGATTCAAGGGGATGCTGATGGAAGGAGCCAAGCACATTTTGGGTTGGAAGAGTCCGCATTTCGTATACCATTGCAGCCAGAATCCGAACTTGAAACTGTTGTTGCGCGACTACAAGCTTTCGGATGATATCAGTCTGCGTTTCAACGATTCCAGTTGGAATGAGTATCCGTTGTTTGCCGATACTTATGTGAATTGGATTGCCTCGCTTCCCGAGGAGGAGCAGGTTGTGAATATCTTTATGGAGCTTTGTGCGTTGGGTATGTTCCAGCCGCTTTCTTCCAACATCCTGGAATTCCTGAAAGCGATTCCGCAGTGTGCCAAAGAGCGGGGTATAGAATTTGCTACGCCTTCCGAGATCTTGGCCAAAACGAAATCGGTGGCGGCGCTTGAAGTGCCGTACCCCGTTTCCTGGACCGACGAAGAGCGTGATACCAGTTGCTGGCTGGGTAATGTGATGCAGCGCGAGGCTTTCAATAAATTATATAGTGTGGCCGATCGCGTGCGTATCTGCAACGACCGTCGTATCAAGCAGGACTGGGATTATCTGCAGGCCAGCAATAATTTCCGTTTTATGACGACCAAGCCGGTGGGGTATCGTGGTATTTATGATTCGCCGTATGATGCCTTTACAAATTATATGAACATCTTGGGTGATTTTACCAACCGGGTGAACAACCTTTATCCGAGTGAGATTGAAAACGAAGAGCTGAACGCTTTGCTGACGACAATTAAAAATCAGGGTGAAGAGTTGGCCGTGAAAGATAAAGAGATTGCCCGATTGACAACTCGTTTGAACAAACTGGATGCTAAAGATACGGACAGCAAAGCGCCCCGGAAGAGCGCAGCTAAAAAAACGGCGTCGAAAGCAACAGTGAAGAAAACCGAGAAAAAATAGCAAAAAGCCGGAAAGAGGCCCCGCCTCTTTCCGGCATAAGCAAATAAAAGAGCCTGAAAAAGAAATCAGCCCCGACCGCATGGAAATATCCGCTAGCGGTCGGGGCTGTTTGTAGGAAAG
>CAJUDC010000126.1 GCA_910584955.1 uncultured Paraprevotella sp. | reverse complement strand
TATGTACGTATCGACCATATTCTTTTTTCCGAAGAATGGGAATCACGGCATACGTATGTGGATAAATCCGTGAATTATTCCGACCATTATCCGCTGGTTACCTATCTGAAAAGGCTTAAAAAGTAGGCTCTTTTTCTAATTAATTTAGATAACGTGGCGCTCGTATCTAAAAAAAGCCTTATATTTGTGCCCTTATTGAAAAACAGGTATCTAATAATAATATCAAAAAAATAATCAATTAAAGAAATGCAAAACAAAGGATTTGTAAAGGTTTTCGCAATTCTGCTGGCTCTGGTCTGCTTGTTCTATCTCTCGTTTACGGGGGCTGAAAAGTGGCAGGAACGCAAAGCGGCGAAGATCTCCGCTGCACAAGGTGCGGAAGCCGGTCAGCACTATCTCGATTCAATGCAGAATGAACCGTTCTATCTCGGGGTGTACACGCTGAAAGAGTGTCGTGAAATGGGTATTGGCCTTGGCTTGGACCTGAAAGGCGGTATGAACGTCATTTTGGAAGTTTCCGTACCGGAAGTGGTGAAAGCATTGGCCGATCACAAGGACGAGCCTGCCTTTAACCAAGCGATTGCAGCAGCAACAAAAGCTTCCGTCAACGACAGAAGCGGATTTATTACCCTGTTTGTAAAAGAATATAAGCGGTTGGCACCGGAGGCCCGTTTGGCTGAACTCTTTGCTACGCAGCAGTTGAAAGGCAAAGTAAACACCAAGAGTACGGACGCCGAGGTTGAGAAAGTATTGCGCGAGGAGGTAAAGGTAGCTATCGAGAACTCCTACAATGTGCTTCGTAACCGTATCGACCGCTTTGGTGTGGTACAGCCCAACATTCAGTCCGTTAAGGGAGAAGAGGGGCGTATCATGGTGGAAATGCCCGGTATCAAAGAGCCGGACCGCGTACGTAAGTTGTTGCAGGGAAGCGCTAATCTGGAGTTCTGGGAGACATACAATACCATGGAAGCCGTTCCTTTCCTGGTGACTTTGGATCGCGAGTTGGCCTCGGCCGGAGTGACGTCATCCGCCGAATCTGCTGTAGAAGAAACGGCAGTGGCCGATTCCGCTCAGGCGGTTTCTGCCGATACGCTGGTACAGAAGACAGCCGATTTGGCTACAGCCGTGAAAGGTGCTACCGGCGCAGCGCAGGCTTCCGGTGATAAACAATCGGCCGAGTATGAGAAGTTCAAGAAAGAACATCCTCTGTTTGCCGTGCTTCAGGTAGCTCAAGGAAATATGGGGTGTGTCGTGGGTTATGCCAACTGGCGCGATACGGCCGCTGTTAACCGGTTCCTGGCTTCGGATGAGGCTAAGGCTGTCCTGCCTGCCGACTTGCGTCTGAAATGGGGCGTGAAAGGTCTCGGCAAGGGCCAAAGCGGTGATATATATGAGTTGTATGCCATCAAGGTGACGGAACGTAACGGTCGTGCTCCCCTGGAGGGTGACGTTGTGTCGGAAGCCAATGACGAATTTGATCAGAATAACCGTCCGTGCGTAAGCATGACGATGAATACCGACGGTGCCCGTCGCTGGGCTGCGCTTACCAAGGCCAACCAACAGCGTTGCATCGCTATCGTGCTTGACGATTGCGTATACAGTGCTCCTACGGTGCAAAACGAAATTACGGGCGGTGTGTCGCAGATTACCGGTCGTTTCACTACAGAAGATACGCGCGACTTGGCTAATGTGTTGAAGAGCGGTAAGATGCCGGCACCGGCTCATATCGTTTCCGAGGAGATCGTCGGTCCGACGTTGGGTGCCGAATCCATTCAGATGGGCTTTATCTCGTTTGGTGTGGCGCTCGTCATACTGATGCTTTACATGATAGCCATGTACGGTATGATCCCCGGCATGGTGGCTAACTGTGCCCTGATACTGAACTTCTTCTTTACGTTGGGTATCCTTACCTCGTTCCAGGCCGCGCTTACCATGTCCGGTATTGCCGGTATGGTGCTTTCGCTGGGTATGGCTGTGGATGCCAACGTGTTGATTTATGAGCGTACGAAAGAAGAACTCCGTGCGGGCAAGAACGTGCGTCAGGCTTTGGCGGACGGATATGCCAATGCCTTCTCGGCCATCTTCGACTCTAACCTTACATCCATTATTACTGGTATCATCCTCTATTGGTTCGGTACGGGTCCGATCCGTGGTTTTGCCACGACGTTGATCATCGGTATTCTCGTATCGTTCTTTACGGCTGTATTCATGACCCGTCTGGTGTATGAAAACCGTCTGGGTAAAGACAAGTGGACGAAACTCACTTTCACCACCTCCTTCTCCGAGAAGTTCCTGCGGGATACGCATTTCAATTTTATGGGGGCGTATAAGAAGTCTTTCGCCATATTCGGCATATTGGTGCTGATCGGCGTGGGTTCTTGGGTTGTGCGCGGTTTCCAGAAAAGTATCGACTTTACGGGTGGACGTAACTTCGTGGTGTTGTTTGAGAAAGAGGTTCAGCCCGAAGCCGTTCGTGCGTTGCTCGACAGCCAGTTCGGTGATGCCAATACACAGGCTATTGCCCTGGGATCGGATAACAACCAGATACGTATTTCCACCAACTACCGTATTGACGAAGAAGGTACGGATATAGATGCTGAAATCGAGGCTAAACTGTTCGAGGTGCTCAAGGGTGGCGGATTGCTGGCCGAGGATCTGGATTTACAGACGTTTATCAACCGTGACGAACGTGCCGGCGGTTCCATCATCAGCTCGCAGAAGGTAGGTCCGTCCATTGCCGAGGACATCACGCGCGGTGCCATCATCTCCGTGTTGCTGGCCATTACGGCAATTTTCCTCTATATTCTGGTGCGGTTCCGCAATGTGGCGTTCTCTGTAGGCGCTACAGTAGCCTTGACGGTGGACACGGTGATCATACTGGGTGTTTACTCGCTGATGTGGGGCGTGTTGCCTTTCTCGCTCGAAATCGACCAGACCTTTATCGGTGCCGTGCTGACGGCTATCGGTTATTCGATCAACGATAAGGTGGTGGTATTCGACCGTATCCGTGAGTTCATCGGTCTGTATCCGCGACGCAACCGTCAGGATTTGTTCAATACATCCTTGAATTCTACGTTGACGCGTACGATCAACACCTCGGTGTCTACGTTCATTGTATTGCTGATCATCTTCCTCTTCGGCGGTACGAGCATCCGTAGCTTCGCCTTTGCCATGATGCTGGGTGTGGTTGTAGGTACGTTTACTTCCATCTTCATGGCTGCTCCGGTGGCTTATCTGACGATGGGACGTACGATTAAGGAAGACGATGCCGTTGCGGTGAAAGCGTAAGTTTACCGGTATTTGTTATCGGAGTATTCTCCGACGGATATATTTTTGAGGCCGTCCCCGGATTTTTCCGGGGACGGCTTTTTGTATGTATGCTGACATTTTGTTACCCTGCTGTTTTCGTAACCGTGTTGTAAGGGCTGGAAACGGATGCTTTTGCCGATACGGGATTCTCAGCGGTTGCTATTTCGCCATAAAACGTGCTATAAGAATGTCGGTCAGTCGTTTGCGGAAACTTTTTTTCTTTTTCCCTTACAATTGAATTGGACGAACCAGACGGGAATGGTTGGTTCATACAGCGCTTTTTCTCTTTGTGGGGGCACGATTGGACATGATGTGGGCGGTAAGGTATGATCGGGGTGCTCGTCTCATGCGAACGGATGGCTCGCTACGTGCGTTCCTGATGCGCTTCTTATCGCTGTGAGATGAGCATCACCGGACTGCTTTAGGTGGATGATTCGCTTTTTTAGAGCAGGGAAACGGACTTTCTACGCCTGCCGGAACGGGATAAATGTCGCTAAAAACGCTTTTCTTTTAACAAAATGCAAGGCAAACGGGCAGTTTGCCTTGCAGAGTACCTCCGCCGGGAATCGAACCCGGATCGACGGTTTAGGAAACCGTTGTTCTATCCATTGAACTACAAAGGCGTTATGCGTACAAAGGTACGCCTTTCCGCTGAAAGGAAAAATTTTCCGTATCAAAAAAATAAGATTCCGGTTGTTTTTTTGATGCTTTTCCGGGAGAAGGAAAAGCGATTCCTTCGTTTCCGGTAAGAAATAATGAGGGTGCGCAAACTTACGGTTTGTCGTAAAATGCACGTCTTTTCGGGAAAAATGAACGGAATACTGTTTGTTAAACTTAATTTTTGAAAGCAAAATATTTTGTTTTTTCACATATCTTTGCGAACTTTGCATTCCAATATGGTAAAAAGAGAAAAAGAAGCACATATTTTGTACTTAAATCATGATTCGTATGGCAGATACATTAGAAGTTAAGGAACTGGACCACGTTGTGGTTCGCTTTTCCGGTGATTCCGGTGACGGAATGCAGTTGGCCGGAAATATATTTTCCACCGTTTCGGCAACGGTCGGCAATGACATCTGTACCTTTCCCGATTATCCTGCCGACATCCGTGCCCCGCAGGGATCGCTGACCGGTGTGTCCGGTTTTCAGGTTCATATCGGTGCCGGTCGCGTTTTTACGCCCGGTGACAAATGTGACGTGCTGGTGGCGATGAATGCTGCCGCTCTGAAGACGCAATACCGCTATGCCAAACCTACGGCCTGCATCATTATGGACACCGACGCTTTCGGACCGAAAGACCTGGAGAAAGCGGCGTTTGTCACCCAGGATCCGATTGCCGAATTAGGTATTAAGAACGACGTGATTGCCGCTCCTATCACGCAGATGGTGAAAGACTGCCTAGCGGATTCGGGAATGGATAACAAAGCCATGCTGAAATGCCGTAACATGTTTGCTTTGGGCTTGGTGTGCTGGTTGTTTAATCGCGATCTGGACATTGCTTTCGCTCTGCTCAAGGAGAAATTTGTGCGGAAACCCGGTGTGGCCGAGGCTAATATTAAAGTGATTCAGGCCGGTTATGATTACGGAGCCAATACGCATGCCTCCGTATCGCACACCTATAAAATAGAATCGAAGACCAAGGTGCCCGGTAAATATATGGATATTATGGGTAATAAGGCTACGGCTTACGGTTTTATTGCCGCCGCCGAGAAAGCCGGACTGCGCCTGTTCCTGGGGTCTTATCCCATTACGCCGGCTACCGACGTGCTGCATGAATTGTCGAAGCATAAAAGTCTGGGCGTTACTACGGTACAGTGCGAAGATGAGATTGCCGGCTGCGCTTCGGCTGTAGGGGCCGCTTTTGCCGGTGCGCTGGCCGTCACGTCCACGTCCGGCCCCGGTGTGTGTTTGAAATCGGAAGCCATGAACCTGGCCGTGATCACCGAACTGCCGTTGGTGGTGCTGAATGTGCAGCGCGGAGGACCCTCTACCGGTTTGCCCACCAAGAGCGAGCAGACCGACCTGTTGCAGGCCCTCTTCGGCCGAAACGGTGAATCGCCGATGCCCGTCATCGCCGCCACCTCTCCGGTGAACTGTTTTGATGCCGCTTATGCCGCTTGCAAGATGGCCTTGGAGCACATGACGCCTGTCGTCCTGCTTACCGATGCTTTTGTGGCCAACGGTTCGGGAGCGTTCCGTCTGCCCGACCTGGATGCCTATCCGTCTATCCGTCCGCCTTATGCACCTGCCGAAATGGCCGGAAGCTATACGCCCTATCAGCGCAATCCCGAGAATCAGGTACGCTATTGGGCCATCCCCGGCACGGAAGGGTATACCCATATTTTGGGCGGATTGGAAAAGGACGGTCGCACGGGCGCTATCAGTACCGACCCGGAGAACCACGATCACATGTGCCGTTTGCGCGCCGAGAAGGTAGCCCGTATCCCCGTACCCGATGTCGAGGTGCAGGGGTGTACGGACGACGCCGAGCTGCTGATCGTCGGTTTCGGCGGAACCTACGGTCATTTGCATTCGGCGATGGAAACCATGATGGCGGCGGGCAAGAAGGTGGCGTTGGCCCATTTCTCCTACCTGAATCCGCTGCCGGCCAATACGGCGGCTGTGCTTGGCCGGTATAAGAAAGTGGTGGTGGCCGAGCAGAACCTGGGACAGTTTGCCGGTTATCTGCGTATGAGAATCGACGGTTTCACTCCCTGGCAGTTCAATCAGGTGAAAGGACAGCCGTTTGTCGTGGCCGAGTTGGTAGAAGCTTTTACGGAGATATATAACAAGTGATAACCGATAAGAAGAAAAAACAATGAGCACATATACAGCACAAGATTATAAGAAAGGACAACCGCGTTGGTGTCCGGGTTGCGGCGATCACTTTTTTCTGGCGTCGCTCCATAAGGCTATGGCCGAAATCGGTGTGGCGCCCCACAATGTGGCCGTTATTTCCGGTATCGGTTGCTCCAGCCGTCTGCCCTATTATATGAATACGTACGCCATGCAGACCATTCACGGACGGGCTGCCGCTATCGCCACCGGATGCAAGGTGAGCAATCCGGCTCTTTCCGTGTGGCAGATTTCGGGCGACGGCGACGGACTGGCTATCGGCGGCAATCATTTTATCCACGCCATCCGGCGAAACGTAGACCTGAATATGATTCTGTTGAACAACCGGATTTACGGTCTTACCAAAGGTCAGTATTCTCCTACCTCGCCCCGTGGTTTTGTCAGTAAATCGTCGCCTTACGGTACGGTCGAAGATCCGTTCCGACCGGCTGAGCTTTGCTTTGGCGCCCGTGGACGCTTCTTTGCGCGGGCGGTGGCTACCGATGCCGCCGGCACGGTGGAAATACTGAAAGCCGCTGCCGCTCACAAAGGGGCCTCCGTGTGTGAGATTCTGCAGAATTGTGTGATTTTCAATAACGGTACCCACGATGCGGTTGCCACTAAAGAAGGACGTGCCAAACATGCCATCTATCTGCAACACGGACAACCGATGGTTTTTGGTGAAAACCGTGAACTCGGACTGATGCAGGAAGGCTTCGGACTGAAAGTCGTGCGGTTGGGCGAGAACGGTGTCACAGAACGCGATTTGCTGGTGCACGACGCCCATTGTCAGGACAGTACGCTGCATCTGAAGCTGGCTTTGATGGAAGGGCCTGATTTCCCGGTTGCGCTGGGTGTGATCCGGGATGTGGAAGCCCCCACCTATGATGCGGCTGTCAATGAACAGATCATGGAGATAAAAGAGAAAAATCCCTGCCATTGCTTTAATGACCTGTTGTACACCAATGATATATGGGAAGTAAAGTAACGGTTGTCGTATAGCCGTACGGATGATACGGAAAAGCCTCCGGTA
>CAJUDC010000125.1 GCA_910584955.1 uncultured Paraprevotella sp. | reverse complement strand
TTTTCCGTATTGCCAACTTGTATGCTTATCCCCACTGATTTGCTACTGAACCGTTAATACGCCATTATAATTCGCATCCCGAAAGAAAGCTTACAGCCACACATCATAAAAGGGCCGAACTTGCATTTGCGAATAAAAGCCAAAAGATTCGCCTTAATCCAAGGGAAAAGCCGGTATGTCCACCCTATAAATCTGATTATCATACATCCATCTATCCATAAGAACAGGTAAAACGATTATATTTCTATTATAAACCTACAACCGGAAAGAAGGCAACCGTTTCTGCAAACCATGATACCCCCACGCAGAAAGGAGCACCACCGCAACATAGCCCAACAGGCCGGCATAAACGTATCCGTCACCGGCCCAAGCCAACCACAACGGACGCCAGACGGGATGAAGAACAAAAACAGATGCGGAAACAGCACCGACCCACTCCAGCGGCCTGACCACGGCAACAGGCAAAGCACGAAGGCAAAGCAAAGCGACATATACACAGAAAACCGGTACAACCAACCAAGTATAAGGATTATAACCGCCCCAGACCGTCCAAACAGCCATCAGCACGGTCCCCAACGCACACCACCGGCGACGGACCGGAAGCCAAAAATCGAAACGGGCTGCGTACACACCCATGCAAAACGGAAGCAAGGCGCCCACAAAATTATAGCGAACATACTCCAACCCGTCGGTGCTCCACCACCCGCCCAAGTGCAACAGCAAGGCTTGCAGAAGCACGGAACAGAGCGCCAACACCAGCAACCCGCGACGCCCCAACCGCCATACATACAACCGGTAAAGCAGATACAGCTGCAACGTAAGCCCGAAATACCAGAACGGACCGGGCAAAATATGCTTTCCGGGCTCGGGACAAAGATTGATGACGAACAACAGCTGTTGCAGCACACCGGAAAGGGTAAACCGGAACCGACCGGCCACCCAGACCGCGTCCGTCACCATAAACAGTAGCCAGGCCGGTAGCATCAGTTTCCAGAACTTACCTATATTATAGCCTATAAAGCGCCCGACAGCCGGCATTCCGTCCCGCTCCGTTCCGTATTTCCTGACCAGACCGTATCCGCTCAAAAACACAAATACAGGCACTCCGTAGTGACCGAAAAAAGAGAACAGGTCGAGCGGAAGATTCCCGTCGGGTGACATCAAATGTTTCCGCATATAATATACCCACTTATACTGCCAGGTGAATTCGTTCTCTTTCACGGTAAACGACAACCAATGGCAGTAATTATGCAGCATGATGACCAGAATAGCCATCCCCTTCAATACAGCCGTCTCCCGTCGGCCCAACTCAAGTTTCATGTCCTCTTCTCTTTTAACGGCGTATACGAACCGGATGCCTTTGTGACAAGCGCGGCACGCAAAAGTACGAAATAAATCAGGCATAGCCTTTCTCCCGTTGAAAAACTGCATCGCACAACCTGTTTTTTCCTGTCCGAGAGCCTCCCGAAACACCCTCACGTACAGAAAACGCACGACTGACGGGCGGACAATGCCGAACAGACGAGGAAGGGAAAACCGAAGCACGAACCCGGGAGCTTAAAACGGATCCTCAGCAGGCCGATACGGGACGGGCACGCCGACGGAAAATCAATGCGTCGGCGGTTCCATGATACGATCATAATCCCGCACTCCTTTGAGCAACCGTTTACGCCGGGTATCAAAAGCAGGAGCTATCAGTGCGCGGCTCTCATCGTAACCGGGACAGGAAATACCGGCCAGATAGAACAGCAGGTGCGGCAAATCATCGGTCATAAAAGGACGGTCGGCAGCCTCCCGGATCTGGCGCACCAGTTCGGGATGCCGTTCCCGGCAACGGGGAGAACACCAAATCCAAAAGGGCAACTCAAACTCGTTTTCCACCATACGGGGGCGCAGGGCAGACGAATGCAGACGACCGAAATGGCGTATCCCGTCGAAAACCTCCTCACCGTGATCGGGCATGTGGATCACCACGGCGTCCTCCTGCTCGAACCGGCTCAAGATCCGATCCAAGATGGAATCATTATATAAGGTGGCGTTGTCATAATCCGCCAGCCGGCCCAACTGCTCCGCGTTCATGTCGGGCCGGTGATAGTCCGTCGGACCGAACCTACGCCGGTCGGCAGGATAACGATTCTCATAGCCCACGTGCTGCCCCAGCAGGTGGAAAATCACCAGACGGTGTTCGGGCGCAGAAGAGCGGCACAGCGAATCGTAATCAGTCAGCAACCCTTCGTCATACGTATGCTTCCGGGCGTTGCGCACATCGAACTGCCACCGGCTCAGTTCTTCATCGTTCAAAAAATAACCGCCGCTGAAGTCGAAAGCATTCTCGCCCGCCGACTGCACAAACTGATTGGTCAGGAAGGTCACCCGATAGCCCGCCCGGCGAAACACAGCCGGAAAAAGCGTATGGTCGCACCAGTCGCCCGGCATGCCGTAACTGTAGAGCGAAAACACATTCTTAAACGCATGACTGGTCAGGTTCCAGGGGGTGACCACATCCGAAAACGGTATCAGTCCGCCTCCGGCGGCCCGTTCACACTGGCGGGGTGCTGTGGGCAGGGTATACCCGAAAAGCGACGAATGCTTCTTGTTATAGCTTTCACCGATCACCAACACAATCACCGGCAAACGGAAGGAGCAGCTGTCTACCTGTGTCAGCGCCACATGCTGTTTCAGCCTCCCGATCTGCTCCCAGGTCAGCGCATTGGCATACAGAGAAAAGTAAAAACGGTAGGCGGGATTATAAAGTCCTTTCGAATAGCCCTTGTTATACATCCGCTCCATCTCGTTGGTGCTCCGCTGCGACAACAATTCGAACGTATGACGCTTCCCTTCCCACACCTGGCCGAGCGCCATCCCCAGCATGCCCCAAACGACAATAGAAAACAGTGCTTTCAACACCGGAGCGGCCGACCGGAGAGACGGGAACAATGCACAGACCCAACGGCGTATACGGAAAGAAAAACGTTCCGACAAGGCATACAGACCACCCAACAGCAGCAGACCGGCCGCTAGCAACAACGACTGACGGCTACATACATAGGAACTGAAAAACTCACCGGCCTCGCGGGCATCCGTCTCCATCGCCAGCTGTAACATCGTGGGCGTCAGGGTGGAGTCGAAACGATGATATACAAAACAATCGACCCCTACCACCAGAAAGAAAAACAAGGCCAGTATCCAGCGTACCCCTCTCCGCAACCGGCAAGGCAGGAAACCCAGCACCAGACAGACGGCAAACAAGTCGGCATACAGTTCGGCATAGCGGAAAGGAGCCGACGTCGCGCCCGGCTCAGCGTAATAGCACCACACAAAGAGCAGATACATGAAGCCGAAAAACACGGCATTCTTGCGCAGCGGCTGCGACAAGGCACCGATTAACCGTAATAAAATTCCGCTCATCTCACAAGAACTTAAATCGCGCAAAAATAAATCTTTTTCTTTGAAGAACGGAAAGGATGTCTTATTTTTGTGAAAATATAATGAAAGGCACACCGCGAATGAGTGAAACATCCTTGAAAGAGAAAACCGCCAAGGGGCTGCTGTGGGGCGGCTTGAGCAACGGTATCGTGCAAGTGCTGAATCTGACGGTGGGTATATGCCTGCTGCAACTGCTCGCCCCCGAAGACTACGGCACCGTACAGGTGCTCACCATCTTCAGCAGCGTGGCCAGCAATCTGCAGGAAAGCGGTTTTACAGCGGCTTTGGCAAACAAGAAGGAACCGGAACACCGCGACTACAACGCCGTGTTCTGGTTCAACGTTCTCACCGGTGCCGTGCTCTACCTCATCCTGTTCTGCTGTGCGCCGCTGATTGCCGATTTCTACAACGAACCGGCCCTTACGCCTCTGGCCCGCTTTTCGTTCCTGAGTTTTCTGATTTCCGGTTGGGGCATCGCCCAACGGGCTTATCTGTTCGGCCATCTGATGGTGAAACAAAGTTCGATCATCTTCATCACCGCACTCGTGGTTTCGGGATTATCCAGCATCCTCATGGCCTGGTACGGACTGGCTTACTGGGGCCTGGCCGCACAAGGGGTGATATTCGTCACGGTAGTGATGCTTATGAACTGGGCTTACTCGCCGTGGCGCCCCACGCTGGAGTGGGACTTCCGACCGATACGCGATATGTTCGGATTCAGCAGCAAATTGCTCGTGACGAATCTTTTCCAACAAATCAACCGAAACGTATTCTCCGTTCTGCTGGGACGGTTCTACACCCGTGAGATGACCGGTTACTACGGTAATGCCAGCCGCTGGAACGACATGGGCATAGGCACTATCGACAGCATGGTGTCCGGTGTGGCCCAACCCACGCTGACACAAGTGAAGAACGACCCCGAACGCTACATACAGGTGTTTCGCAAGATGCTGCGGTTCACCAGTTTTATCTCCTTCCCCTGCATGTTCGGCCTGGCGCTCGTAGCCCCTGAATTTATCCGGCTGGCCGCTGGCGAGCGATGGATGCCGAGCGTGCCGTACTTGCAGATGCTGTGCGTGTACGGTGCCTTCTATCCCCTCACCACGCTCTACTCCAAACTTGTCATCAGCAAGGGCAAGTCGGATATCAACCTCGTCAATACCATAGCCACCTGCCTGTGTATCTGGCTGGCGCTCTACCTGGCCCATCCTTACGGCATAGAGACCATGATCACCGCTTTTGTATGTATCAATGTGCTGTGGCTCCTCATGTGGCACTTCTTTATCCGCCGCCTCATCGCTTTCCGCCTCATGGAGGCGCTGGCCGACATACTTCCTTTTGCTTTCATCGCGGCTGCCGTCATGCTGGTTACGGCGGTCATCACCCGCCCCATCGAAGCCCCCATGTTGTTACTGCCGGCCAAGATCATAACAGCCGCCGGCTTGTATGCCGGAACGCTTTATCTGACCCGGGCCGAGATTCTGCGGGAAAGCATCCGTTTCTTACTCAAGAAAAAAAACAAAGCATGAAGATCGCGTATCTGATTTCCGCCCACAACGATCCGGCGCATCTGCAACGCCTGGTGAAAGCGCTCCAGCCGAACGCCGAATTTTTTATTCATATTGATGCCAAGGCGGACATCGGCCCCTTCCGGGAACGCCTTCGCGGACCGAACATACACTTCACCGACCGACGGGCGGACATCGGTTGGGGCAATATCACCCAGGTGCGCTATCAACGCATCCTGCTTGAGGCGTATTTTCGAACAGGCATTCCGTGCGATCGCCTGCTCACGCTGAGCGGCCTGGACTATCCCCTGTGGAGCAATGCCGCCATCGACCGTTTTCTGGAACAAGGCGGCGAGCGCGAATGGATACAAGGCATTGACATGACCCGACAAACCGCTGCCGTAACGCAGGGATATAGCCTGTACCGCCCGCTGGCGGAATGGAAAATCGGATGGCCCCGGCTGGAGGCCAAACTGCGCATTCTGGCCCGAAAACTGATAGCCGCCACAGGTATACGCAAACCTCTTACGTTCAAGGCCGGCGACCGGACATACCGCCTTCACAAAGGCTCTTCGTGGTGGTGCATCACCCCGGCGCTGGGGCGTTACCTGCTGGACGAGCTGAACCGCCACCCGGAGATAGAGCGGTATTTCAGCACCTCGTTCGGACCGGACGAAACACTTTGGCAAACCCTGACCTTTCATTCTCCGTTTGCCGACAAGGCACTGCTCACCACTACCCCTTATACCTCGCTGGCGGATCTGACGCCGTTACACTACATCTATTACCATCCCGTCATCAAAATCCTCACGGCGGAGGACTGGACCACACTGCGCCGCAGCGGCAAGATGTTCTGCCGCAAAACAGTGAGCGGCACCAGCGACACCCTGCTGGACCGCATCGACAGGGAACGGGAGAGTTAGGAAGAAAAACTACGACCGTTTTCTTCCTAACTCTGTTTTTATTTGCTATTTTTGCAAAAACATATACCTGTAATTATGCAAGCCATCATACTAGCAGCCGGCATGGGCAAGCGCCTGGGCGAACTGACACACGAGAACACCAAGTGTATGGTGAAGGTGAACGGCGTGTGCCTGATCGACCGCCTGCTGACACAATTATCCGCACTGGGGCTCGAACGCATCCTCCTCGTCATCGGCTATCAGGGGGAGAAACTGCGCAGCCACGTAGGAGACTGCTACCGGGGCACGCCCGTGGAATACATTTATAACCCCGTCTACGACAAAACCAACAATATATATTCACTTTACCTGGCCAAGGAGGAGTTGCAACGGCAAGATACGCTGCTCATCGAATCGGACCTCATCTTCGAGGACTCGCTGTTCCGCAAAATCATCGACAATCCTTATCCCAACCTGGCTTTGGTGGCCAAATACGAACCGTGGATGGACGGCACGATGGTGCGGTTGAACGGAGAAAAAGACATCGTGGACTTTATCTCGAAAAAAGCGTTCCGGTACGAAGACATCGCTTCCTATTACAAAACGGTGAATATCTACAAGTTCGGAAAGGAATTCCTGCGTAGCCATTATGTACCGTTCCTGGAGGCATACAGCAAGGCGCTGGGCAACAACGAATACTACGAACAGGTGTTGCGTGTCATCACCTTGCTGGACAACTGCGAACTCAAAGGCCTGCCGCTGGAAGGCGAAAACTGGTACGAAATCGACGATGCCCAAGACTTGGATATCGCATCGACCCTGTTTGCCGACGAAGACAAGCTCCACATGTATCACAAGCGCTACGGCGGCTATTGGCGTTTCCCCAAACTGAAAGATTTCTGTTACCTGGTGAATCCGTATTTTCCCCCGCAGAAAATGCGCGACGAGCTACGGTCGAACTTCGACACACTGCTCACCGAATATCCCTCCGGCATGCACGTCAACACGCTGGTGATGGCAAAGAATTTCGGACTGAAGCAGGACTTCGTGGTAGTGGGCAACGGGGCGACCGAACTGATCAAGAGCCTCATGGAACACACCGACGGGCGCATAGGCATCCCTTTCCCCACCTTCGAAGAATACCCTAATCGCACAGCCCGGCAACAGGTGGTTCCGTTCATCCCTTCCGGCAATGATTTCCATTACACCGCCGACGAGCTGATAACATTTTTCACCGACAGGCCGGTCGATCAACTGTTACTCATCAACCCGGACAACCCGTCGGGCAACTTTATCCCGTTGCCCGACCTGAAACGGCTGCTGGACTGGACGAAAGAACAAAACATCCGCCTGATGCTGGACGAATCTTTCGTCGATTTCGCCACAGAGGGGCGCTCACAAACCCTGCTGCACAACGAGATACTGATGAAATATCCTCACCTGATCGTCATCAAAAGCATCTCCAAGTCCTACGGCGTTCCCGGGCTTCGGCTCGGACTG
>CAJUDC010000124.1 GCA_910584955.1 uncultured Paraprevotella sp. | reverse complement strand
CCCAATATCAAAATCGTTCATTTTAGACATTAAAAAAGGGAGGCCATCCGACCTCCCCAAACCGGCACCAATATAATGCTGTTAAAATTGCGCTCTAAGCCCCTTAAAACATCATTCCTTGGAACTACTACCAGAACCACCCGAAATAAGCGTAGATTGCTTAATTATAGCCCTTTTAGTGCATACTGTACCATTCCCAGAAAGCCCGGCATGAAGCAGATAATTCTTCGTTGCACCCACCTGTTCAGCCGTCAGCACCGTATATACCGCCGAAATGCTGCTAAAATACCAGTCTCTCCGCTTTGTTCCCTCAATTCCGTGCGTCAAATGTACATGTATAACCTTTGCCATATCTTTATTATTATTGCCTACAAATATACTAAATAACTATTATATGGAATATATTAAAATATAACTACTTCAAATAAGACAATAAAAAAAGCGGTTCAAAACCGCCCTACGTCCCTACTTCACCCCCATCAATTGCCAGTGCAAACACGATGTAAGCCAAAGCATCGCCATCTGTAAACTTTCGCAGCCTCAATAGCCCCTCCACGTAAACCGAAATTAAACCCGCGTAAACATTTCGTTTTGCGCCACCGTTTTATCAATATGCGCACAACTCTTTGAACATCAAAGCATTTAATCCCATTTCACCCCTACCCTGCTTTATACGCTTCGTTCTGTGCCCCATACAACCTCAAACCGCCAGTTCGACGCCGAACTGAAAAAGAAAGAATAAGACGAGCCATACGTGGCAACCGCATAAAACAAACGCTGCCGAAAGACTTCCTTGTCTACAGACTTATCAAAGGAATCATTCTTTCGGCAGCGTTTGTTTGTCCGTTACCATAATAGGCTCCGAAACGGACGGTATTCTATTTTCAAAATCATTGTCTTACGCATAAGCGTACACTTGCGTATACCTCTGCGTAAGAATTATGTGCGTCCGAGGATGGAGTCACGCTGCATTTTCCAGCCTATTCCGCTTCGTGACGCGACCGTTTCATAATCGGTCTTTATCAAGTACGTCGCAACTCTCTTGCTGCAACGTCTCCAGACAGCGGGGCAAATTATTCGGACGGATAATTACATGCGCCTCGTCACCTTGTGCAAAGGCATACATGTATTCGATAAAAATGTCATGCGTGGCCAGTTTCTCCATAATAGCCGATAAGGAACCGGCTACATTGGGGCAGCTCAAACACACCACGTCTGTCAATATAACGGCAAAACTAGCCTCACGCAAGGCATTCACGGCCTTGTCCACATCAGATACAATGAGGCGAAGTATGCCAAAGTCCGTCGTCTCCGCCATACTGAAAGCGTGCATATTGATATTGTTCTTTGCCAGTATCTTGGTCACTTCATTTATGCGCCCGGTTTTATTCTCTAAAAACACGGACAATTGCTTGATGGTCATATTTACAGATGTTTTAGTTCAGTTTACGATTGTCTATCACATGCTTTCCTTTGCCTTGACTACGAGCTATGCTGTTGGGTTCCATCAACTTCACATCGGCACTGATAGAGAGAACACTCTTCAGTTTGTCAACCAGTCTCTTTCTCATAGCCAGCATCCGACCGATTTCATCGGAAAAATAGTCTTGTCGCACTTCAACCTGAACCTGCAACGTATCAAGATTGTTCACCCGATCTACCACCAGCATGTAATGCGGCTCGAACTCGGGCATCTCAAGTATAACACTTTCAACCTGCGAGGGGAATACGTTGATACCTCGAATAATAAGCATATCATCGCTCCGTCCCATGATACGGCTCATCCGTACATTTGTTCGTCCGCAGGCGCACTCCCCTTCCATCAACGAACAAAGATCCTTCGTACGGTATCGCAATAAAGGCATTCCTTCCTTGGTAAGCGTAGTGAATACAAGTTCTCCTTGTTGTCCTTTCGGTAATTGCTCCAATGTATCCGGGTTTATTATCTCGGGATAGAAATGGTCCTCATTGATATGCGAACCGTGTTGCTCCTGACATTCATACGAAACTCCGGGCCCCATGATCTCACTCAGCCCATATAGATTATATCCCTTTATTCCCAAACGCTCCTCTATTTCGCGACGCATGTTTTCCGTCCAAGGCTCCGCACCGAAAGCCCCGACCCGCAAATCTATATCCTCCTTCGTCAGCCCCATCTTGTCCAGCGTCTCAGCCAGATAGAGGGCATAAGAAGGCGTACAGGCAATGCCCGTGATATGTAAATCACGGATAAGGCGAATGTGTTTTTCCGTGTTACCCGTAGAAGCGGGTATTACCGTAGCTCCCAAATTTTCCACACCGTAATGAGCACCAAGGCCACCGGTAAAAAGCCCATAACCGTAACTAACCGAGAAAGTGTCTTTCCGCGTAATGCCGTAAGCGGCCAGACTGCGTGCCATTACTTCCGACCACACCGACAAATCCTTGCGGGTATACCCTACAATAGTCGGATTACCCGTTGTGCCCGAAGAAGCATGTACACGCACAATCTCCGACTGCGATGCCGCTTGTAGTCCGTAAGGATAGTTATCACGTAAATCCTGTTTCGTGGTAAACGGCAGTTTCACAATATCTTCTATCGTACGTATATCGTCTGGCGACACATCCATCACCTGCATCTTATTCCGATAAAACGGAACATTGTGATATACCAAGGTAACTAGTTTGTGCAGGCGCTTTCCCTGCAAGTCGCTCATTTCATCGCGACTCATACATTCTTTATTCCTGTTCCAAATCATGGGCAGTCCTTCTGATTTAATATTTAATCGACATAGTTTATTCTCCCAGAGGATGGTCTCTCCGGAAGGCTTCCATACGCTCTTGCATAATCGGATACAATTCTTCGCGCATTCGTGAAGTACAGGCACGCACGCCTTCTTGTTCGCTACCGGTCGTTCCCAACGCTATACTGCTCACGCCGTAATAAAGCAATTCTTTCAACAATTCTCCGCTACGCATCTTACCATAACCGATAGTGAAGAAGAAGCCGTCCCCCACCGGTTTCGTTACATCGTAATCGTAAACAACATGGAAACCATTGTCCGTGAAGATCTTCTTCATCCGTTCAGCCCGCACGCCATACTCTCGCACATCGCTTACAAAATCCAACTCGCCATCGCACGATGCACGCAACATCTCGGCATAACCATATTGAGTAGAAGCCGTACACCCGCTAGTGATCATATAAAGGATAGACGCAATGAACGTCGGACCGAACACACCGGAATCGCCATATCGCTCGGCCAGCACCGGATAATAAGTATCAAACAACTTGTCGGACACACACACTACCGCCATACGCTGGCCGGCGTAGCTGAATATCTTGGACGAAGACAACATCAATATATAATTATCCGTATAACGGGCGACGCTGGGCGGATACGGTGCCACATAGGGCTTACCGTAATCGCTGCGAAAATCCATACAGAAATAAGCCATATCCTCCAACACCACCGCGTCGTATTGTGTTGCCAATTTACCAATAATGGCCAATTCCTCCTCTTCCAGACAAATCCACGCGGGATTGTTTGGGTTGGAGTATACGATAGCGGCCACATCTCCCTTACGTAAATAGCTTTCCAGTTTATCGCGCAATGCCTCCCCTCGATAATGATAAATATCGAACTGCTCCCACTCCACCCCGATAATACGCAACTGCGACTTCTGAATAGGGAATCCCGGATCAATAAACAGGACCTTCTTTTGTTCCGTCTTTCGCTGGGTACAGGCAACAAACGCACCGAAAGATGCCGCCACACTGCCCGTTGTAGGAATACAGGCACGAGCACTGATTTCCAGATTCAGGAAAGCCTTGACAAAACGCGAAGCTTGCTCTTTCAGTTCGGGAACACCAGCGGCAGCCGGATACTGCGCCCCTACTCCACGGTCGAGAGCGGCCTTTTCGGCCTCCACCCCAATACGGTTGGCCGGTAAACCAGGCGACCCCTGATCCATACGAATAAAAGGAATACCTGTCAGTTCTTCCAACCTGGAAGCAACCAAAAGAACCTCGCCGATAGTGGCACGCGACAAATCGCCGATTTTCAGTTCGTCGACCACCCGTGCCACCAACTCTTCACTAAATACCCGATGTTTCATGCTCTTCTCATTAAAGGGCGGAAACAGCGGCATAACCGACATCGAAAGCCCGTCTGTTCATCTCCACTACGGCATTGCCTTTCGACGCAAAAACACGTCCTACGGCATCGCGCAACTCATTGTCCGACAAAATACCCATATAACGGGCAGCAGCACCCAACAAAATCACATTGGCACACTTAGGCATTCGGTTTTCCTGCGCCAATGTCTCCACATCCACAGCCACCACATGAGGCAAAGCTTTCAGCTCATCTTGTAAAGCGGCATCTTCAGGATAATCGGGTATATTCTTGAACGGAGCAGATGATGTAATGATCCATCCTTCCTTATTCAGATAAGGCAAGTAACGAAGAGCCTCCATAGGTTCCAGCGACAAAATCATATCCGCACCACCCATGCTTATCAAATCGGAATATATGGTATCATCCGACAAACGCAAGTTAGACTGCACATCACCTCCGCGCTGGCTCATACCATGCACTTCGGCCTGTTTCAAGGTCAACCCGGCTTTTACCGCCGCTTCTCCAATGATTGTCGCGATGGACAAAATGCCCTGACCTCCTACTCCCGACAGGATTATATCTTTTTTCATGATTATTTCTTTTCAGCTCGTTTTTGTTTCAATTTACGGTTAAGCGTCTGTATACATTCACGGCGAGGTATGATAACCGACACGCCGTCATACTCAATTTCCTCGCGGATAATACGTGTTATCTCATCCATATTCTTAGGTAAAGGCACTACCACATGCACATGTTCCGGTTCAACGCCCAGCCCCAGGCAGATGGCTTCAAACTTATTGGTTCCAGCCGAATCTTGCCCTCCGGTCATAGCCGTAGTCAGGTTGTCCGAGATAATCACTGTTATACGCGCCTTATCGTTAACAGCATCCAGTAAACCGGTCATACCGCTATGAGTAAATGTAGAATCACCGATAACAGCTACGGCCGGGAACAAACCGGCATCGGCGGCGCCCTTGGCCATAGTAATAGAAGCTCCCATGTCTACACATGTATCTATAGCACGGAAGGGGGGCAGCGCACCTAATGTATAACAACCTATATCCGAAAAAACACGAGCGTCTGGATATTCCTTTATCACCTCATTGAGTGCTGCATATACATCACGATGACCGCACCCCTGACATAAGGCTGGCGGGCGGGGCACTACATATTTTGCTTGAGAATACACACTTTCGGTCTGCACCCCCATAGCACCGGACACATTGTCGGGCGTCAATTCCCCTGTGCGGGGCAGGTGACGGGTAAGGCGTCCTTTCACCACAATATCGGCTCCTAACAAAGCCTTCACCTGCTCTTCAACAAAAGGCTGACCGTCTTCTACCACCAATATCTCGGAACACATCTCGGCCAGTTGCCGTATCTTATCGGCCGGCAACGGGTATTGAGATATTTTCAATACATTATGACGGGCTTTCTTTCCATCTACTTCCATCACATAATTATACCCTATTCCGCATGCGATAATTCCCATAACCGAAGCGTCCGCTCCAGATGGACGAATCTGTGTAAAAGGCGCCTCGGATGCCAACTGCTGCAAACGAACTTGCTGATCGACAAGCGCGTCATACTTACGACGTGCGTTGGCAGGCAAAAGCACCCACCCCGCCGGATTCTTGGCATAAGGCAACCGATGTACAGGCATTGCCTCAGACTTGACGCTGACAGATGCTCTTGAGTGAGCCATACGAGTAACAATGCGCATAAGAACAGGCAGTTTCTCGCACTCGGACAATTCAAAACCATATTCCATCATATCATAGGCTTCCTGTTGAGAAGACGGTTCCAGAATCGGCATCAACGCAAACTTCCCATAAAAACGGGAGTCTTGCTCGTTTTGTGACGAATGCATCGAAGGATCATCCGCCACCACGATTATCAGTCCGCCGTTAACACCGGTCATGGCCGAATTGACGAATGCATCGGCAGCCACATTCAGACCGACGTGCTTCATGCACACAATACTACGACAACCTGCATACGACATTCCCAGAGCAGCTTCCATAGCCGTCTTTTCATTGGTGCACCACGTACTATGCAGTCTGCGTTCCCTGCTCAATGGAGAACGTTGAATATATTCCGTTATTTCAGTGCTGGGCGTTCCGGGGTAAGCGTAAACGCCGGCTATATCGGCATGCAAGGCCCCCAGTGCAATTGCCTCGTCACCTAACAAAAGTTGCTTTTCCATCTTGACTTATCTTTTGTCGTTTATTTGTTGTTCATCTAATCCTAATAGAAACAAACCGCAGCCGAGCTGTCGCATCATCAGCCTAGGTCGAAAGCATCTGCATCGCCCAGCACGGGAAATTTCTTCCGATAAACTTCCAGCTGTTCCATATCTACACTACCACTCACCTCGCACTCACGCCCCGTCTCGCATTCGGCCACGGTCTTTCCATAGGGATCTATCAGCACCGTGCCTCCGCAATACGTACATGAAGGGTCCGTACCCACACGATTCACTCCAGCCACATAGCATTGGTTTTCAATGGCCCGCGCACGCAAAAGCAGGTTCCACGCCTCTACACGCGATGTGGGCCAACTGGCTACATAAAGTATCATATCGTAATCTCCCCTATTACGTGTCCATACCGGAAAACGCAGATCATAACAAATCTGCAACAGCATACGTACACCGCGAAACTCCACCACGACGCGCTCTTTTCCTGCCGTAAAACACAAATGTTCACCACCGTAAGAAAACAAGTGTTTTTTGTCATAAGACCGTATCGTTCCATCAGGATACACAAAATAAAAACGGTTATAGTAAGTTCCGTTCTCCTCCACCGCCACACTTCCGGCAATCGCACAATCACGCTCGGCAGCTACTTTGCACATCCATGCCAACGTCTCACTGTTACCGCTTTCCGCAATACCTGCGGGCTGTGTGCAGAACCCCGTCGAAAACATCTCCGGCAACACATACAAATCGGATTTTTCCACACCGGCAAAAACTTTATCCAGCCTTGCCCTATTGTGCGCCGGATCCGCCCAGCATATATCCCGTTGCAATAAGGTGATCTTCATACTTTCTTAAGATTAACGCGGCCAAAGATAAATAAATATTGCAAAAAGACACAGTTTTTCTATCAAAATTATCATTATATACCGCATATATCATCTATTTGTGACAACATGCCCCCTAAAAAGATTGACGAAAAAACAGTTTTGATGGCTCAGTAGCCAAATCGTGGGGATAGCTTTCCTAGAATTGTAATATATTTCTTC
>CAJUDC010000123.1 GCA_910584955.1 uncultured Paraprevotella sp. | reverse complement strand
TCGGGGATCTGAGGCAGGGGAAGTTCCTCCGCCGCCACGGCGGTGCTGTCGCAGGCGGGAGGTTCCAACGGAGCGGCTTCGGCCTGTGCCCGTCCGTTGCCGCAAGCGGCCACCAACAGGAACAGGCCGCACACCGCGCTTATGCCTTGTCTTGCTCGCATCCGATAGATTGCCATTATTATTGTCGGGTGGTATCTATCACATCACGCACACAGCGGACCTTTTGACCGCCATCGCTTCCCAAAAGCGAATAGGTTCTCGTAACTCCAAAAAAGCGTTGAAGAATCTCTCCACCTCTAATGAAATTATAGAATTCCTGCGAGCAGGAAAGCCATTTAATCTGATCTCCCAACTTCTCAAATACACCCGCACGACGCATCATAACCAATTCCTTTTGATTCGGCACACGCCAACCTAGCGAATCAGCATATCCCTTATTATACCCCCCTACCATCTTTCCATCTTTCATTTCCTGAGAATACTTTCCACAAACACTATTCTCATCACATGCTGTTTTCCACAAAGGATGGCCACTTCCATTATTCGCATAATCATCCCATCGCTTCATCTCTCCATCAATGTCTGAAGGCGAAATATCCTCTGCCGCATACTCAAAAGCAGCAGAAATCTTATTACGCTCCGAATTAACCGTATGTGACGGAAGAAAAGAAGAAGTGCTCGGACGAATGGAAGACGCATCATAAAAGTCCATAGAAATGGTACGACTTTCCGAATGCTCCACATAAGCCATCTGTACCGGATCGTGCTCCACAACTGCAGATAGATTCACACCAATATTGCGAATACAACGAACTCGCCAAGGCGTTTTATCTGGGGTATTTCTATCTAATGTATTTGAAGATAATCCTTCTTCTGCCCACAAACGAATACCATCGCTTGTTGAATATCGAAAACGGTTCAAATAGTCACTACCTCCCGAAAAGCCAGCCGGTAGCGTAGGATTTGCTTCATAATCCATAATAGGCTCTTTCATAGAACTACGGCCCAATATGATACGCACATACTTACCGGATGCCGGCAAATACCAGCGTAATTCATTATCATCAATCTCCCCGTCACCGTTCAAATCACGGTTCCGCGTCATACAAGCTGCCTGAATCTCATAAAAATCACGGCTACTCGTAGGAGCATAGTTAGAAGCTGTTCGAGTTGTAGCAACAACTTGTTGATAAATGGCAGGATATGTCTCGGGTTTATTCTCTCCTTGCCGATTTATAGCCGGCGAAGTTGCCGATACAGTCTCCTGTATAATCGAATTCCACTTCTTACCAGTCACGTAAGTTTTCAGGTTCTTACGTCCGTTATCTGCGTTCCAACCACTAGTTGACAACGTCCATATCATATTCAACCCATAACTCTCATTCTCATGTTCCACTCCCAGGGCATTATCACTCAAAGAATTATAATACGTCTGCATGGACTTCTGCGAAATCATAAACTTGGAGCGTGCGTACATATTCTCGCCGTCCAGGGACGTATTGATCGGGTCCAGCGTCAGCCATACGATACGGTTGTCCTTGTTCACATACTTATGCCAGTCCTGCCCCGTTTCGTCGGAATGAGTGGCAATATCTGCCGGTGCCATCTCTATCAGTTCGCCATCCTTGTCCAACTGGTACACATATTCATTAATAAATACGGTGTACCATTGCAGGGTCCGGTCTGCGGGATCCGTGCTTCCATTGTAAGAACGGTGCCCCGTCAGGTCTTTCATGTCTTCCAGATACCACACGTCCTTAGGATCGTATTTCGCCAATACCTTCTCGCCGGAAGTGGGCAGAAAGCAGATCCAGTTGTAGAGTTGGTTCTCCGGCACCCTGTTCTTCCACTTGACGGTATGTCCGGTGGGGCTTTCGTCGCGGGCCAGTTCCCGCATCTCGTTCCCGAAAGGAGCCAGAATACGATAGGTGAGCGCGGTGCGCTCCTCGTTGCTCAGCTGAATGTTGAACACCCCGTAGTGTGCGTCCAGCTCGTACACCTTGGCATACGTATCGGTGACGTTTCCCTCGGCTCCGGGGGTAAGTCCGTCGCGCTTGGCCTCCACCACAATATCGTTAAGCCCGTTCACGGTGACGTTATAGGTATACTTCGTGTTACGGAGATTCGTGAAATCGGTCCACTTCTTGTCGCACCCGCCGAGATGGATGGTATAGACGGCATAGCCGGTACGGTCGACCTGCTGCGTAGTTCCATCCACCGTGATGTTGGTCTGATACGTGACGCGCGCCCTGATCTCCACAAAGGAAGCGAAGTTGGCGGTGTTGACGCCATTCTCCGTGTCCGGCGTGCGGTTTGTAGGACACAGGCTACGGTAAATGCCCGTATTGGTGCCGTCGGCGTTCTTGTACTCCAGTTCGCGGTCGTTGTAAGTCTTTATCACATCCGCCAGCCCGGTCTGCTTGTTTTCCATTTGATAGAAATCAAATGTATAGCCGTCGACGCCGTCCTCTTTTTCCGTCGCTTTCTCAAAGGTATAAGAGACGGAAGACGTGCCGTAATTGTTCCGGTCTCCGGTTTTGGCAAGCAGATAAAGGGAACGGTCGGCCGAATTGTCCGTCTGCTCATGCAGCGAGCAGATAATGGGATTGTTATACACCCGCCAACTGGTAGGCTCCACGGTAATGCCCTTACCGGCTATCAGATTGAACTTCACATACGAAATCAGACGGCGCAAATGAATGGCCCCCGGGAGCTTGCTGCTACCGGGCGCAATGGAAACCGTCTGCTCGTTGGCATCGATCCAATCGACGGGATCGCTGTCCGCCTGCTCGTAATACACACCGCTCATCACCAGATTGGGCGTGAAACGGGATACATCCGTAGAGTCCAGCAAAGCCGCCGAGATGGATTTGAACTTCTCCCACGTATCGGCCTTGTCTAGCAAATCGCGCAACGGAGACAGCCCCGCCGAAGTTCCTGCCGGTTTGCCTACAGCCTGATTCAGTTCCTCATTATCCGAGATGCCGTAGTTTGTAGTGACATTGGCCACGCCCACGATATGGCATTTGCCGGAGGTTGTCTCCAAAGTAATCGAACGAACCTTGTGCTGTCCTTCCTCTCCGTTCCGAGGTTCGAAATAACTGGTCTTCAGATGTCCGTCTTCGCCATAGATACCGATCCAGAGCGTGTTGACACGGCTCGATTCGTCATCGCTCAACGCGGCACGCGTCTGCACGCCCATCTCGGACGTGTCCCACGACAACGTGACGGCAGCCGGCAATCCCTCGGGAACATTTGCGCCCGCATCCGCAGGAAGCAGCTCCTCCGTGCAAGCCGTCAACAACAGGCACACGGCGTATACACAACTTGCGCCCAGCCTGCGCCATAGAATGCTATAGTCCATATTCTGTATCTTCTTTCAAAAGTAAATGCAACTTAATTAAACGGGATATTAACCGGCGAGGCCGTTTCCCACGGACAGACGGTATAATTAACCGTCAGGTTCGTCTTAAAGCTGACGTTAAAGCGATAATGATAATTGCGGAAGATGTTGAACGCCCCTCCGTTTGCCGAAGAATAGTCCTTGAACTCTATCTTGTCAGTTTCCCCCGTACTCCGTACTACCGTAATAACCGAAGAAGGCTCCGTCCACCACATATCGGACAGGTTATTATATTCGGGCACATAGAGCAACCAGCTCTTCCGGGCGGCATCCGGGGTGAAAGCCAGACTGCCGGTTGTCCGCACCGTACCGCCCAGATGGAGCGTTTCGGTATAGTCCGTCTCATCCGTCATGTCCAAAGGCGCACACATGCCGCCATCGCGATAATTGGCCAGCGACACGGCGGTGAGCGTCACATCGTCGCCCTCGCACACCACTTCCACCTTGGCCATCGCCCGCAACAGACTGATAGTGCCCAACTCCGTGAGCAGGTTGCGATGGAACGTCAGGCCCTTGCACTGCTTCACACCGTACATGGGGATGCGCGCGTCGGCGGAAGGAACAAAGCCTGCGGCATACGCATAAGTCCCGGCCCGGCACACATCGTCGATCGTTGTCACTCCCTCGGTCAGGGAGGGATAAGCGCCCCAGTTGGCCAGTATCACCACCTTGAAATCGCTGGACGGCGGAGCGGGTATCGTTCCCTTCACCTCGTACTCCTGCGGATAGGCGGAATTGTCTACCGGCACAAAAGTCTCCGGTTCGAACGCTCCGAGGAGCGTGTTATCCAAAGCGAAGAAAAGAATCCTGTAGTCCGTATCCTCGATGCCGATATAGTTTTCATAGCCGGTGCCGGCCTGCGTACCGGCCTCGCCGGGCAACGCCCGGGTGCGTAGCCCCGTACCGAGAGCAATCCGAAATCCCATCCGCACCGTCTCGCCCGGCTGCGCCAGATCCGCATCGGTCTCGGGCAACGCCTCATACGCCTCGCTGCACGACATCTGCATCCCGCACAACAGCAGAACAAAGAACATATATATATGTCGGATTCCTGAGATTCGCATGACTTTATACATTAAATGTCCGTTTCTTGCAATACAAGCTTCCAACTGTTGATAATCACCGTAGACTTGACCCAACGCATCCCTTCGTCGAGGAAGAACACCATACTATACTCGTCCTGACGGTCCAGATACTCCTGATCGTCCATCGGACGCTTGTAATATCCCTTCACCAGCAAAGCGTAATCAATGAGCGGTATGGAAAGTACCTTCTCGCCCTTTCTGTTCGTGACGGTGAGGCGCGGTTTGCTGCCCAGCATCAAGCGGTTCGTAGACAACTCCGCCACCACAGCACTGAAAGACGACACTTCGCGGGTCTGGTCGAGTTCGGCCGTACCGCCGTCCACATGCCAGGCGTAATACGTGAGCGGCCCGTCCGAAAGCAGGCTGTTGTCCCACGCCATGCGCCCGTTCTCGTCGGTAATGCAGAAAGTGAATTCGTCCTTATCCACCGGATCACCGGAAAGATGCTGTAACACCACGCGCACATTGTTTGTGTTCTTGGTAAGCGGCACGACAACGGTATGCACGCCCGGAGCATCGGTAAAGGTATGCGTCAGCGCACCGTGGAAAAGCGGTTTCAGATCTTTGTCTCTATACGCTCTCTCGTCCGGCCCGTAACTGCGTACCATCGTGCAGGTAAGCGCTTCTTTCCGCGTCAGGCCCGGCTGGGCATCCGGTACGATGAAAGACGATCCGTCTTCCAGTCCGCACCAGGCCAACAACTGATACGTACCGGGGGGCACATCGACCGTCATCGCATAGTCCCTAGCCGCCAGGGCCTCGCCCTGCTCGGAGCGTTTCCAAACCACGGTCCCGCTTTCGTCGATCACATAAAGCGTGACAGCCTTCACTTCATTGGCGAAAGCATCGGCAAACTTCATATTGAGGTCGTAGCGGAACTGCACACGATATGTAAAGGAACAGTCACCCTCATCGTCGTAAATACTATGACAGGAGGCCATCGCCACCACGACCCCGATCAGGGTCAGCAGGCGTCCGCCCGCTTTTTTAGCACAAGACCATACGTTCATCACTTCTATCGGTTTCTCTGTTAATATTCTATATCTGATCTGCGGCAAGCCGCAGGAATGTTCTGCTTTAGTGGAAAACGGCATCGACCGTCTTCGGGGCCGTACCTCTCTTTGCGCCGGTACGGAAGCGCTGTGTCGGATTTAAAAACGGGTAAGAGGGAGAGGGAGCGCCTCTCCCCCGTATCCGTCTGTTTGCGTTATGCCCTCAGCAGGGCTTGTTCATTAAAGTTCTACGTTCTGGTTAACAATCTTCCAAGACAGGATCTTGATTACGGAACCGATGTAGTAAGTAGTCTTATCCTTGTCGTTCGGAACGATGTTCTCCGTCGGATCGTAAACAGCCGTACCCAAGTTCTCGATCTTACTAACCGTTATCATATAGTAGTGGTTACGTACGACACCGTAATCGGCTTCGTTCACCTGCAATTCATTAGCCTCATTGTAGCTGAATGTACCGCCACGCAAGTGCTCGATAGGAACATTGTAGTACATCATACCGTTGTGATAGCATTGAGCAGTAGGTTTCACATTGTCGATAGCCGTTTGCACATCTGCAGCAGTCGCTGGTTTCGTACCGTTAGCATCCGTGAACCACTCAGCCTTCTTGGCATCGTCTGTCAATACAACCGTTACATTACCGTCATGTGCATTTACGTATTCCACATCCGAAGCCTCCAGTTCTTTATAGGTCGTAGCGCCCTCTACTTCTCCTGTTTTCTTCCAGAATGTGGTACCCATCGGGGCCACTTCGTGCAATACGCGAGCAATGTAGTTTGTCGAAGTGTACAATTTGCCTTCATAGCGCAACAAGTCTTCATCCTCGAAACCTTCCAATTGAGCCTTGATCAGCACCTCTGTCAGTTTCGAATGGAAAGCTCCGTCTTTCAGTTTCTCAGCCGTATTGGTGTTCTCTTTGCAATAATCAGCCTCACCACAAGTAATAGCCAGATCATTCCAAGATACGTAATTCAACGTAGCGTTATCACCGAGAGTATTAAGAGTATTCCAATCGGCAGGATAGTTACCGCCGTTGTAGTTGGGAGAGTGTGCCCAGAAAGTACGGAAACTGCCGTTCCAAGTGAAACCAAGATTCTTGTCAGGGTCGCCTATGCGCTTCATCAAATAAGAAGTCTTATTGGTTCCGTTCAATCCCCAACCCAATACATTCACAGTAAGGGGCTTCGCTACACCGTCTACCTCAAACGGTTTCGTCAACTGAATTTTATTACCCAAATTGCCGGCCAAAGACACCTGTACTTTAGCAGCCAAACGCTCAACATGAATCGTCACCACATTATCAGTAGTCATTTCATCCATATTCGGAGTCTCCAACAGGAAGTTGTTATCAGAAACCTCTACAGCAAAGTTTCTTGTGCCCGCATTATTGTGGTTATAAGTAGAATTGCTCATAACAAAATGCCCTTTATTCAGTTCGTTTGACAATGCATTTTCTACTTGTAGTTTACCCTCTACTTCTGCCAACGTCATGTTTTCCAATGAACTTTCCTGATTCAAGACTGCTACCATATACTTCGGATAAGTCTTACCTGTAAGCCCGTCCAATACCACAAACTTGTTGCTCTCAAGTTCGATATTGTTTGTCGTTCCCGTACCCGTTCCGTTAGCATCTTTTCCATCCCAAGCCTTTCCTTTTCCTACGTAATCACCGTCTGCATTATAAAAATAGAAGTCGGCAGTTGCTACAACATGTTCTTCGGCAGTTCCGTAATAATACGGCGGCTCCCCCGCTGTGCCTTTTGTTCCGGCATCGGCATTCACAATATTCACAGCAATAAACGCTCTGTCCGTCGGACAGATGGCCGGTGTCTGTGTACCGTTGTCAACGGCGTCCACAATGTCGTCACTTGAGCAAGCGCAGAAAGCAGCGCAAGCCAATGAACTCAAAATTAAAGATCTAATTT
>CAJUDC010000122.1 GCA_910584955.1 uncultured Paraprevotella sp. | reverse complement strand
TTTGATATGGTGGTTTATGCTGACTGCCGGCATCAATAAAGTGAGAACCCGTTTCGACGTCAAGGGTATTTGGGTGCTCAACCGCATCATCGGCGGGGTGGTGATGGTGGCCTCTGTGGCCGGTGTCATCATCACGTTAACCGGATTATCGTTTTATTAGTCATGTTTATAGCCAGACAACTTAAGGAAAAGAATATAGCGGAATACTTGCTGTATATGTGGCAGGTGGAGGACTTGATCCGGGCGCACGGTGCGGATATAGACCGCTTGCGTGCCAACTATCTGGATGCGTTTCGGCTGCCTTCCGAGCAGCAGACCGAACAGGTGCAGTGGTATGCCGATCTGATAGAGATGATGCGGTCGGAGCACGTGCTAGAGGGCGGTCATCTGCAAATCAATAAGAACATCATCCTGTGGCTGACCGATCTGCATCTGCAATTGCTGAATTCGCCCAAGTTCCCGTTTTATTCGGCAGCTTATTATAAGGTGCTCCCTTTCATCGTAGAATTGCGGAGCCGGGGTGGAAGCAAGGAGGTGTCCGAACTGGAAAACTGTTTTGATGCGCTCTACGGAGTCATGTTGCTGAAGTTGCAGCATAAAAGCATCGGTGGAGAGACGGCACGGGCCGTACAGGACATTACCAAGCTGCTGGGATTGCTTTCCGACTATTACAGGCAAGACAAGGCGGGTGAGTTGAAGTTTGAATAATATATAATAAGGTATGAAGAATATATTGATTACCGGTTGCAACGGTCAGTTGGGCAATGAAATGCAGGTACTGGCCGGACGGTATACACAGTTTACTTATTTTTTTACGGATGTGGCCGAACTGGATATTACCGATGAAGACGCGGTGACGGCTTATATCGAGGCCAACCGGATTGATTGCGTGGTGAACTGCGCCGCTTTTACGGCTGTGGACAAGGCGGAGACGAGCGAGGAACTGTGTGACCGGCTGAACCATCGGGCACCGGGGTCTCTGGCAGCGGCCGTGTCCCGCCGGGGAGGCTGGATGATACAGGTGTCGACAGACTATGTGTTCGACGGCACGCAATACAGACCTTATCGGGAAGAGGATCCTACCTGTCCCGCTACGGTGTACGGGCGGACGAAACGGGCCGGCGAGGAGCGCGTGCTGGCAGCTTGTCCGCAGAGCGTGGTCATACGTACGGCTTGGCTATATTCCACTTACGGAAACAACTTCGTAAAGACAATGCTTCGTCTGGGACGGGAGAAAGACGCTTTGGGAGTAATCTTCGACCAGGTGGGCACACCGACCTATGCCCGCGATCTGGCCGTCGCCATCTTTACCATATTGGACAAGGGACCGGTGGCCGGTATCTACCATTTCAGCAACGAAGGGGTCATCTCCTGGTACGACTTCACGAAAGCCATTCATCGCATAGCCGGAATCACCTCCTGCCGGGTGCGTCCGTTGCATACGGAGGAGTATCCGGTGCCGGCGCCCCGTCCGCATTATTCCGTGCTGGACAAAACCCGGATAAAGGAAACCTACGGGATGGAAATCCCGTATTGGGAAGAATCGCTGGCCGAGTGCATCCGTCTGCTGGAAAGCGCCCGTGTATAAAATAAAGAAACATCAGCCTCATGAACGAAATAGAAAGAAGAAGAACATTTGCGATTATATCACACCCCGATGCGGGTAAGACCACACTGACGGAGAAACTGCTTCTTTTCGGCGGACAGATACAGGTGGCCGGTGCGGTAAAGAGCAACAAGATTAAGAAAACGGCCACCAGCGACTGGATGGAGATAGAAAAACAGCGCGGTATTTCGGTGACCACTTCCGTGATGGAATTCGATTACGAAGGTTATAAGGTGAACATCCTCGACACGCCTGGTCACCAGGACTTTGCGGAAGATACGTTTCGGACGCTGACGGCCGTGGACAGTGCGATTATCGTTGTTGACAGTGCTAAGGGAGTGGAGACGCAGACACGTAAACTTATGACCGTGTGCCGTATGCGAAAGACTCCCGTGATAATCTTTATTAATAAGATGGACCGCGAAGGGAAGGACCCGTTCGATCTGCTGGATGAGCTGGAAAGCGAGCTTCAGATTCAGGTGCGTCCGCTGAGTTGGCCGATAAACCAGGGACAACGCTTCAAGGGAGTATATAACATCTACGAGCAGAATCTGAATCTGTTTACTCCCGACAAGCAGAAAGTGACCGAGAAGATTTCCGTCGATATTCACAGCACCCAGTTGGAGGAGCAGGTGGGAGCTGCCGATGCGGAGAAGTTGCGAATGGATCTGGAACTGGTGGACGGTGTCTATCCCGCGTTCGAGACCGATACGTATCTGAATGCCGAAGTCGCTCCGGTGTTCTTCGGATCGGCGTTGAACAACTTCGGTGTGAAAGAATTGTTGGACTGTTTTGTGAAGATCGCTCCCGATCCGCGTCCGACGCGTGCCGAGGAACGTATGGTGTTGCCCGGCGAGCCCAAGTTCAGCGGTTTCATCTTTAAGATCACAGCCAATATCGATCCGAATCATCGTTCGTGTATTGCTTTCTGCAAGGTTTGTTCGGGCAAGTTTGTGCGCAATGCGCCCTATCTGCATGTGCGCCAAGGGAAGACGGTCCGTTTTTCTTCGCCCACGCAATTTATGGCCCAGAAGAAGAGTACGATTGAGGAGGCTTATCCCGGTGATATTGTAGGTTTGCCGGATAACGGTATCTTCAAGATCGGGGATACGCTCACCGAAGGCGAGGTCATTCATTTCCGGGGGCTGCCCAGTTTTTCGCCCGAGATGTTCAAGTATATAGAGAATGCCGATCCTATGAAGACCAAGCAATTGAGCAAGGGGATCGAGCAGCTGATGGATGAAGGTGTAGCCCAGTTGTTCGTCAATCAGTTTAACGGTCGCAAGATTATCGGCACAGTGGGGCAGTTGCAGTTCGAGGTCATTCAGTACCGCCTGGAGAACGAGTATAACGCCAAGTGCCGGTGGGAGCCGTTGAGCCTCTATAAAGCCTGCTGGATTGAGAGCGACGATGAGGCGCAACTGGAGGCCTTTAAGAAGCGGAAGTACCAGTATATGGCCAAAGACCGGGAAGGAAGAGATGTGTTCCTGGCCGACAGCAATTATGTGCTGCAGATGGCCCAGTCGGATTTTGAGCATATCAGGTTTCATTTTACCAGCGAATTTTGACAATGAGTTACGAAGAAGATGTAAAAAAGGCCGTGGAAGTGTTGCGGGCGGGTGGAGTGATACTTTATCCCACAGATACGATCTGGGGTATAGGATGCGACGCGACAAATCCGGATGCCGTGCAACGTGTTTTCGATATTAAGAAGCGGGCCGACGGCAAGGCGCTGATCTGTCTGGTGGATTCACCGGACCGTTTGCAGCGCTATGTACGGAATGTGCCTGCCGTGGCGTGGGACTTGATCGACTATGCTACCCGACCGTTGACGCTGATTCTGGACGGAGCGGTCAATCTGGCCCCCAATCTGATTGCTGCCGATGGTAGCGTGGGGATCCGTGTTACCCGTGAGGATTTCAGCAACCGGTTGTGCTACCGGTTTCAGAAAGCCCTGGTTTCCACTTCGGCCAATATAAGCGGAGAACCTTCTCCCGCGAACTTCTCCGAAATAAGTAATGACATAAAGAATGCCGTGGACTATATCGTCCGTAGTCGGCAGGGTGAGAAAGCCAAGAGCGAGGCCAGCAGTATCATCCGACTGAGACAGGATGGTGAGGTTCATATTATAAGGAAGTAAAGACGTGGAAACGACTGGCAGTAGGGAGGCTACTTTTCTTGACCGTTTGTTTATATGGCGTAGAAAACGGTTCAGTGAGCGCAACTTTATTTTGTTGCTCAGTTTCGTTGTCGGCATACTTACAGCCTGTGCCGGTTTGTTGCTGAAGTGGATTATCCATCAGATTCAGTTCGTGCTGACCCATCAGTTTGAAGTCACCGAGTCCAACTGGTTGTATTTGATTTATCCGGTGGTGGGCATCTTTCTGACCAGTCTGTTCGTCCGTTATGTAGTAAAGGATGATATAAGCCACGGAGTTACCAAGATATTGTTTGCCATAGCCCGTAAGCAAAGCCGTATAAAGGGGCACAACACGTGGTCGAGCGTTCTGGCCAGTGCCATTACGATCGGTTTCGGCGGATCGGTGGGAGCCGAAGCTCCGATTGTGCTGACAGGGTCGGCCATAGGCTCCAATCTGGGCGGTATGTTCCGTCTGAACGGGAACAAACTGATGCTGTTGGTAGGATGCGGTGCCGCCGGTGCCGTGGCCGGTATATTTAAGGCTCCTATTGCCGGTCTGGTGTTCACGCTCGAAGTACTGATGATCGATCTAACGATGGGCTCCTTGTTGCCCTTGTTGGTGTCGTGTGTGACGGCGGCGGGACTGACTTTCGCTTTCACGGGAACAAGCACGGTGTTCGAGTTCCATATGGAAGATGCGTTTCAGGTAAATCGGGTACCGGCCTACATCTTCCTGGGTATTTTCTGCGGTCTGGTCTCCCTGTACTTTACACGCACGATGAATTCGTTGGAGGATATTTTTCGTCGTTATTCCAATCCCGGCATAAAATGGTTGATCGGCGGACTGACGTTGAGTGTGCTGATTTATTTGTTCCCTTCGTTGTACGGCGAAGGATACGATCTGATTCATTTGTTGCTGAACGGTGGTCCCGGCGACTGGAATATGGCCATGGACCGCTCGTTGTTCTACGGCCACGACCATCTGTTGCTGCTTTATCTGGCATTGGTGCTTCTGTTCAAGGTGTTTGCCTCTACGGCCACCAACGGGGGCGGCGGATGCGGCGGTATATTCGCTCCCAGTCTTTTTTTAGGATGTGTGTCGGGATTCATTTTTTCCCGCCTTTGGAATATTTACGACTGGCTGGGTATCCATGTGCCGGTTAGGAACTTCGCCATGCTGGGTATGTGCGGTTTGATGAGCGGCGTGATGCACGCCCCTCTGACCGGTATATTCCTGATTGCCGAGCTGACCGGAGGGTATCAGTTGTTTATGCCTTTGATGATTGTTTCCGTATGCGCCTATCTCACCATTATCGTTTTTGAACCGCACAGCATTTATTCCATGCGTCTGGCCCGAAAAGGGCAGTTGCTTACCCATCATAAGGACCGTGCGATTCTTACCTTGATGAGCATGGACTCCGTGATAGAGAAGTACGAAGAGTTTCTTTATCCCGATATGGATCTGGGGCAGCTGGTGAAGCAGATCTCCGATTCCCGGCGGGATGTGTTTCCGGTGGTGAACCGGCAACATGAACTGATGGGGGTGCTGTATCTGGATAACGTGCGGCACGTTATGTTCCGGCAGGAGTTGTATCATCGTTTCAGTGTGGGCGAACTGATGAGTGAACCGGTGGCCCGGCTCATTATCAATGATTCGATGGATGTGGTGGTGAGCACCTTCGACAGGACGCAGGCCTGGACGCTTCCCGTGGTGGAGAGCAACGGCGTTTTTGTCGGTTTTATACGTAAGTCCAAAGTATTTACCAATTATCGTCAGATGCTGGCCGATCTGTCGGATGAATAATAAAGACAAACAGATGAAGAAAGAAGATTTGCGAATCGTATACATGGGGACACCCGATTTTGCGGTAGAGGCGCTCCGACGCCTCGTAGAAGGAGGATATAATGTAGTGGGGGTTGTCACCATGCCCGACAAAGCCGTAGGGCGCCATCACGATACGTTGCAAGCCAGTCCGGTGAAGCGCTATGCCGTGGAACACGGACTACCGGTGTTGCAACCCGAGAAGTTGAAGAACGAGGATTTTCTGGCGGAACTTCGTGCTTTGCATGCCGATCTGCAGATTGTGGTGGCTTTCCGTATGTTGCCGGAAGTCGTGTGGAGTATGCCCCCTTGCGGGACGTTCAATCTGCATGCTGCCCTGTTGCCCCAGTATCGTGGTGCGGCCCCTATCAACTGGGCCATTATCAACGGTGAGACGGAAACGGGGATTACGACTTTCTTCCTTGACCGCGACATAGATACCGGCGAAGTGATTCAGCAGGTGCGCGTCCCCATATCCGATACGGATGATGCCGAAGCCGTGCATGACCGTTTGATGTTATTGGGCGGTGAGCTGGTGGTGGAAACGGTGGACCGTATCATTGCCGGAACCATCCGTCCCGTGCCGCAGGAACAAATGACGACGGATGCCCCCCTGCATGCCGCTCCCAAGATTTTCAAGGATACCTGTCGCATCGACTGGCAGGGCAAGCTGTTGAAGCCGCTTTATGATTTTGTGCGCGGACTTTCCCCGTATCCGGCGGCATGGACGGAACTGGTGGCACCGGACGGGGGAGCGCAAGTGCTGAAAGTCTATCGCACGGAAAAGGAATTTGTCTCCCATGAACAGGAGACGGGTCAGGTATGTACCGATGGAAAAACCTACTTGAAGATAGCCGTAAAAGACGGTTTCCTGCACCTCTGCGATCTGCAACTGGCCGGAAAGAAACGCATGCCGGTGGCCGATTTCCTGCGGGGAAGCCGGGTAGATGATAACTATAAAGTACGGTGATTATTGTGTTAAAAACAGATTTTTATCCGGTAAAAAGTTGTATTTCCCGTTTTTTATGACGTTATTTGCATCTGATTAAAAACAATTAACATTCTAAATACTGCATTGCCTATTGAAAAACATTACGCTTTAATAATTCAAAGATAAATAGTAATGGAGAATATGGAGAATATGGAGAAGTTGGCCGATGAACAGTTGGTCAGACTTTATGCCGGAGGCAATGATACGGCTTTTGATGTGTTGCTGGCCCGCCATCAAGGTAAATTGTTTTCTTATATCTGTTTCATCGTGCATAACCGTGATGTGGCGGAAGACATCTTTCAGGAAACTTTTGTGAAGGCGATTATCACGATCCGCCAGGGACGGTATGTGGAAACCGGTAAGTTCCTGGCATGGCTTACGCGCATAGCCCACAATCTGATTATAGATTTTTTTCGGCAGGAACGAAACGAGAACCTGATCTCGAACGATGAGACCGATGCCGACTTGTTCAATAATGTGCGCCTGGCTGAGACGAATATCGAGATGCAGATGGTGACGGAGCAGACGCTCGACGATGTGAGGATGCTCATGGAACGACTGCCTGCCAATCAGCGCGAGGTGGTGTATATGCGCTATTACCAAGAACTTTCCTTTAAAGAGATAGCCGAGATTACGGGTGTGAGCATCAACACGGCACTGGGGCGTATGCGCTATGCGTTGCTTAATTTGCGCCGTATGGCGGAGAAGCGTGATTTGTATCTGGCTGTGGGGTAAAATGAGGTCAGGGAAACCCTAAAAATGTGGTGCGCATCCCGTTGTAACGGGGCGAGCATCGCGTTAAAAAGTGGTGAGCACCGCGTTCGAACGTGGTGCTCACCACTTTTTTATGAGGAAAAAACCGCATTTTACATACTAAATCTTATCGTTTTATCGTTACTAAGACATAATTACCATTGCGACGAAAAGCCTATGAAATATTCTATACCTGAAGAACTTATGCAACCCAGTGAGAAGACGCTTTCCTTTATCAGACAGTTTGCCCGTAATTATAAAGTGATACAGCTGGCTAACGGCGAATACATTGACATCGTGCTGGGCTGACCGGCGGACGGACTAATTTTAT
>CAJUDC010000121.1 GCA_910584955.1 uncultured Paraprevotella sp. | reverse complement strand
TAGATGCGATACGGCAAGGAGCGCTTGCGCAAAGCCTCTTCGAAAGTACGGCTTTGAGCATTGGTGCGGTAAAGAATAGCAAACTCATTGAACTCCAATTCTTTCTTCCGGTGAAGCTCCACGATCCGGTTTACTACTATATCGGCTTCCTCCACATCGCTGTAGGCTTTGAAAACCGTAAGCGGATCGCCCACCGCTTCCCTACTGAACACGTCTTTGTGAATCTGTTCGCTGTTGTGGCTGATCAGACTGTTGGCCGCCCCGACGATGGTCTGCGTGGAACGGTAGTTCCGCTCCAGTTTGAACAGGCGGGCTCCCTCATACTGCTGCTGGAAATTAAGGATGTTACCGATATTGGCCCCGCGAAAACTGTATATGCTTTGGGCGTCATCCCCCACCACGCACACTTTCCGGCGCGTCTTCGTCAGTTCCCACACAATACAATGCTGGGCGTAATTCGTGTCCTGATACTCGTCGACCAGCACGAAGCGAAAACGCTCTTCGTAACGGGCACAGACATCGGGATACTGCTGAAGAAGCAAATACGTATACAGCAGCAAATCGTCAAAGTCCATCGCATCCGCCTGGCGGCACCGGTCGCGGTAACGTCTGTATATCTCACCCGTCAAAGGCACTTTCGAAAGTTCGTCGGCCCGCTGTACGCTTCCGCTGGCCAGATACGCCTCGGGAAGCATCAGACGGTTCTTTGCGGCTGATATATGCGCCTGTATCAAGCCCGGCTTATACACCTTGTCGTCCAGCTTCATCTCCTTGACAATGCTTTTGATCAGGCTCTTTGAATCGGCAGTGTCGTATATTGTAAAACGGGGCGTAAACCCTATATAATGCGCCTCCGTACGCAGTATACGGGCAAAAATGGAATGAAAGGTGCCCATATAGAGCCGCGATGCCGTTTCTCCTCCCACCTGTCGGGCGATCCGTTCCTTCATCTCGCGGGCCGCCTTATTGGTAAAGGTGAGCGCCAGGATATTCCAAGGCGCCATACCCTGCTCCAACAAATAGGCTATCTTATAAGTGAGCACACGTGTCTTTCCCGAACCGGCACCGGCTATCACCAGCGAGGGACCTTCCGTATACAACACGGCCTGCCGCTGTTCTTCATTGAGTTCGTCGATATAATTCATTCCCATCGGAATTTTCCTTTTATATGTAATCCGACTGCAAAGATAGGGAATAAGACAAAAACAAATCCTCCCGATAAAAATATCTTTTGCCGGATTCGTCTTTTTCTTCTCCTTGTCTTACCTTTGCAAAACGTACACCGCCGGCACCAACAGACCGCACAACCCAACATTGACATGAAATTGCCCGACATGCACCGCGACATCCTGCGCATTGCCCTGCCATCCATCGCATCCAATATCATGGTACCGTTACTGGGGCTGATCGACATGAACCTCGTCGGCCATCTGGGATCACCGTCCTACATCGGCGCCATTGCGCTGAGCAGTACCCTCTTCAACATGATGTACTGGCTGTTTGCTTTTCTGCGGATGGGCACGACAGGACTTTCGGCCCAGGCCTTCGGACGCAACGACCGCGAAGAACTGATTGCCATCCTGCTGCATTCCGCCCTGGTGGCTTTGTGCATCGGTCTGGCGATCATCGTCATACACCCGCTTATCCTACAAGGGCTCAACGCCTATGCGGGCGATACGGCCATCCATGCCGCCCGGTATTTCGGCATCTGCATCTGGGGCGCCCCGGCCGTATTGGGGCTGTACAGTCTGACAGGATGGTTCATCGGCATTCAGGAAGCGCGCTATCCGCTGTATATCGCCTTGCTGCAAGGACTTACAAACATAGCAGCCAGTCTTTTCTTCGTGTACGAGTTGCATTACGGCATAGGCGGAGTGGCTCTCGGAACCCTGACGGCTCAATACGCAGGCCTGGCCGTCGCTACGGGCTGGGCCGTACGCCACTGCCGCCGGCAGGCCCACGATGGCTTTCCCCCGTTGCGACGGCTTTGGGAAAAAGTAAACTTCAACGCCTTTTTCACGGTAAACAGAGACATTTTCTTCCGTACGTTATGCCTGATTGGCGTGACGGGAGCTTTCACCTTTTTCGGCATGCGGCAGGGCGAAACCGTATTGGCCGTAAACGCCGTGCTCATGCAATTCTTTACCCTGTATTCCTTCTTCATGGACGGATTTGCCTTTGCTGCCGAAGCGCTCTCCGGCCGACAATTCGGAGCCGGACAATCGGCCGGCCTGCAACATACGGTAAAAGCGCTGTTCCGATGGGGAGGCATCATGGCACTGCTTACCACCTTATTATATATAGGCGGCGGGAAAGTGCTCGTCGCCCTTCTTACCGATCAGGAAAGCGTGCGTACGGCCGCCCTGCCCTATCTGCCTTGGGTATGGGTCATACCGATAGCCGGCATGGCAGCTTTTCTGTGGGACGGTATCTTCATCGGCCTCACCGCCACTTTCGAGATGCTGGTTTCCATGGCATGGGCCACCCTCGTATTCTTCTCGGTCCATCTCCTGCTACAAGATAGCGGAGGCAACCATGCCTTGTGGCTCTCCTTCGTTCTGTATCTCGCCGTTCGCGGAGGCATACAAACCTTTTTATACCGCCGATTAAAACGAAACCGCCTCGGCCTGTAACACCCCGCTCCACTACGGTATGCCTTGTCGGCGGTTTCCGGTCTTCCGCCGCTCCTGTCCGACAGACGGGCCGGCATTTCCGCTCCCGGGAAGCGAATCCGACGAAATCCTCAGCCGAACCTCCCGTACCGTCCCGGCGATGGCCGAGGAATTCTCCGCACGTGATAAAGTGTGTTTTTACACCATATCCTTGGAAGATCCTATGCAAATGAATATCTTTGCGGATGAATCATAAATCTCACCCCATCCTATGAAAACATTACTTGCCATCACTGCCGCCACCATCGGCGTATTCGGATTGCAGGCATCCGCAACGGCACAAAGCAAACTCTACCCGCATTTGTTCGATTTACAGGAAGTAACCCTTCAGGACGGCATGTTTGAACAAGCCATGATGCTGAACGATTCCATTTTGCTGGAATACGATACGGACCGACTGCTGACACCGTTTTTCCGACAGGCAGGCTTCCCGAACTGGGAGACACGACATCCCAACTTTCCCAACTGGGGATCCGGTTCGTTCCGCCTGGACGGCCATATCGGCGGCCATTACCTGAGCGCACTGGCACTCGCCTATGCCGCATCACGCAACGAAGCCACCCGGAAGATGTTGCTGAACCGACTGGACTATATGGTGGACCGGCTGGACGAATGCCAACGCGCATTCGACAACAATACGGAAGGACTGTACGGATACATCGGAGGATTGCCGGACAACAGCGTGTGGACGGGGATATACAAAGGCGACCTGACAGCCTGGAACAAAAACCGGGGAAACGTGCCGTTTTATGTGATGCACAAAGTATACGCCGGACTGCGGGACGCCTGGATATACGCCGGGAACAAAAAAGCCGGCAAGTGCTTCCTCAAATTATGCGACTGGGGAGTAAACCTGATTTCAAAACTACCGGACCAGACCGTACAGGGGATTCTGGACACGGAACACGGGGGCATCAACGAAGTGTATGCCGACGCTTACCGGCTTACCGGCGATACTAAATACCTGACAGCGGCCCGACGGTACTCTCACCAAACCATGATCAACGGTATGCAGATGCCAGACACCACTTTCTTGAACAACAAGCATGCCAACACACAGGTTCCCAAATACATTGGATTTGCCCGCATAGCGCAGGAAATGGCTTCTCCGGTCGATCTGCCTGCGGCATCCTCTTACCGGAAAGCAGCGTTCAACTTCTGGAACGATGTGGTGAACAACCGCACACTGGCTTTGGGAGGCAACAGCGTCGACGAACACTTCCTGCCCGCAGACCGTTGCGCCCGCTACATTACCAATCCGAACGGACCGGAAAGTTGCAACACCAATAACATGCTGAAACTCACGGAAGACCTGTTCGCCGATTCGCACGAAGCACAGTATGCCGATTTCTATGAGAAAGCCATGTACAACCACATTCTTTCCACACAGAATCCGCATACGGGCGGATATGTTTACTTCACCAGTCTGCGCCCGCAACACTACCGCATGTACTCGCAAGTGAACCAGGGTATGTGGTGCTGCGTAGGCACCGGTATGGAGAATCACAGCAAGTACGGCGAGTTCATCTACGCCCGTTCCCGACACGGAGCGGATACGCTGTTTGTCAATCTGTTCGTCCCCAGCCGACTGGAAGCCAAAGACTTTGCCGTCACGCAGCGTACCCGTTTCCCTTACGAGGCGAAAACCAGGCTCACCATCGACCGCTCAGGAAACTACACATTGGCCATCCGCCACCCTCAATGGTGCAAACAGGGCTTCAAGGTGTACGTGAACGGGAAAAATCAGGCAGACCAAAGCAAGGCCGGATCATATACTTATATGAAAAGGAAATGGAAAAAGGGCGAAGTTGTCTATGTGGAAATCCCCATGCAAATGGAATTGGAGATTTGTCCGAACTACCCTAATTACGTGGCTTTCCGATACGGCCCTATCCTGCTGGGCGCCAAGACCGGCACGGAAAACTTGGTGGGACAGTTTGCGGGAGAAGGACGCATGGACCATGCCCCGTCGCAAGGTACACAGTTCAGTCTGACATCCGCCCCGATGCTGATCGGCGCACGAAATGCCGTGCTTGATTCCGTGTATATGGTAAATGCCGACTCACTGCATTTCAAGATAAAAAGCGGACTTTACAACCGGGCAAAATTCTCCGATTTAACGCTTCAACCGTTTTATACCATCCACGAAGCACGCTACATGATGTACTGGAACCAGCTCAGCCCAAGCGAATGGGAACACATCCGGGAGAAAGTGACGGCAGAAGAAGCGGCAACCCAACGCCTGAACGCACGCACGCTGGATTTCGTATCCACAGGCGAACAGCAAAGCGATGCCGGTCATGCCCGCTTAGGTGAGTTCGGCACCGGTGCATACAGCGGTGAATTCTACATCGACGCACAAAGCGGACAATGGTTCAGCTATCAGTTGGAAACCAAAAAAGAAACGGAAAATGTATCTGTCATGTGCCGCTATCACTCCGCCGACGCCGGGCGCGAATGGACCATTTACATTGACGGAAAGAAACTTAGAACCGTAAGTTTAGAACCTAGCGACACAAACGGATTCTACAATGTAGAATATCCCGTTTCAACCGACTTGTTGCGCAAAGAAAACGGAGAGCCGAAAGACACCATCACGGTTAAATTCGTGGCTTCGGGCAACACGCCCACCCCCGGACTGTATTATCTACGCCTGCTGAAAGGCGACGTTCCGGGCCACCCCGATACGTTGGCGAACCGGCAATGGATAAACGGAGACGTCAACCGGGTGAATTCAGGAGAGTATCCGGCAAAACACCATCAAAGTAAACGGAAAACCAGACAATAACAACATTACCTTACAACTGGATTAAATAAATCAATCAATATGAATAATGTATTAAGACAGACGGGATTAATGATATTCGCCTTGTCTGCATTGTGCGTTCAGCTAAAAGGAAATATCATATCGCCTAACGGAAAACTGAAAGTTGCAATAGAATCATCCCAATCCGATACGTACGGATGCGTTTCTTTTTCTGTAGATTACGAAGGAAAGCGCATATTGTCCCGAACTACTCTTGGATTGGAAACCAATAAACAGCAATGGACCGATAATATGAGATTAAAGTCTGTCTCCCGAGCCAGACGCATCACTGATAATTACCGAATGGTGACGGGAAAACGGAGTCATTGCAAAAACAGAGCTACAGAGCAAGTATATTCATTTATAAACAGAAGCGGACAGAATCTGAATGTGACGTTCAGAGTATATGACGATGGAATTGCCTTTCAATATGGAATCCGTGCGGCTGAAGCCGAAGAGCAACTTCTGAATGAACATACGGCGTATACTATTCCACAACAGGCCAAAAGATGGATACAATCATATAGTGTAGGTTATGAAGGTTTTTATCCGTTAGCCACTTCCGGTGCCCCGGTTGAGCCACACAAAGTGAACAAATGGGGATACCCCGGTCTTGTTGAATTGCAGGATTCGGTCTTTATGTTAATGACAGAGGCCAACATCAGGCGGGGACATTGCGGTTCATTCCTATATAATGATGAACATGCAGATGTTTATAAAGTGGGATTATCCGATAAACAGCTTCCGGTTCAAGGTGAGTGGGTATCTCCTTGGCGATTGCTTATCATGGGGAGCCTGACTGATGTAGTAGAATCTACATTAGTAACAGATGTTTCCGATCCTTCTGTCATAGACAACGTGGATTGGATTAATCCCGGCCTAGTGTCGTGGGTGTATTGGGCATATAACCATGGTTCTAAGGATTACCAGAGGGTAAAAGAGTATATAGATTTGGCAGTAGCCATGAAATGGCCGTATAATTTGATAGATTGGGAATGGGATGTAATGGCAAACGGCGGTGGAATGGAAGATGCTGTAAAATATGCCCATGAACATAAGGTAAAATCCCTGTTATGGTATAACTCAAGTACGCAGTGGCTTGGTCCAAAGCCGTTATATCGTTTAAACAAACGCGAGAATAGGGAAAAGGAGTATAAATGGTTGAATGATTTGGGAGTATCAGGAATCAAAGTGGATTTTTTTGCCGATGACAGTGTGGCTATGATGGATTATTATATAGATATTCTTGAAGATGCCGCTAAATACAAACTGATTGTAAATTTCCATGGCGCTACTATCCCACGCGGATGGCAACGTACTTATCCGAATTTGATGTCTTACGAGGCTGTATACGGTGCAGAATGGTATAATAATAAACCAATATTGACAGAGAAAGCAGCCGTCCATAATGCCACTTTGCCTTTTACAAGAAATGTGATAGGATCTATGGATTACACCCCCGGTACATTCTCCGATTCCCAACACCCTCACATAACCTCACATGGACATGAACTGGCTTTGCCCGTTTTATTTGAATCGGCATTGCAACACATGCCGGATAGGCCTTCCGCATATTACAGTTTACCTGAACCGGTAAAAAGACTGTTATCCGATCTGCCGACCACTTGGGATGATACCAAGTTATTGGGTGGGTATCCCGGAGAAGCAGTCGTGATGGCACGCCGTAAAGGGAATATATGGTATATTGCAGGAATTAATGCAATGAATGAAGCCAAAACGTTGAGCGTTCCCTTGCAATCTATTGCAAAAAAAGGAAAGAAAATTTCCATATTTATGGATGGTGACACGCAGCGGAGTTTCTCTATTAAAGAGAATATGCCACTTCCGGGGAATGGTATACTCGCCATTAAGTGTATGCCGCGAGGTGGTTTTGTAGCAATAATCAAATAAAAAACAGGCTTCCATCATCTATATAAAGCATGTCAAATACAAATTGCCCCCAAAAGTCAGACATAAAACTTTCGGGGGCTTTTTATCAAGTACCGCAAATACCATAAAAACTATAACAAGGACTCTTTTTATTCTTTTTCACCCAATTATTTGCAGATTAAGATAAGCCTGTTAGATTTATACCGCTATGAATATGCGTGCTTATAGCGCTATTCATAGCTTATCTTACAGTATAAATCCATCATTTTCAACTATGAAACATTTGCATTTTACAAAGGTCCTTTTCGGATGTGTAATCGTGCGAACTTTC
>CAJUDC010000120.1 GCA_910584955.1 uncultured Paraprevotella sp. | reverse complement strand
TGACTTTCCAGATGTGCCCTGCACCTATTATAATAAAGAAGTAAGAGGAGAAAGCCCATATTACGGCACCCAGCACCGCCATCCAGGCCCGGAAATCAAAGGCCCGCAGCAAAATATAAAAACCCAGCAGCATAATGAACACGAACATCACCACATTCGGCAACCCCAGTTGATAGACGGCCTCCACCTTGGCCAGCAGATCGGTGGAATTGTAACTGGGCGCCAGCTGGTAGGTGGGCATCCCGCAAAACAACGAGTTGGTCCAACGGGTACGCTCTCCCGTACGCTGCAAATATTCATTCATCTCCACACCGGCTCCGATACCGCCCGTGTTATCGTGTCCGCTAAGTACAAGCCCTTCCGTCACCGGGGTGAAAAAATAGGCAAACGCAACGAGCACAAAAAAAACGATGGCCGCCACATCCGGCCAAATGCCTTTCAGTCTGTTCATGATATGATTTATAATAAAGTAATACGCATTTACGGATGCAAAGGTAACGATTTTAGAGAAGCCACAAAAAAACTGCACCCCGATAAACGGGGTGCAGTTCAATTTTTTAGCAAGGACCTGCGATTACTTACGCAGACCAAGAGCCTTAACGATGGCACGGTAGCGCTCGATGTCGCGGGCTTTCAAGTAGTTCAACAACGCGCGACGCTTACCAACCAATCCTGTTAACGATCTCTCTGTACTATGATCTTTACGGTTTGCCTTCATGTGCTCCGTCAAATGGGCAATACGGTATGAAAACAATGCTATCTGGCTCTCTGCGGAACCGGTATCAGTGTTAGACTTTCCGTACTTACCAAAGATCTCTTCTTTTTTTGCTGAGTCTAAGTACATAATGTTTTGTAATTTTGATATTAATCTTTTGCTTAGCGGGTGCAAAGGTATACTTTATTTCGAAACCGAACAACTGTTCGGGCACTTTTTATTTGATTTTGAAGAGAAAAAGCATGCGATACGACTGGTATCGGACCGTTTTGCCGTTTCTGTTCGGCAGTGCAGTGCCAATCGTGCCGGCACCGCATCCACCGGCACGGCCACATCCGCCCGCCCACACACCATACGATGTCCACGGATCTCCGATTACAGTTCGACCTTAATGAAAGACTTACCGCTCTTCACTTTGTGCTTTTTCCCGTTCACCACCAACGTGTACGGCTCGTTGCTCTCCACTTCGATCCGTTTGTCCGTGTCGCGGTATAGTATATCCGTCGTCACGTTCCCGAAACGCAGGCGTCGCAGACCGTGCGTGCCGTTCTTCTTTTTCAAGCTCCACACGACTTTCCGCTGCAAGGCATCCACTTCTCTGAAGCCCAGTATATTTTCTATGAAGAGCGAGAGGGGGCCCAGGGCCGACCACCCGCAGAAATCCGGGCGAGCCTGCCGACCGTGCTCGGTGGAGGGTCTGTCGGCCGAAGGACTATAACACTCCCATATCGTGTGCGGCGTGACGTTGTGATACGTACGCAGTTGCTGGCGTACCACCTTCTCCGCCAATTCGTCGGCCAGTTCGTAGTAGCCGTATTTCTCCAGTGCCTTGGTGCCCATATACACCATCGGCAACCAGATGCCTCCCCGCCAATAATCGCCCGTCTCGCCATTGTAATCTTTATCGTCTCTCGCCAAAGTGGGCCACGGGTATTCGCCGCCCATGAATTCCGCCTGCCGGAGATACTTCACCATGCGAGCCGCCTGTTTCCGGTCGGGCACCTCGGCCAGCATCGCCCAAAACGAGGCCGGCGTCTTGATACGACAGGGCGCCCCCGTTTCCTTGTCTATGTCGTAATAGAAGCCGTCCCGCTCATCCCAATACTTTTCGTTAATCAAGCGTTTCAACTTTTCGTATTCCTTCTGCCAGTGCTTCTGCTCGGCTTTGAGTCCGCGCCGTTCGCTCAGTCTGCTGATATAGAGGGCCGAAAGCGCCTGCTGGCTGATGGCATCGATCCACAATATACTTCCGTCGCCTCCCGCATCGCGGCCCCGCACGGTATTGTCCATACCGCTCGCACGGCCTGTCCACGTATATCCGACTATGTTTCTCTCGCCGTCTTTCACCGTCTCCTTAGCTATCGGATTCGGGCTGACAGCATTATTTTTATGGCCATGCGGGACCTCATTGAAATAGTCGAAATGGCGCTGCAAGAATCGCTTATCCTCCAACACATACTTTGCGTGGTCATGGTCGCCCGTGAACACGTAGTTGTTGTATTCGATCCATGCAAACAACGGCGGGTTGTCGCGGAAATGGATGCGGAGCGGACTCACCACCTGCTCGTGGATAGGCAGATAAAGATTATCCAAGGTCTGCTTGCCGGGATAGGCGGCGGGCGCATACTTGGAAAACATTACCATGAAGCAGGCATCCCAGATCCATATCTGATCCTCATAGCAATTCTCATCCAGATAGGGCGAGGCGGGCAATCCGTCAGGACCTTTGCGCACACGATCAGCCGCAATGGCCCACGTCCGCTCATACAATTGCACCATATCCTTGTCGGGATAAACCACGAGAGGTATCTCACTTTGCCAGTTCGGACGAACGGCATCTTCCGGTTGGGCCACCGCCAGTATCGGCATTAATGCAGCCCACAATCCAATGAATAACGATTTCATACGCAACGTAATCTTTGCATGACCTTACAGGTATCCGTCCGATGCCGCCGGACATTATGCACTTTCAGTGGCCAATGGGACGTATATACCGCACACGTCTTGCGTGTTTTTCTTTGCGCAAAGATAATGTTTTTCCATTCTGCGAACGAAACAATCCGCCCGAAATCCATTTCGAGAACGGGAGCATCGGAAGCGGATCCCGCGACCGACGGAAAAAGCCGGCAGCCTCGCCCCGCATCCGTCCAACGAGCCGACAAACGCGCTGCATCCGCCACTGTCCGCCGGAACAGCCCCCTTTTCAGCCGTTATCCTGTCTTTGCCAAAGAAAAACGGACACAATCAGCCGCTATTCCGAAAAAACGATGTATCTTCACCGCATGAAAGAGCGGGACAAGCAGCCCGCCCGATATTTATGTCATATAGAAAAGAATACGGTTTGCTGTTGCTCCTGCTGGCGGGCATTGCAGGGATATGGATGCTGGCTTCGGTACCCACCGACTGGATGCTACCCTGTCCGCTGCACCGGCTTACCGGCTGGCGTTGCCCGTTTTGCGGCGGTCAGCGAATGGCGGTATGCCTGCTGCAAGGCCAAGTGACCGAGGCTCTCGCACAGAATCCTTTCCTGCTCGCCATCCTGCCGTGGGGCGTATGGGGCTTTCTCCGACCGCTCTTCCCGCAATTTTGCCAACGGCATCCCCGTCTGACGGGCGGGCGACTGTATTCCCACCGCGCCTTGCTATGGATGAGCGGGGTGGCCCTGTTATGGGGTGTTGTGCGCAATTTATTCGATTGGTGACCGGCAACGGCTGGCCCCATCCGAAACCATACAAAAGCCGAATCACCATAACGAAATTTTTTTCAGAAATATTCATTCGCCCCATGAGCCTCAACAAATTGCCTCACCCGGGTTCGACGTGAGAAATTTCGCGGTATCCATTCATTTTTTCCCGCCCTGACAATGACAGTCTGTTTCGAAAATCGTATCTTTGTTGTTCGGAAAACGATTATTTTCACGGCGAAGGAACAGATTCCTGCCGCCTCAATGTTTTACTACAAACTACTTGTCGAAATGGAAACTTCTACCTGCGACCGCTCGCTCACCGTAAACAATGTGCTAGGGCAAGCTTGGGAACTCACCAAACTGTACTTCCCACCCGTTCTTATTCTTGTTGTCGTCATGAACTTTTTACCCTCGATGTCAAATATCTGGGTGAACAGCTCCGACCTCTATCAACGAATCATCGAGGCGACCGCCTCGGGAGAAACACCCGAACTGGACGACCTCGGTCCCATGGCACTTGCGGAATTCACAGTCGGAGGTGTCCTCGCGTTGCTCCTCATCGGCCTGGTGGAAACCTACCTGCGGGGAGCGCTCTGCCACGTGCTGGTCACCACCGTAAACGAACAGACTCCCGGCCTGCTACAGTCGCTGCGCCATGCGCTACGCCATTTCCTGCACTTCCTGGGCATCTATATCGTACACAGTCTCTGCATCTTACTAGGCACGCTATGCTGCATCCTCCCGGGCATTTTCATGAGCGTGCGCTGGCTGTTCGTACCATTCATCGCCATGGAACACCCGGAACTTCCGCTCGGCGAGACTTTCGCCCGCTCATACCGCATGACAGAAGGCCACTTCGGCGAACTGCTGTGGCTAGGGATTGCGAGCGTCTTCCTCAACATACTCGGACTGCTGTGCTGCTGTGTAGGCATCTACTTCACGATCGTAATCACACTGTTCATGCAGGCCGTGCTCTATCGGATGCTCAAACCGGAAGAAACACCTGCGCCGACCGGTCCCGAAAACTGACAGGATGCGAATCTGCGCCACCCGCACACATTATTAATAAGTTTGTAAACTTAGTTTGAATTATTTGTTATAACTTTGCACCCGATTTGTTAAGGTAAAAATATGCAAAACATCAGAAACATTGCAATTATCGCCCACGTAGACCACGGAAAGACTACACTGGTGGATAAAATGCTGCTGGCCGGAAACCTGTTCCGCGAGAACCAGCAAACCGGCGAACTAATGCTGGACAACAACGAACTGGAAAGAGAACGCGGTATCACCATCCTCTCCAAAAACGTTTCCATAAACTATAAAGACACCAAAATCAATATCATCGACACGCCGGGTCACTCCGATTTCGGCGGTGAGGTAGAACGCGTACTGAACATGGCCGACGGCTGTCTGCTGCTGGTAGACGCCTTCGAAGGTCCCATGCCGCAAACCCGCTTCGTGCTGCAGAAAGCATTGGAAATAGGCTTGAAACCCGTCGTGGTCATCAATAAGGTTGACAAACCGAACTGCCGCCCGGAAGAAGTCTACGAAATGGTGTTCGATCTGATGTGTGACCTTGACGCCACAGAAGAGCAGTTGGATTTTCCCGTCATCTACGGCTCGGCCAAAAACAACTGGATGGGCGCAGACTGGAGCCAGCCTACGGGGGATATTTTCTATCTGCTGGACGCCATTCTGAAATATATTCCGGCCCCCGAACAACTGGAGGGCACTCCGCAGATGCTCATCACCTCGCTGGACTACTCGAACTACACCGGCCGCATCGCTGTGGGACGCGTACACAGAGGCACCCTTAAAGAGGGGATGAACATCACCATCTGTCACCGCGACGGTTCCAAAGAGAAAACAAAAATCAAGGAACTGCACACCTTTACGGGCATGGGCCGGCAAAAAGCCGCCGAAGTTTCGTCGGGCGACATCTGCGCTCTTATCGGACTGGAACATTTTGAAATCGGCGATACCATCTGCGATTTCGAGAACCCGGAAGCCCTGCCGCCGATATCCATCGACGAGCCTACCATGAGCATGCTCTTCACCATCAACGATTCTCCTTTCTTCGGTAAAGAGGGGAAATACTGCACGAGCCGCCACATCAACGACCGTCTGCAAAAGGAGCTGGAGAAAAACCTGGCGCTGCGCGTCGCTTTTCAGGAAGGCTACACCGACCGCTGGGTCGTATCGGGGCGCGGGGTTCTGCACCTGTCCGTACTCATTGAGACCATGCGCCGCGAGGGATACGAGCTGCAAGTGGGGCAGCCACAGGTGATCTACAAAGAGATCAACGGCGAGAAATGCGAACCGATCGAGGAACTCACCATCAACGTACCCGAAGAATTCTCCAGCAAGATGATTGACATGGTGACGCGCCGCAAGGGCGAAATGACCTCCATGGAATCACAGGGCGAACGGGTGAACATCGAGTTCAACATCCCTTCGCGCGGCATCATAGGTCTGCGCACCAACGTGCTCACAGCCAGCCAGGGCGAAGCCATCATGGCCCATCGCTTCAAGGAATACCAGCCGTTCAAGGGCGAAATCTCCCGGCGTACGAACGGTTCCATGATCTCGCTGGAGAGCGGAACAGCTTTTGCCTATGCCATCAACAACCTGCAAGATCGCGGTAAATTCTTTATCGAACCGCAGGATCAGGTATATGCCGGCCAGGTAGTGGGCGAGCATGTGCACGACAACGACCTGGTGGTGAACGTGACCAAGAGCAAACAGTTGACCAACATGCGCGCCTCCGGCTCGGACGAGAAAGCGCGTATCGTGCCGGCCACCGTCTTTTCGCTTGAAGAAGCACTGGAATACATCAAAGAAGATGAATATGTAGAGGTAACTCCCAAAAACATGCGGATGCGTAAAATCATTCTGGATCATTTGGAACGTAAACGCGCCAACCGCGACTAAATAGAAAAAGGACCTCCCGAGAGGTCCTCTTTTTTTACAGCCCCGTCAAAGAATATCGACATTTTTCGGGCAAAATCCCATAACCGACACCGCCCATTCCCTCCCCCGTTCTGTGAAAAGGCGGTGAAAGGGATGTGAAGGGGACAGAACCTTTACTTTCACAAATAAGACAATGATTCACAACCGGTTGCATTCCCCGTGAAAGAGTGAAAGCAGTTTTCCGTAAACTCCTGAGAGAGGGGATCCCCCTTTAGAAACGCATCTTTTCGGACACATCCGTCCGTCTGTCGTAAAAAAGCCGTACCGTTTATATTGGCATGCTCACCCTTTCAGCATGTGGCGGGCAGAACGTATCATCGTGACCTAGGCCCCGTCATCCTGCGATGCGCACCCCGATAACCCCGATCGGGTAACTTTTGAATAAACGGAATCCTTATACTGCAACGATGCTGTGCGGCAAGTTAAAGCTATCCAGCGAAATGTTCCGGCGGGTTACGGAAAACGTTATCAACTGAAACGGGAGAACAACCTCCTTTCTGACGCAAAGGAATATTTGGAATCCGAACTGAATACATTGCTTGTCCTTGCTGACGCACTCATCGGAGGTCTACCCTTTCCCATTTCTTCCGGTGGCAATGGTCCTACTCCCAATTCACCTTGGGATGGCCACAGACCGAACGAAAAGAAAGAGACGTATAACCGCAAATGTATGAATGTAACCATGACGGTGGCAATGGGAAACAAGCAAGGTTATAGAAAGTCGCTTTGATGTGTTGTTTCCTTGTCTACTATACATACGCCCCATTATGAGAACGTACCGTTCGAGATTCCTGACAATTGGGTGTGGACAACCGTTGAAAATATTTGTTCAAAGATTGGCTCAGGCAGTACTCCTAAAGGAAGTAACTACACACCGGATGGCATTCTCTTCTTCCGTTCTCAAAATGTACATGATTCCGGTATTGTACTTGATGATATAAAGTACATTTCAGAAGAGGTACACAAATCAATGATTGGCACCGAAGTCCGGCCCAATGACCTGCTATTGAATATAACTGGTGGTTCGTTAGGACGTTGTGCAATTGTTCCTGAAATGATTGATAAAGGAAATGTTAGCCAGCACGTTTGTATTTTACGTCCTATATTAATTAAGGCAGAATACTTACATACATTTATTTTATCTTCGTTCTTTGCGAAGACGATGAAGATTACGGGAAGTGGAAGAGAAGGCTTACCTAAATATAATTTAGAAAAAATGATGCTTCCATTGCCCCCGTTAGAGGAGCAGAAATATATCATAGAAGAGACAGAACGTTGGTTGGCTTTAATTGACCAAATCGAACAAGGAAAAGCAGATCTACAAACTATCATCAAACAAATTAAGAGCAAAATCCTCGACCTTGCCATTCACGGAAAACTCATACCGCAAGACCCGAATGACGAGCCAGCCATCGAACTACTGAAACGTATAAATCCCGACTTTACACCTTGTGATAA
>CAJUDC010000119.1 GCA_910584955.1 uncultured Paraprevotella sp. | reverse complement strand
TTCTGATTGATACCGTTACGTTGGGATTGAAAGCCGTTGAAAATTTTCAGTTCTCCGTGTCGAACGACGAATCGGATTTCGACGGATGTTATAGTGGAATGGGGTGGCACAAATGCTCCTATAAGTGGCGATATAGTTGGATTCGACTTGTAGCGATAATAAAAAATAAGGCGAAACTATGGCGGTTATAAGATTACAAGGTAAAGAAGAAATCCGCAAACGGATTTATTATGAATTTGAATCTACCGACACTCCGCTAGGTGTCGGTGGTATGGGCAAGGTGTACAAAGGACGTTGTGTAGATGAACGCAACGGCTATTCGCGTGATGTAGCCATTAAATTCATGTATGACGATTTGCCTGAGCATGTGATCGAACGCGCCCGGCGTGAGGCTTCGATCCAGATACACAACGACAACCTTGTGGAAATGTTAGGTTTTGTGGAGACTGAGACCCGGAACATGTTGGGAGAATCCCAGCGACATTATCATGTGGTCAGCGAATTGTTGGAAGGAGTGATGCTGGATGATTTACTCAAAGGTAAAGTGACAGATCAGTGGGGAACCACAGTCCCTTTTGCCGAGCAGTTGTATCGGGACTATAACAATGCCCCAGTGCGTTTCGCCTTGTATATTATCAAAAGTATTCTAACGGGCATCATGTCGTTGCATGATATAGGTTATATCCATCGTGATATTGATCCGACTAACATAATGGTGACGGCGCAGGGACATGTTAAACTTATTGATTTTGGTATTGCCAAGCAGTTGAGCACGCTTACTACACATGACAAAGCGCTCACTTCTGCCGGACAGTTCATGGGGAAAGCTCAGTATGCGGCGCCAGAGTTGGTTCTGGGTGATGTAAGGCATCAGAATTGTACAACGGATATTTATGCTGTAGGCATTATTTTGTTCCGGTTGGTGGTGGGGCATCTTCCCTTCGAAGGGGCTACACATGAGGTGCTCGATATGCAGTTGCATCGAAAGATACCGTTACAACAGGTGCGCGACCGTCGGTTACGTGAGGTGATAGCTCGTGCTACGCATAAGAAACAGGAACGCCGTTTTCAGTCGGCAGCAGAATTTCGGGTTGCTGTGGACCAATTGGCTGTGACTGGTAATGGAACCGGGATTGATTGGAATATTTTGCTTCGCGGAGCAGCTATCGTGGCTGGTGTCTGTGCCGTGGGGGCAGGCGGTTTCTGGGCTTATGAGAAATTGCAGTCTGACAAAGGAAGAAAAGAAGCCGTTGTTATAGAGAAAGTAAAGTCTCGTCTTGAAAAAGAAACGATAAATAAAGAACCGAGAATGTCCGACTTTGAGAAAGCCCGTCAGATGCTTTGTAGTGCTTCTACTGCACCGGAAGGATTGAAACGATTGGAAGTATTGTCGGCCAATAATGAATTTGATGCTACATATTTATTGAGCCGCTTGTATGCCGATGACAGCGATCCTTCTGTATCGGATGAGATACGGAAGATGAAACACAATGGCAGTATACGGACAGATTTGTTGAGAGCCCACGAACTGAACCAGCTCTCGGTGGAACAGAATGGCGAGAGTTATAAGGCTCTTTATGAACTAGGAACCGATTTCCTGGCCGGTAGCGTACGTACAGGTATGCCTAATAAGCAAAGCCGTAACTTAAGTCTTTCGTATACTTATCTGAAGAAAGCTTGGAACTTGGCTCGTGACCATAATGATAAATTCTATGCCGGACTGATCGAGAAAGAGATACGGAAAATACCGGCGAAATATAAGAAATAAAATATTACGGTATGAATAGACCGACAGTCATGCAGCGGCCCAATGACCCCAATATCTATTTGTTTACGATGGGGGAATGGTATGGATACAATCCTAACCTGCAACCGTTGGGTAGCGGGGCGATGGGAACGGTATACATCGGCTTTCGCTGTTCTACGGGAGAACGAATCGCAGTAAAGCGTGTTAAAGACGTGTATGCCAATAACTACGCTATTCGTGAACGTGCTAAACAAGAGGCTTCGTTGGCTTTCCGTCACCAGAATCTGGTGGAGATGATTGGTTATTGCGAATGCGCGCCCACCACAGGGCCTATCTTTATTCTAAGTAAGTTTGTATCGGGCATCACACTTGACGAACATGTGAAGCGTAATTTGGAAGGGCGTCCCGATCGTGTGGAGAAAATCTGTCATACCATATTTCCTGTACTCGATGCGCTGGATTATGTACATTCGCGGGGGGTGATTCATCGCGATCTCAAGCCTTCGAACATTATGGTGGAGCAGGGAGCTAATGTACGGTTGATGGATTTGGGTATTGCCCGTATGAACGAGGGAAATAAATTCTCGGCTTTCGGTTTTATCGGTACGCCGCAATACGCCGCACCGGAGCAGATTTTACGCGGTACGGAAAAGGGTGGACAGATAAATGCTTCTACAGATGTTTATGAATTGGGAATAACTTTCTATGAACTTCTTACCGGGCACAATCCTTTTGATTGCGAGACTGAGGCTGATACACTGAAGAAGCAGATGACGGAAAAGTTACCGGCTGACTCCAAGATTCCGCATCGGGTGATGCAAGTCATTTGGAAAGCTACGGAAAAAGAACAAAGTCGGCGTTATCAGACGGCCCGACAGTTTAAAACGGCATTGGAAACCGCTTTACAGCCTGAACCGAGTTCTATGACACAGTTTTCGGATTGGCTGGGGAAGAATATCGTGTTGGTGGGTTGCGTAGTCGGAGTGATTGTGGCTCTTCTATTAATGTTATTTATTTGATTGATATGGGACTGATAAAAACATCAAAACCATTTGTCGGCGTTGCGGATTCGCGCATAGGAGGGCGATCCGAGAATCAGGACTCTTGCGGGTATGCCGATACCAAACTTGGATTGCTTGTCACGGTATGCGATGGCATGGGCGGTGGTCCGGGGGGAAAAACGGCTTCAAATATCGCCGTGCAGGAAATTATAACGAGTGTGGCCGAAGCCGATGGAACGGAGGATAGCGGCAATGTGCTGATTAAGGCCATTAGACGTGCCAATATGGCTATTATTGCTCGTGGCGACGAGGAACCGGAATTGAAGGGAATGGGTTCGACGGCTACAGTGTTGCTCATTAATTCCAATTCCGCATTGGTTGCCCATGTAGGAGACAGCCGAGTATATCAGTTGCGCAATCACGCCAAAATATTCCGTACTTTCGACCATTCGATGGTATTTGAACTGGTCAAACAGAAAGTGATTACCGAAGAGCAAGCTCGTTTGTCGGAACAATCGAACGTAATTACGCGCGCTTTGGGTATAAAGGCGGATGTAGAAGTAGATGTGTGTGAACTGGCTTATGAGAAAGGCGACCGCTTTCTGTTGTGCACTGACGGTGTGCACGGAACGATGCCGGAGAAAGAACTTATTTCTATTGTGACCGACATAAAGAAACCGTTGTCCGGTGTGATGGAAAATCTGGTTACGAAAGTAGATACCTATGGATTGCAGAAAGGAGGCGGTCATGATAACCTGACAGCCGCTCTTATAGAAACAAAATCAAATTCAATACTAAAAGAAAAAATGAGCAAACGAATAAAAAATCTATTGTTATGCCTGTTGGCTGTTCTCGTGATAAGCTTGTTGGGCAACGGAATCTTTGTCTATCAGAAACTAGGGGATGCAAAAGATGTTACAAAATCAGCATGGCTTGAGAGTGATTCCGTTCCTCGTCAAGTCTTTAATGATCAAATAACAAAATACAAAGCCGATTCGACGACATGGGATAAAGAACTAAAGGCTTTTGAATGTGCTCTGGAAGCAATAAAATTGACTTCTTCGGGATCTGATAATTTTAAAGAGAGGTTGGACACTATAAATAAACGAACAGAAGAGGTACTTAGTAATAAATAATAAAATTATGAAGATACTATCAATCGGACGCGATAGCGGATGCGATATTGTTCTGCACGATCATTCGGATGTGATTAGCAGACGACATGCTGTATTGAATATCACTAGTACGGGCAAAATGACCCTCATTGATCAAGGTCGTAACGGTACGTATGTGAACGGAATAAAGATAACGCCTAATATTCCTTTCCCCGTTAAGCGGAATGATGTGGTTTCGTTTGCTCATGTTATGCAGTTGGACTGGACATTGATACCTAATTATGCTGCTCGTTTTTATGGTATTATTGGAGCTGCCTTTGCGGTACTCTTGTTAATAGGCGGTGCAGTGGCTTTCTTTATACTACGTGGCGGTGATGGTTCGGGTAGCGATAGAGGAGATACGATGGTGGTAGATTCCGTACAAATACAGCGACCGGATTCTATAAAAGTTCAATCGCCGGATTCAACTCAGAAGCAGAAAACAGACAAGAGTCGGGACAAGTCTGTATCTCCTAAGGTGATAAAGAAATTACCGAAGAAAGATAATGAAAAAGGAGATAAAGCCCCGAAGAACAATTCGGTTGAGCAAGAACCGGATAAACCGGCCACCCCTTTACTATAAATAATTAAAATCATATTACTATGAAACTATTGAAAATAGGTAGCGCGCCGTCGAATAATATCGTGCTTCGAAGTCCGTATGTAAGTTCTTTGCATGCCGAACTTATTTTGCTTGATAACGGTGATATTTTATTGGAGGACAAGAATAGTCGTAACGGAACGTTCTTGATGAATCAACCGGTTAAAGCGGGAACTTCCGTACCTATCCGCAGAGGAGATGCCGTTCGTTTTGGTGATGTTGAATTGCAATGGAGTCAGGTACCGATGCCGGAAGACAACAGTCAGTATTCCGCTCTTTACGGTATTGGCAAGAATTTCCGAAATGAAATTCAAATTGACGGTAATACCGTGAGCCGCTTTCATGCAACTCTTAAAAAAGGGAAGGATGGCAAATTCTATATTCAGGATCACAGTAAGAATGGAACAACTGTGAATGGAATGAAAATTCGTACGGGCGAGAATGTACGGATAAAACGAACCGATGCTGTAGTATGTGGCGGAGTGCCGGTAGATGTGAAGCGGTTCATTCCCGCTTCTATCTGGCCGAAAGTGTTTGCTTCATCGGGAGTGGCAGCGGCAGTAGTGGCTTTAATTCTGATTCTTGCTCCCCATATTGGAGGTATACGACCAAAAGATTTGGTGCCGGCCACTTTGTATGTGCATGGTGCTTATTACGTGAAGGCAACGATTGAAGATGATCCTTTTCAGGATTCACGTTTTTCCCAGATATTTAATACCTTGGGAGTGTCTTGGTCTAATGAATATGTCATGGGGAAGAAGCAGAAAACCAACCAATGGGAGGTGCTGACAGAGAATAATAAGGATGTGGTACAGCCGGTGAGTTATTCCGGTACGGCGTTTTTCGTGTCAAGGGATGGCAAGATGGGGACTAATCGTCATGTTGCTGTGCCTTGGGAATATCTGGACAAGAAGGATGAGGCCGACATTAGGAAAGCCGTAGAAAATGTTCGCCAAGAACTTATACCGGTGGCCCAACTGGTGAACCTTACGGAACTTAATACTTTGGCTTCTAAGAAAAACGTGGTAGCCCAATGTTTGTTATTACTGTGGCAAAAAGGAGGTGTTTCGCTGGCAGAATTGAACGGTTATATAAACGCTTTCAAGATTTCCAAAATCAAGCTATCCGGTAATACGGCATATATGGGTGTAGGGTATCCTAACCGGAATTATAATTCGGTGACGGAATTTGCCCGTTGTACGGTATTGAAAGAGTCGGGCGATCGGGAAAAAGATGTAGCTCTGCTACAGCTGAACGAGCACAAGACCCCGGAAGATATACCTTATATATATGATATGGAAAACGTACGTACGGATGTTGCCGATTTGAAACCGCAGGAAGAAGAACTTTATGCATTGGGGTATCCGGCCGGATTATTATTCTTCAACTTGTCGGACAATAAAGACGGCGGGTTGAAACCGTTCATCAGCAAAATAAGTGTAAGTAAGCAGCCGAATGTAAATACATTTGAGTTCCAGGGAGAAACGTTGGGCGGTGCCAGCGGATCGCCTATTGTCGACAAGAAAGGGCGTTTGGTGGGAGTGCTTTACGGTATGTGGCTTGTTGGGGCAACATACGGTCGGGGTTGCCATGCCAAATATTTGAAAGAATTATACGATCAAACTGTGGTTAAATGATAACTGATAAGTGGCATATAGCGATTTTTGCCTGTGTCTTTGTACTATCGGGCCGTTCTGTTGCTCAGACGGCTCGATGGGCAATCAAACCGGTATATAGTTCCTTGGTCCCTTTTGACGAACGTACGTTGAAAGTGCGTTCCGCTAACAAGGTAGGTTTGATCGATATGGAGGGAAAGGAAGTCCTTCCTGCGGCTTTTGATTCGATTACGAATCCATTCGAAGGGTATGCCCTTGCTTTGAAACATGTATCGGGAAAATATCAAATCCAGAGCGTTATCCAAACGGATTCTTATGCCCGGACGGAAGTGACGGAAACCTGTTTTCTTACCAAATATTCCCGGTTCCGTGAAGGAATGCTCTGCATAAGCGATGCACAGGGGCTTTGGGGATTTCTGGGTGTTGACGGCAAACTGGCTGTTGATTGTAAATACCTGGCTACACATCCGTTCTGCGAAGGATGGGCATCGGTGCTCATGAAAGATAAAACGGTGTTGTATATCAACCGTCAAGGGCAGGCGTTACGGGGAATGGAACCGGGCAACGGAGTGATATATTTCGGTTCTTCCTTTAAAGAAGGTCTGGCATTGGTCTATGCCCGTTCCGCCACCGGATTCAAGGGATATATGATCAATCGGGCGGGCAAGATAACAAGTGCTTACCATGCTGCGTTAAAGGAGGTTCAGGTGGATCCGGACGACTATACTCTGTTTCAGGCAGGAAAGCGGGAAGCTGAGGCACCCTTGGAGGCGGTTAACGCAGGTCCGAAACCTTTTCTTGAGAATGGCTTGTGGGGGTATGAGCAAGATGGAAAGACGATCCTTCCGCCGCAGTTTCAGGAAGCAACTCCGTTTATACAGGGGTATGCCCGGGTCCGTTGGAAAGGTAAATACGGGATATTGCGTCTGATAGACGGTATGTTTACCGGTCACGCTCAGAGCGAAACGCGATTGAGAGTTGCGAATAATACGTCTTCTTCTTTCGCTTATGTGATGCAGGGACCTGCGAACTGGGCGGACGGCCCATACGTGCTGACTTTTGAAAATGCCGAAACCGGTATAAAGGAGAAAGGGACTTATGAGGCCGACGGAACGTTCCGACTGGTTCCCAATGTAGAAATGCAACAAAAGCAGGCATCTTACAAACTGGCCTTATATGCCGATGACTTGAAGGTTTGGACTGGAATGCAAGAGCTGTTTTTCGATTATGGTCCTACACTTACTATAGGAGCTACAGTCCATGAGAGCTACAAGGCTAATGAACTTGACGAATGTGCCGGTCCTTTTGTTACGATAAAGAATAATACGGCTACCGACCAAGCGGTTCATGTGTATATAGCCGGAGGTCCGCTACGGACGGTGAGCAGGACGGTGACGGTGCCGGGAAACAGTTCTGAGACGGTGGGCAGTATTGCATCGGGGGTAGTAAAAACCATGACTGCCACGGTGACGATAAAAGTAGGTGAGGCTTTTAGCCAGACAAAAAAAGTAACGTTCAATCCTTTTTATTCAAGATAGTCTTATACATAATTAAATAAAGTGATCTTATGAAAAAATTATCAATGTTAATTGCCTCGTTGATGTGTGCGACGGGTTTGTTGGCCCAAGAATCTGTTATGGTTGAGGGGATAGGCTTGGGTGATGGCTTAAGCGATCGTGCTTATCGGATTTCAATCGGGCCGAAAGTAGGTGTGAATTTTTCCACGATGTCCGGTAATCCCGCCGGGGGAGATA
>CAJUDC010000118.1 GCA_910584955.1 uncultured Paraprevotella sp. | reverse complement strand
ATCGGCTCTCAATCCCTTTCGTAACGACTGACGGGGAGATTGCCGGCTTCCGTCCGAGCTTTATTTTCCGATTCCGGTATATAAAAACTCCTGAAAAAGCAAATTTGCCAAAAATTTTTACGCCAAGTATCAATTTTTTGTACAAAATGTGAAAGGTTGGATTTGACAGAAAACATATTTTTCCTTATCTTTGCATTCAGAATAGTGAACAAAAAATTTTCTATATGGTAATATCAACTGTTGGCAATATTCATTCTCAAATGTTTAGATGAAGCAGATCCGATCTCATGCTGCTGAAATCCGAACGACTGCAACAGGCAGAAAAATATAGAAAATTTTATAGCCGTATTCCTTTTGGAGTGCGGCTATTTTAATTACCGTTCGAATAAACGCTTAAACGGGGCGAGCACCACGCAAAAAAGTGGCGAGCATCACCGTCAAACGGGGTGCTCGCCGTATTCATTCGTAATCTAGAGAACACGTAGGGATGGTTATGAAGAACTTTTTTTGTCACAATAAAATCATTAATTTGTAATCCTTTTTCAAAATCAAAATTATTGGTACAAGCAGTGTCTTTTAGTGATGGACTTTTGTTTGACGAAAGAACAGCCACCGGATCCAGGCTCCGAACCACCGAAGATGTTTCGCTTCTCTCTCCTTGCCTCCTTTGGCCTCACGGTCGCACTGCAATGTTTTCCCTGTTTTCGTTGGTCGTGCCAAATAAAAAATGTATTTTTGCTACATCTATTACCCAAATACACGAATTATGAATAAAACGATGCTGATAGGCTGCATGCTTTGTCTCGCATGTATGACCGGCCCAACCGCAATGGGGCAAACCAACCGCGAGCTCCGTTATGAATACGTAATGAAGAACCTTAAGTTGGACAAGCAGGCCGCCGCACAATTCGGTCCTCTGCTCAAAAATTATCTGGAAGAACTGAAGCAGGCCAAAGCCGCATACTCCAAACTCAAAGACAAATACAAGGACATGGAGAAAGCCGGTACCCTTACCAACGGGCAGGCGGAACAACTGCTGAATGCCAAATTCGACGCGGAAGCCAAGGAGCTGATGGTGAAAAAGAAATTCTATACGGAATTCAAAGCCGTGTTGCCACTGAAAAAAATCTATTACGCTTTCGACTTGGCCAACGATAAGAAAAGCAAAGTGCAAAGCACGTCTTCCAAAACAAAAAAATAAGCCGGCCAACGGATACAAGACCGTAACATACCATGATATTCTATTTTTCCGGCACGGGAAACACGCAATGGACCGCCCGCGAACTGGCCCGAGGATTGCATGAACCGCTGATTTCCATACCGGTCGAATGGGAAGCACACGCCACAGAAGGACCGGCAGCGGCATTTGCCTATACTCCCGCCCGAGGCGAGACGGTAGGATTCGCCTTTCCGGTATATGCCTGGGGACCGCCGCCTTTGGTGCTAGCTTTTATCGAAAGGCTGAAAATCATATCCGAGAATGGAACGTACGTATTCTTTGTGTGTACATGCGGCGACGATATGGGACGCACGCGGAATATCCTTTCCCGTGCCCTGCTCCGTCGTGGTATCCGGCTCGACGCCGGTTTCTTCCTGAACATGCCCGACAGCTACGTGGCCCTGCCGGGATTTGATGTGGATTCCGATGCGGAACGGACGGAGAAACTGGAAAAAGCACCCGGAACACTGAAACATATCCTGCAAACCGTACAGAAGCGTCCCCGACAGTATTTCGAAGAAAAACCCGGCGGATTTCCCTGGATGAAAAGCTATGTGATACGCCCGTTATTCAACCGCTTTCTCATCACCGACCGACCGTTTCGGGCCGACGAGCGGTGCACGTCCTGCGGTCTGTGCGCACGGACCTGCCCCGTGAAGAATATCACGATGACGGACGGAAAGCCTCATTGGAAGGGACACTGCACAGGTTGTCTCTCCTGCTATCACCACTGCCCCGTACAAGCCCTTCAACTGGGCAACCGGACACGGGGAAAAGGACAGTATCTGCACGATAAATACGACAAACCATGAACCACACGACACCTTACGTCAAAACCGGATCGCTGCGAGCCTGGATACTGGCATCACGTCCTAAGACCCTGGCCGTGAGTGCCGCTCCCGTACTGGTGGGTACGGCTTCGGCCTGGGCTGATGCCGCCCTGTTATCCGGCGACACCGCTCCTCGCCTGCAAGGACTGCCGGCACTGCTGTGCCTGCTGTTTGCCCTGATCATGCAAATCGACGCCAATTTCATCAACGATTATTACGATTTCATGCACGGCATAGACAACGAGACGCGCCTGGGTCCCGAAAGGGCCTGCGCCCGGGGATGGATCACACCGGTATCCATGCGACGTGCCATCGGTTTCACCACTCTGGCAGCTTGTATGACCGGCCTTCCGCTGATCCTGTACGGAGGACTTGAACTGCTCATCGTCGGTATGGCCTGTGTCGTCTTCTGCTTTCTGTATACCACGACACTGGCCCGAAGAGGGATGGGCGATCTGCTCGTTGTCGCGTTCTTCGGCGTGGTGCCGGTTTCCGTCACGTACTATATCCTGACGCATCATTTCACTCCGGGTGTGCTGCTACTGTCGGTGGCATGCGGGCTGGTTGTCGATACACTGCTGGTTGTCAACAATTACCGCGACCGATACACCGACCGCGATGCCGGAAAAAACACACTGGTGGTGCGCATCGGCGCTTCATGGACCGAGCGTCTCTACCTGTCTCTGGGCCTGGCAGGCGTCTTGCTATGCCTGTCCCAGCTCGTCGCCGGACGAACCGCCGCCGCCCTTCTTCCGGCTCTGTATCTGATACCGCACCTGGCTGCCTGGCGCAAAATGAAAGCCATCGGACACGGACGTGAGCTAAACGGTCTTCTAGGCGAATCATCGCGCAACATCCTGCTTTTCGCCCTGTTGCTTTCCCTTGGTTTAATTCTATAAATTATATTACAATCAACTTATCATCTATGGCTACAGTAGACGACAAAAAGATTATCTTTTCAATGGTCGGCGTCAGCAAGACCATTCAACAAACCAACAAACAAGTTTTAAAGAACATCTACCTCAGCTTTTTCTACGGAGCTAAAATCGGTATCATCGGCTTGAACGGATCCGGTAAATCCACCTTGATGAAAATCATCGCCGGGCTGGACAAAAACTACATGGGGGAAGTAGTATTCTCACCGGGCTACACCGTAGGGTATCTGCCGCAGGAGCCTCAGCTGGACGACGCAAAGACGGTAAAGGAAGTGGTGATGGAGGGCGTGCAGCCCATCGTGGACGCCTTGGCCGAATACGAAGAAATCAACCAGAAATTCGGATTACCGGAATATTACGAGAACGAGGACAAGATGAATGCCCTCTTTGCCCGCCAGGGAGAATTGCAGGACGTGCTGGACGCTTCCGACGCCTGGAACCTGGACAGCAAGCTGGAACGTGCCATGGCCGCCTTGCGGTGTCCGGCTCCCGACCAGTCGGTGGCCCATCTGTCGGGAGGTGAGCGCCGCCGCGTAGCCCTGTGCCGTCTGTTGCTGCAAAAGCCCGACGTGCTGTTGCTCGACGAACCTACGAACCACCTGGACGCCGAGAGCATCGACTGGCTGGAACAACACCTGAACCAATACGAAGGCACGGTGATCGCCGTGACGCACGACCGCTATTTCCTGGACGACGTGGCGGGCTGGATTCTGGAACTGGACCGTGGCGAAGGCATACCCTGGAAAGGCAACTACTCTTCCTGGCTGGAACAAAAAACCAAACGCATGGAGCAGGAAGAAAAAACGGCCAGCAAACGACGCAAGACATTGGAACGCGAACTGGAATGGGTCCGTATGGCACCCAAAGCCCGCCAGGCCAAGGGAAAGGCCCGTCTGAACTCCTACGACAAACTGCTTAACGAAGACCAGAAAGAAAAAGAGGAGAAGCTGGAAATTTATATTCCCAACGGCCCCCGGTTGGGTAATAAGGTAATCGAAGCAAACGGTGTGAGCAAGGCGTTCGGTGACAAAGTGCTTTTCAACCATCTAGATTTCATGCTACCTCCGAACGGCATCGTGGGCGTGATCGGTCCCAACGGTGCCGGCAAAACCACCTTGTTCCGCCTGATCATGGGATTGGACACCCCCGACGCTGGCACATTCGATGTAGGCGAAACCGTGAAACTGGCCTATGTAGACCAAAGCCACAAGGACATACAGCCCGATAAGACCGTATACGAAGTCATCAGCCAGGGAAACGAACTTATCCGCATGGGCAACCGCGACATCAACGCACGGGCTTACCTGAGCCGTTTCAACTTCTCGGGCGGAGATCAGGAAAAGAAATGCGGTGTGCTGTCGGGCGGTGAACGCAACCGTCTGCACCTGGCCATGGCCCTGAAAGAAGAAGGCAACGTGCTGCTGTTGGACGAGCCCACCAACGACATCGACGTGAACACGTTGCGGGCGTTGGAAGAAGGTCTGGAAGCCTTTGCCGGCTGCGCCGTAGTCATCAGTCACGACCGCTGGTTTCTGGACCGTATCTGCACACACATCCTGGCCTTCGAAGGAGAAGGGAATGTATTCTATTTCGAAGGAAGCTATTCGGAATACGAAAGCAACAAGATGAAGCGTCTCGGACTGGAAGAGCCGAAACGCATCCGTTACCGGAAGCTGATGGAAGACTAACATACAGCCGCAGAGAATCTATTGTGATATGAAACCCAAAGATAACGACTGGAAACAACGTCTGGGATTGGTGTACTCCACCAATCCCGACGTCGTATACGAAACGAACGAAGAACCGGAGGCAGAAACCCTTCCTCCGCATCGACAAAAGTTGCGGGTCCGCATCGACCGCCGCAACCGGGGCGGAAAAACAGTCACGCTGGTAACGGGCTTTCAGGGCAGCGAAGCCGATCTGAAAGAACTGGGCAAGCAGTTGAAAGCCCAATGCGGCGTAGGCGGCTCCGCCAAGGACGGAGAAATACTGATACAGGGCGACTTCAAAACCCGCGTCACGGAACTGCTGATCAAGGCCGGTTATTCGCAAACCAAATGAATCCGTACGGCTTCTGCGTTACACCGTTCCCCACGCCTTTTCCGAGAGTCTTCGAAACGCCGGTGCTCCGCAAGGCCGACCGTAACCTGTCTATACATAAAGAAAACAACATGAAACACATCCATCCGATTTTATTCATCCTGATAACCGTACTCACCGTATGCTCATGCCGTACGCACACCCACACGCTGACCTCGCCCAACGGCGAACTGACGGTGAAAATAGGACGAAGGGCAGACGGCAACTGGACCTACCGTTTCCTGGCTGCCGACGAAGTCGTCATCGACACCTCCCGCCTGGGCTATCTACTAGCAAACGGACAAGACTTGCCGGGCAAGAGCTGGACGGTCACCCATCGGAAGCAGACCCGCATCAACGGTGAATGGCACCCCGTCTGGGGCAAGCGCTCCACCGTGCCGGACAGATACAACCAACTGACTTTGCTGTTGGAGGACAAAAACAGCCCCTCTCCCATTCGAAAGGTAAACATGGAGTTCCGCCTTTACGATGACGGACTGGCTTTCCGTTACCGACTTCCGGCAGAAACCGGAACAGACACCGCCGCACGCGAACTGACCCAGTTCAACTATGCAACCGACCCGACAGCATGGTTCTACAACGGGGAGAACGCCAACTACGGCCCGGTGAAGCTTAGCGAAGTCAACAGCGTACGCCCCTCAAACGTCACGCTGCAAATGTCCGACCGTCTGTTCCTGAACATGCACGAAGCTTTTCTGCAAACCGGCGATCCGCTACGGTTTTCCTCCCGTAAAGGAGAAAGCATGATGACCGTAGCTTCCCTGCCCGGAGAAAACGGAGTGCTGAGAGGCGGATACGAATCCGCCTGGCGAGTGGTGATGGCCGGGCAGACACCGGGCCAGCTGGTAGACAGCCATCTGCTGGAACTCCTGAATCCCGAACCGGAGACGGACTTCTCATGGGTAAAACCCGGTGTAGCCGTATGGGACTGGCGCATCAACGGAGCGCAATGGGACGGCTTCACCTACACGATGAGCTATCCGTCGTGGGTGAGAATGGTGGACTTCGCCGCCGAACAAGGATTCCGGTACCTGGTACTGGATGCCAACTGGTACGGTCCCGAATTTGCGTCGAACTCCGACCCGGTAAAAGGCGAGAAAGCCCATGACGTGCAGAGGCTGATAGCCTACGGGAAGCAGAAAGGAGTGGGCATCTGGCTCTACCTGAACGACGTGGGCGGACGGAAATATTCCATCGAAGAGACCTTGAAACAATACGGCGACTGGGGAGCGGCAGGCGTAAAATACGGATTCATGTCCGGCACCCCGGAAGAAAAAAACATATGGACACGGAAGATAACCCGCCTTTGCGCGGAGAATCATCTGCTTGTTGACTTCCATGACGGACCCGTGCACCCCTACGGGCAAATGCGCACCTGGCCCAATGCCGTCACAAGGGAGTTCTGTCATGCCCAGCTGGACGGCCATCACGTCTTCACTCCCACCACCTTTTGCACGTCCGTATTTGTCAACATGGTGGCGGGTCCCCTCGACATGAACAACGGCATGTTCGACCTGCGACAAGGACGCACGACCCGCACGGACGAAAATCAGCCCGTACCCTCGACATTGGTGTCGGAAGCCGCACGCACGCTGATCGTCTTCTCCGGTGCGACCATCCTGCCGGACATACCGGAATTTTACCGGAAATACCCGGCCCTGCTCGATTTCCTCTCCGCACAGAAAATGCCCTGGAAAGAAAGCCGCACCCTTCAAGGAGAAATCGGCGAATATATCGTCATGATGCGCCAGACCGAAGACGCCTGGCTGGTAGGAGCCGCCACCAACGAAAAAGGCCGCACCATCGAACTGCCGCTTGACTTTCTGGACGAAGGGACCTACACAGCGCAAATCGTGGAAGACGGCGAAGAGGCGCATTACCTGACACATCGGGAAACACTGAAAGTATCCCGACAAACAGTAACTCCCAAGGACAAAATAAAAATCAAGATGGCTCCCGGCGGAGGGGCTTGCCTGACATTTGTACGGACCGACATCTCCCGGCAGTCAAGGTAAAGAAGGCTTTCGGACGACAGGTTCCGCACGTCTACAGGCGGACACACACTGAGAGCGGCATCCGACGGGCTTGCGCCCTTTCGTATGCCGCTCTCTTTTTCACCTGATGATCAGGAAATCACTTCTTAACTCAGCCAAGACTGCATTCGGTTCCTAGCAAACAGGTAATAGAACAACAGTCCCACCCAGCTAGTCACAAAAACAAGAATAATGGCTATAATTCTCTTGACCACGGATACATCCAACAGCCAAATCTCATAAACGGCCTGTAAGGTAAGTATCATACCGACCAGCCAAATAATCCATCCAATCATAACCGTTCAATTTTAATAGGTTCAGATATTTTCGCCTCAATCGAGCTTATCTTTGATATTCTCTTTGGCTTCGTTGAACTCTTCTTTTACTTTCTGAGCACCTTCCTTGATGCCGCTTTTGGCTTTTTCATAGCCCTCTTTCGTCTCTTCCTTTACCTTTTCGGCACCTTCCTTGACATTCTCTTTGGTGTCTTTCCAAGTTTCTTTCACTTTGTCCACACCGTCCTTGGTCTTCTCTGCCACAGTATCTACCGCACGGTCGGCCGAACGTCCCATATTCTCAAACGTGCAATTTCTCTTGCATGAATCGTGTCTGTACTTGCAAGCTACTACTGCCAATACACCTGCTACTGCCAACGCAATAATTAATATCTTAGTCATAACTGTATAATTTATAAATGAATACTAATTTAATTTTTTCATAGTTTCTAGGGAATTTCAGTATAGCTGATACTTCGCCAGAAGCTTA
>CAJUDC010000117.1 GCA_910584955.1 uncultured Paraprevotella sp. | reverse complement strand
CGTATGCGGTGCGGGGCTGAGTGCGTCCGCCAAATCAAAGTTGAGCAGAGTGTATATGTTTGGCTTCGCGGCCTCCTTTACCGATTCCGTGGTGTATATGACCGATATACAACCCATTGATTCCGCTTATTTGGATGCGAAAACCGGGTTCCTTCAGGAACGGTCGCTGTATAGTGCGCAACTTCAGTATTTTGTGGAAAAGAACTATCAGACTTCCAACACCACTTGTGTGGTGTTTTATCATACTTCGCGCAAGAAACTGGAGAATGATTTTCTGGACGTGAAGAAACGCTATGGCAAAGAACGGAATATGATTCTTAAACCCATAGGGGGAGATGCGTTTCGTTTCCAGGCGGAGGAACATCAGGAATAGCCGTTTGAAAACTTGGGTTTGACGAATGAAAGAAGTTTATTATAAAATAGCCGGTCATTGCATCGGCATACGGTTTGCAGACGATCGGAGCAACGAAAGCCTGTTGCCTTCTTTTGCCCCTTTCGTTTCCGAACGAGACAGCGAATTGCTTTTCGAAATGACTGTGGATGATGCTTTTCGCTTTGAGGTGCGAGGAGAGGAAGTGGGACAGTTTGACTGCGGAGGTTCCAATTTTGGCGTATATCGGTTGCCGGACGGAGGCTATCAGTATGAAATCAGCGATTTGAACGGAACGATCTGTGCCTGTCTGGAGGCGGATGCCGGATTTGAAAACAATCGTGTGGCACTGATGCCCGGTACGGATTTGCGTCGCGGCTACGGTCTGAACAACGCCTTGATGCTGGCTTATGCCTTTTCGTCGGTCGAAAAAGGTACGCTGCTTATGCATGCATCCGTGGTGCGTAACGCGGGCAGGGGCTTCTTATGCCTGGGAAAAAGCGGTACGGGAAAAAGTACGCACACGCAGCTGTGGCTGCGGCATATTCCGGGGTCGGAATTGATGAACGACGATAATCCGGTGGTTCGTTATGTAAATGGGGAAACGCGTGTCTACGGTTCTCCCTGGAGCGGGAAGACGCCCTGCTATCTCGATGTGGAAGCTCCGGTGGGCGGGTTTATACGCCTGGAGCAAAAACCGGAGAATACGATATGCCGCGAACCCGTGGCAAGGGCTTTTGCCTCCTTGTGGCCGTCGGCTTCGAACATGAAATGGGACAAGCGGGTGTGTGACGGTATATGCAACACATTGTCGCATATACTGGCCGTTACACCGGTCTATATGTTGGGATGCCGCCCCGACCGTGAGGCTGCGGAACTGTGCAGTAAAACCGTTTTAGGGGCATGGGCGGATGTAAAGTAAAGCAGGGAATCAAAACCGGCCTGCGAAAATTGACGGCTCCGATACGTGAGCGCCGCCGGAGGCGGGCCGCCGAAGCCCTGCAAGTTCAGCCTCCGGTCAGACATCGGGAGCTTCCCAATGATCTGCTGCTTCCGCAGGTCCGTCAGCTGATTCAGGAAGGGCGTACGGTGACGATAAGCGTGAAAGGCTATAGCATGCGGCCTTTCTTGGAACATTGCCGCGATAAGGTGACGCTGGCTCCTTTTACGTCTCTTCGGGTGGGGGATGCCATCCTGGCCGAAATCGCTCCCGGTCGGTTTGTGTTGCATCGTATCCTGCGTATGCAGGGCGACCGCATCACACTGATGGGGGACGGGAATGTGCGGGGAACGGAGCATTGCCGGCATCGGGATGTGGTCGGTATCGTCGTGACTTATGTGCGAAACGGTCGTGCCGTGGCGGCATCGAGCGGCAAACTGCGGATGGGGATCAAGATCTGGCGCTTTCTGCTTCCGGTACGTCGTTACCTGCTGTTTATCTATCGTTTGTTTATATAAATCAAGATACAGTGTCTTATGAGAATAAAAAAAGGATTTGAATTGCGCAATGTATGTGGCGAACATGTGATTGTGGCGCATGGGTTGGAAAATGTCGATTTCAGTAAGATCATCAGTCTGAACGACACGGCGGCCTATCTGTGGAATGCCTTGTTGGAGCGCGATTTCACGGAGGAGGGAATGGCCGACATCCTGACAGAAGGCTATGAGGTGGACGCGGAGACGGCCTTGTCCGATTCGCGCAACATGGCAGCCCAATGGAAAGAAATCGGGCTGATAGAGTAAGCGGACTGGGATATGAATATAGAAGATATTCGGGCTTACTGCTTGTCGAAGCCTCAGGCTACGGAGGACCTGCCGTTTGACGAGACAACGTTGGTGTTTCGGGTGAAGAACAAGATTTTCGCCTGTGTCAGTCTGGACAATCCCGATTATTTCTGCATGAAATGCGATCCCGACTATGCAATAGAATTGCGCGACCGCTATGACGGCATAACGGGAGCCTGGCATTGGAATAAGAAGTACTGGAACCAGGTGACGCCGGGCGATGAAATCAGTGACGCTCTGGTACGTCGTCTGATAGACCATGCCTATGATGAGGTGGTAAAGAAATTGCCCCGCAAGGTGCGCGATGAATTGCAGGCCCTGTAACGCTTGCGCGGAGCATCGCCAGGCGTTTGGAGCAAGGATAAAAGGAGCGCCGGGCATCAAGAGTTTTGCATATCTCGGCGCGGAAGAAAAAAGCTGTACACCTTATTTAAAAAAGGTCTACAGCTTTTCTTGTTTAGGTGTACACCTTTTTGCGGGAAGGTGTACACCTTTTCTTTATGCTTCCCTCGCCGGTTGAGGCGGGGAGGGGCGCCGCTTCGTTTATTTCTCTTCGGAAGACGACGGCTTTTCCGTCTCTTCGTCGCCTTGCAGCACGGGGAGGCCCCAGTGGTATTTGACGGCCAATACACGTATGATGACAACCGTGATGCCCGACAGGAGCGCACTGATTTCGGACGATAAGGCGGCGTGATAACATGCGGCATACACGATGCCCCCTACGATACAGGCTACGGCATAGATTTCCTTGCGGAAGATCAGCGGCACTTCGTTGATGAATACGTCGCGGATCACACCGCCGGCCGCGCCGGTAATGCTGCCCATGATGATGGCCGTCCAGTACGGGTAGCCCAGGTTGAGGGTTTTTTCAATGCCGATGATGTTGAAAAGTGCCAAGCCTACCGTATCGAAGATGAACCAGGTGTTAGTCTGCCGGATCAGAAAGCGGCCGAACAGAATCACACCGAACAGGGCTACGGCACAGCAGATGATGTAGATGGAGTTCGACATCCAGAAAGGAGGAATGCCAAGCATGACGTCGCGGATTGTTCCGCCGCCGATGGCGGTGGCCATACCTACGATATAGGCGCCGAACCAGTCGAACTGCTTGGCGGAAGCCAGCCGGATGCCCGATATGGCGAATGCCAGCGTACCGATAAATTCGATGATGACGAACGAAGTGGGAATTCGCAAGGTTTGCCCCATAATCTGGAGCAGATTGATGATATTATCCAGGTTCATGGGTTTACTACGTTTTGAGGGGTTCCGTTGATGAAGGCTTTTATATTCTCTGCGCACACCGCCAGCAGCCGTTCGCGGGCTTCGCGGGTGGCCCAGGCAATGTGCGGGGTCAGGTATGCGCCCCGGGCGGATAGCAGCGGATTGTCCGCTCTCGGAGGCTCTTCCGAGAGTACGTCGGCGCCGTATGCGGCTATGGCCCCCCGGTTCAGGGCGTCGGCCACTGCTTCCTCGTCCACAAGGGGACCTCGGCCTGTATTGATGAGTATGGCACCGGGTTTCATGCCTTGCAGCGCGTGGGCGTCGATAAGGTGATGGGTCTGTGGAGTGAGCGGACAGTGCAGGCTGATTACGTCGCATTGTTTCAGAAGCTCGTCCCATTCGCATTTACGGATGCCGGCTTCCAGTTGTTCCCGGCTTTTCGAAGTCATTGCGTATACTTCCATGCCGAAAGCGGATGCTATGCGGGCCACGGTTTGTCCGATGTGTCCCAGCCCCACGATGCCCATTTTCTTTCCGGCCAGTTCGGTCAGCGGGGTGTCCCAATAGCAGAAGTCGGGACTGGCGCTCCACCGCCCTGAGCGGATTTGCCGGCTGTAATGTTCCGTGCGGTTGACAATGGTCAGCAGATGGGCGAAGACGGCCTGTGCTACCGAGGCCGTACTGTAGGCCGGAATGTTGCACACCGTAATGCCCTGTTTGCGGGCGGCTTCCGTATCTACTACGTTATAGCCGGTGGCCAGTATGCCGATGTATTTCAGTCGGGGCAGACGTTCCAGCAGAGCGGCATCCAGCGGCGTTTTGTTGGTCAGGAGCAGATCGGCCTCCCGTGCCCGCTCGTAGACGTGCTCCGGTGCTGTGCGCGGGTACACCGTCAGATTGCCCCACGGCCTCAGTGCGTCCCATGACAGGTCGCCGGGATTTACTCCGTGCCCGTCTAAAACAACGATGTTCATGATTGTAAAAGAATAAGGGTTAATGGTTGATGTTGTAGTCTATGGTTTTGAATCCCGCCAGCTTGTCGTATCGTCCTCCCGAGGGGCGGTGATAGACGAAGATAAGGTATTCGTTTTCCGTCTGGTAGAAGTTGCCGTCGGTCTTCGTGCTGTTTCCTTTTTCGGTTCCTTCGGGAACGAAAAGGTAGCTGTAGTTATAGTAGCCTTGTTTCAGCAGGAGTGCGGCTTCATAAGCCTGGCGCTGCGGATTGTAGTTCATCTTGTATTCGGGGGAGAAGGCACCGGTCCATTGTCCGTAGACGTAGACATCGCCACCCGGTATGGGAGGTGTTTTCAGACTGAAATGTACGAACAGGTATTCGCAGGTGGTGGCGTTGTCGTCGTTGTCGCGGTTGCGTATGATGCGGGCGCCGTTCTTGTCCTCGTCGTATACGTAGTTGCGTATCGGAGTGTCCTCGTAGAGTGTGGCGTGGTAGAACGGATCGAACCATTCCATCCGGTCGACATTCATGGACGGACCGTGTACATCCAGTATCTCGAATTTACGGAATTCGTTGCCGGCTTCGAAAATCAGACGGCGGTTGTGGCTGAACTGTACGCCTGTTGCCGTTTGTATGTCGGGACGGAGATCCGTTACCCTGTTGTCCGTTCGCCGGTTTTGCATCACTACGGTACGTAGTTCCCGGTTCGGATCGGTCACGTTGCAACCGGCATAGTTTACGGAAAAACTTACCTGCTGATGTTCCCTGTTGAAATCGATGTCTGTGTTGGAACTCACTTGGGCCGCGATGTTCATTAGCGGTTCCACTACCGAGAAGCAGGCCTGCAACACGGGTTCGTCGTCGTTTCCTTCTTCGTCGTTATAAATGCTGACGCGATAGTTGCCGGATAGTTTCAGTCTCAAATCCTTGTTGGGAATACAGAAGCGGTAGTGTGTGTACAGCAGTGTGGTGTTGAAACTTTTCTCATAATTTTCGATGGGCTGTTCGTTGAATCCTTCGAGGTAGTCCGATTCAAAGATCTCTGTCGAGGGAGACCAGTCGGCGTTGCAATGTTCCACCTTATATATATAGCGGTGGTATTCGTGCGAAAGTTCGTCGAAACTGATGCAGACATGGTTGCGGCCGCCGAGAGCCATGACGGGAGGCGCCAGCGGATTGTCGTTGACTACAACCTGCAACGACCGGATTTGCTGCCGGAGTGGTTCGGCATGGCCGGCATACGGTAAAAGACAACCGATTACGATGCTCCAGAAAGAAAGGATACGTTTCATGGTGCAAAAATAGTCCTTTTTTCGCAACGGAAAATTTTTATCCGTATATTTGTGGCGTATGATAAAGGAAAAAATCAAGTTGGCGGCTTGCGTGGTTTTATGCACGTGGGCGTCCGTACGGCTGTATGCCGGCAAAGTGACATATACCCGTGAGGATTCGATAAAAGTGGTGACCTTGTTGCGCGATGCTGCGTTGCAGGAAAAGGATACAAACTTGCCGTTGTATTTCGCCGGACGCTTAAAGGGCATTCCCTATGTGGCCTCCACACTGGAAGTGAACGACCGGGAACAATTGGTGGTTAATCTGCGGGGACTGGACTGTACGACGCTGGTAGAAACGGTAGTGGCGCTTACGCGTGCCGTCCGTTGCTCCAAGGCCGGTTTCGAGGATTTTTGCCGGGAGCTGGAGCGTATTCGCTATGCTGCCGGTCGGCTCGACGGCTATGCTTCGCGCAATCATTATTTCAGTCAGTGGATTGAGAGCAATGAACGTTTGAATATTGTGAAAGAGGTTACCGGAAAGGAGGCTGAAGGGTATGTGCCGTTTGTGGAGCGGCAGACGCTGGATCTTCATTATATGAGTACGTATCCCGAGAAGTATCCGATGCTGAAGAATGATACGGCCATGCAACGGCGGGTGCGGGAGGCCGAGCGGCGCATGAACGGTGGGGTGGTGCGTTATATTCCCCGGCGGTTGTTGGGGCAGGGGAGAGACGAGTTGGGATGTGTGCATGACGGTGATATTCTGGCCATTGTCACGCGAAAGGAAGGGCTCGATACCTCCCATCTGGGATTTGCCGTTTGGGTGAAGGGGCGTCTGCATCTGCTGAATGCTTCCTCCATCCATAAGAAAGTGGTGCTGGAACCGATGACGTTGCAAACGTATATGAGTAAACACCCTTCGCAACTGGGAGTAAGGGTGGTACGTATACTATAAAAGAGAAATGGCAGTTAGCGGCCGGACGGAAAGAGAGCGATATGCCGCATCTGTCTCATGATGGCGGTTTGCCTTTTCAGCATATAGCGTGACGGATTCCCGGAATTGAACCGGAGGGGATTGGGTAAGGTGGCGGCAATCAAGGCACAATTGGGACGGGTAAGGCTTGCCGCGCTTCGTCCGAAGTGCTGTTGGGCCACTGCTTCCGCTCCGTATATGCCGTCGCCCATCTCAATGGAGTTCAGATACACCTCCATGATTCTTTCTTTGTTCCAGCATAATTCGATCAATGCTGTAAAATATACTTCCAAGCCTTTACGGAGCCACGAAGAGGCAGGCCACAGGAACACATTCTTTGCCGTTTGCTGGCTGATGGTGCTGCCGCCTCTTTTCCGCTTGCCCTCCATGCGCTCTTTTACGGCGTTCTGAATCTCTGTAAAGTCGAATCCGTGATGCTGGAGAAAGCGTTGGTCTTCGGAAGCCATGACGGCCACGGGCATGTATTTGGACATTTCCGAAAGCGGTACCCAATGGTGTTTGAGACGGATCTGTTCGCCCCGCTTGATTTGCTGCGCGCACCGGATAATCATCAATGGAGTGACCGGCACGGGGACGAAACGGTATAATAGAACGAAAAAGATTGTGCTCCCGAAAAAGAAGAGCACAATCCTTTGAAAAAATTTCTGTATGCGTTTCAGCATGACAAATTTATGTACAAGCTGTTGAGCACGGATCAGTTCTGTGCCTTGCCGGCTTCTTCAATCATGGCCTTGCTGGCGTACATGTATACCTCTACGCGGCGGTTTTGTTCTTTACCGGCGGCTGTGGAGTTATCGGCAACGGGGTTAGCTTCGCCCAGTCCGTCGACCGACTTGATCTGCATACCGCTGACACCGCAAGATTTCAAATAGTTCTCAACGGCTTGCGCGCGCTGCAATGACAACTGCTGGTTTTTCTGACGGCTCTGTTCGGCAGTGCTGTTCTTCCAGCCTGCATTGTCCGTATAACCTTGAATGGCCACGTCCATGTCGGTGTTCTTTGTCAATACGTTGGTGGCAAACTGGCTCAAAGAAGATTTGGCGGTGGAACTGAGGGTTGAACTACCGGTAGTGAAGAGGATACCGGAATCAAACGTAACTTTCACAGCATCCAGTCCGTTTGCGTCTTTCACACCTTCTACCTTGGCGTTGGCAATTCTTTCTGCTTCCGCTTTGGCTTTATCCATTTTACGGCCTACGATAACGCCCACACCGGCACCGACCACTGAACCTACAGCAGCACCGATACCCGCACCTTTGCCTTTACCGAACAATGCGCCGATACCCGCACCTGCCGCAGCACCGCTACCGCCACCGATTAAACCTCCTTTTGCCGTGTTGTTCATATTACAACTCGTAAATAATAATGTAGCGCACATAGTGGCTGCAAAAATCTTCATACCTTTCATAACAATATACTTTTATCAATTTTAGAAATCACTGCAAAGATACGACTTTTTTCTGTTTGTCGGTAAGAAATGCTGTTTATATAAGCTTATTTAAACTCGTTGGTTGAATTAAAGTTTTAAATATCTACAAATGAAAAAGTTGCACA
>CAJUDC010000116.1 GCA_910584955.1 uncultured Paraprevotella sp. | reverse complement strand
GTTGTACACGGTGCACACCGGATTCATATTTCATGGTGCCGTACACTTTTTCGCCGGTCACACTGAAAATAATTTCTTTGAAACCGCCCGCCGCTCCTTCGCTGTAGCTTGACACGGCAATTTTCCAACCTTTGGTTTCGCAGTATTTCGAGTACATTCGGAACAGATCGCCGGCAAATAAAGCAGCTTCATCGCCCCCCGTGCCGCCCCGGATCTCCATGATGACGTTCTTGTCGTCTTCCGGGTCGGCGGGGACCAGCAATAGTTTTATTTCTTCTTCTATTTCAGGAATCCGTTTTTCCGCACCGGCCAGTTCTTCGCGTGCCATTTCTTTCATTTCCGGGTCGTCTTCGCTCGTGATGAGTTCCTTGGCATCGTTTGCGTTGCGCAGACATGCAATGTATTCTTCGCGTGCTTTCATGATGTCGCCCAAGTCCTTGTATTCCTTGGTTAACTTCACATAGCGTTTTTGATCGTTGATTACATTCGGATCGGTGATGAGCGTGCTTACTTCTTCATATCGGCTCACCAAACCTTCCAATTTGTCTAGTAAACTGTTGTTTTCCGCCATTTCGATATTAATAGTTGAATGTGCCGAACTCACTTTGTATGGTTAACGAACGGGGACCTTCCTCAATGCGGCCTATTACCTGGGCCTCTATGTTGAAACTTTGGCTGATGGCAATTACCTGTTCGGCTTGTTCCGGTGAAACGTATACTTCCAGCCGGTGTCCCATGTTGAACACTTTATACATCTCGGCCCAGTCGGTTCCGCTTTCTTCTGCGATAATTCGGAAGAGGGGAGGTACGGGGAACATATTGTCTTTGATCACCCGGCAGTTGTCGTTTACGAAATGTAATACTTTGGTTTGTGCTCCCCCGGTGCAATGTACCATGCCGTGAATTTCGGGGCGCATCCGATCGAGGAGCTTTTTGACTACAGGAGCGTAGGTGCGGGTGGGGGAAAGAACCAATTTACCGATGTTTACCGGTATGTCGTCTTTCGTATCGGTCAGTCGGTAATGCCCGCTGTAAACCAACTCTTCCGGTACGGCTTTGTCGTAGCTTTCCGGATATTTCTCGGCCAGGTATTTGGAGAATACGTCGTGTCGTGCGCTGGTAAGTCCGTTACTACCCATACCTCCGTTGTATTCTTTTTCGTACGTAGCTTGTCCCGAACTGCTTAATCCTACGATCACATCACCCGGCCGGATGTTGGCGTTGTTGATGACATCGCTTCTTTTCATACGGCAGGTTACGGTAGAGTCTACAATCACGGTGCGTACAAGGTCGCCAACGTCCGCCGTTTCTCCTCCTGTAGCGTAAATGCCGATACCCATCTTGCGCATCTCGGTGAGCAATTCGTCAGTCCCGTTGATGATGGCACTGATTACTTCCCCCGGAACCAGCATTTTATTGCGTCCGATAGTGGAAGATACCAAGATGTTGTCTACGGCTCCTACACACAGTAAATCATCCGTATTCATGATCAGCGCATCTTGTGCGATACCTTTCCATACCGATAAATCACCGGTTTCTTTCCAATAAAGGTAAGCCAAAGAAGATTTAGTGCCCGCTCCGTCCGCATGCATGATATTGCAATATTCGGGATCACCGCCCAAAATGTCGGGAATGATTTTGCAAAAAGCTTGCGGAAAGATACCTTTATCAATGTTTTTGATGGCATTGTGCACATCTTCTTTGGCTGCCGAAACGCCGCGTTGCATGTACCGTTGATTACTGCTCATAGTTAAGAAGACTTTTGTTTAAGTTGCAAAAGTAATGATTTTCCGATGAGCAGGCAAATAAATTGCTAATCGAATTGTACGTTTGGCGCATTTGAGGCACCGGCGTCAGCTTTGAAGTTCTCTTTTCGGGAGAAGCCGAATATTCCGGCAAACAGATTGTTGGGGAATGAGCGGATATACGTATTGTAATCCTGCACGGCGTCGTTAAAGCGTTTGCGTGCTTCCGTGATCCGGTTTTCCGTTCCTTCCAGCTGCGCCTGTAGTTCTGAGAAATTCTCGTTGGCTTTCAGATCGGGATAATTCTCGGTGATGGCCAGCAGCTTGCCTAATGCGTTGCTGATTTCCCCTTGTGCCCGTTGGTACTCCGTGATCTTTTCTGGAGTCAGGTTGTTCGGATCGATGGTGATTTGTGTCGCACGGCTACGGGCGGCAATAACAGCTTCCAGAGTAGCGTTTTCGTGTTTGGCGTATCCTTTGACGGTGTTTACCAGATTCGGTATAAGGTCGGCCCGCCGTTGGTATTGGGTCTCTACGTTACTCCAGGCTTTGGATACCGCCTCGTCTTTTTCTACCATGGAATTGTACGAGCAACTGTTTAAAAGCAGTATGGTGAGCACTCCGCTCAGCCAATACGTGATAGTCTTCATGTTCATAATCGTCTTTGTTTAAAATGTTGTGCATGGCAAATATATGTATTCTTTCCCGTAATGCAATAGGTTGTCACGCAGGGAGCTTTTATTATAAAGAATAACATCTTTTTTTAACATTCTTATCGAAAGAATGTCCGGTTGCCTAAGGGCTGCTTCCGGCTGAAAGAGGAACGCTGGAAATGTCAAAGCGGTTAGGGAGGAAAATAAATAAGGAGGGAATGAGCTCCCTCCTTATTATCAGAATTTTCCGCCGGAACCTCCGCCTCCGAAACTGCCTCCTCCGAAGATTCCGCCGCCTCCGCCACCGAAACCTCCTCCGAAGCCACCGCCCCGTCGGGAACCGAAGAAACCTCCCAAAGGAGGATAGAAACCGCCGAAACCGGTGCCGTGATCATTCGGTTCGTCACGATGGCGTGTGTAAGTGTGTCCGCAGTCGGGACAATGATACGTGTCGGTATAGCGGATAAAGCCTTTGCGGGAACGGACGCTTCGTGTGGTTCCGGTACGCTTCACATGATGCTTGCCGCATCTGGGGCAGGCGTTCTTTCGCCGGCTCCAATACCAGGATAAAGGTACGAGAAACAGGAGCATGCCCAGGAAGACGAGTGCCGGTGTGCGCAGGTCGCGGGGAGCGACAACTTTCGTTCCCGACGACAGCAGGCTTTCGTCTTTAAGGATTGTGGCACATACCGCTTCTACCGTTCGCGTCAGGGCGGCGTCCCAATTCCCGTTTTTCAGATGCGGCACCATTTCCCGATTCTCGATGCGCCGGCAGATGGCGTCGGGGAGCGTTCCCTCCAGGCCTTCACCGGTCAGAATCTGGTAACAACGGTCTTTGGCCACCACCAGGATGATCAGTCCTGTGTTGTTTCGGTTGCCGATTTTCAGCTTGTTGCCCAAAGTGATGGCGAATTCATAGCAATCGCCGCCTTCCACATTTTCAACGATGGCGACGAGTGTCTGTACTCCTTTTTCTTTTTCCAGGCGTTGCAGCAGGGTGTTGATGCGGGCTTCGGCTGAGGCTGACAGCAATCGGTCAGGGTTACTTACATAATGATTTTTATCCTTTAGGTAAGGAATAGGAAGGCTTTCCGGGGTATAGATACCCGCTTTGGCCCCTTGGAGGCCAAAGAAAGCCAATAGTGGGAAAAGAATTCGTTTCTTCATAACTACTGATTTTGAGGGGAGCAAGATACGTCTTTTTCCGCATTCGTCATGTATTTGCTTACAAACGTTCTCACTTTTTCAGTATATTTATGAGGATAGGTACGGTAGGAGGAGGCGTGTCCCACGCCGGCTGTTTTCCATAATTCTTTGGTACCGGGTTTGGCGGCGTACAAGCTGTCTGCCATCCATGTAGGTACGAACGTATCTTTGTCACCGTGGATGAAAAGCATAGGCAGGGTGCATTTGACGATTTGCCGGCAGGCGGATGCTTCGCGGAATCCCCATCCGTAGCGCCAGCGGGTCAGATAGTCCGCCGTATAGAGCAACGGAAAGGCCGGCAGACGGAACTGTTGGCGCAATTCTCCTTCGAACTCGTCCCAGACGCTGGTGAAGCCGCAGTCTTCCACAAAGCAACGTACATACGACTCTTGCGGCTCACCGCTTACGCAGACGGTGGTGGCACCTCCCATGGATATGCCGTGTACGACGATCCGGGCCTCGTGATCCTCTCGGGAGAAACGGCTGTATGCCGTCTGCATCCAGCGCAGTACGTCCAGGCGGTCCAGCCATCCCATTTGCAGATGAGTACCGTCACTTAGACCGGAATAGCGCAGGTCGGGCAGCAGGATGTTGTATTGCAAGTCGTGATGATAGAGATAACCGATATGGAGCATGCGCACGGCATTGTCCGTATAACCGTGTACGATGACGGCTGTATAGGGCGTGGGATGGACGGCTTCCGCATATAAGGCATGAAGGCGGATGCCGTTTTCGGCGCTGACGAACGTATCGCGCAATGCGCGGTGGGATTGCAAACTGTCGAGCCAAGGACGTATCCACGGATACGTTTCTTTTATATAGGTATAGGATGCCGGCAGGTCCTTACCGCGCAGATTCCCCGACGCTTTCAGTGCGAAATCCTGTAAATACAGGGCGCCGGCCGCAGTCAGCAGCAGGCTGACGCCGAGCAGTGCGGCAATGATATGCGGTGGACGCAACCGGAGGATTCGACGGCGTTTCATGTTTCCGACTGCCAGAATTCCCAACTCGCATAAGCTTGCAGCAAAAGCATCTCCAGACCGTTTTTCGTCGTTGCTCCCGCTTGGGCGCCTTTACGCATGAAAAGCGTCTGATCGGGATTGTAGATCAGATCGTAAAGCAGGTTATTACTGTTCATCGCCTCATAAGGCAATGCCGGGGCTTCTTCGCAATGCGGATACATGCCGCAAGGGGTACAGTTGACGATGACTTCGTATTCCCGAATGATTTCGGGAGTTATCTGTTCGTACGTCAGCATACCCGGTTGTTCCCTGCGGCTGACGAATTTATAGGCCAGTCCCAGCCGTTCCAGTCCGTGGCGTACGGCTTTCGAGGCACCGCCGGTACCCAGGATCAGGGCTTTCCGGTGATGAGGCTCCAGCAGGCCTTCCAGCGAGCGGGTGAATCCGATGATGTCGGAATTGAATCCTTTCAGATACGTACGGTCGTGTGTGCGGGTGATACGGATCACGTTCACCGCCCCTATGCTGCGGGCTTCTTCGCTCAGTTCATCCAGATAGGGGATGACCTGTTCCTTATAAGGAATCGTTACGTTGAGGCCGTGCAGATGCGGATGGGCGGCGATGATCTCGGGCAGATGTGCGACGGAGGGAATCTCAAAGTTCAGGTATTCGGCGTCTCTTTTCTCATTTTTGAATTTCTCATTGAAGAAACTCATTGAGAACGAATGACGGAGCGGATAACCGATAAGGCCGTATTGGTCCATAAGACAAAGTGTTACTTGGTTGCTAAATAGAGCGTGCAGATACCGAAAGTGAGGCGTTTGAATACCACTTCCCGAAAACCGGCGTGCCGCAGGATTCCCTGCATCACTTCGCCTTGCGGAAAAGCGGCCATCGTAGCTGGCAGATAGGTGTATGCCGATGAATCCCGCGAGATAAAGTGTCCGATAAGCGGCATGACCAGGCGGGCGTAAATCCCGAACAGCTGCTTCATCGGAAAGCGGTTCGGGGTGCATAGCTCCAGTATGAGCAAGTGTCCGCCGGGCGTCAGCACACGGCATATTTCGGACAGCCCTTGGTCCAGATGCTCGAAGTTGCGTACGCCGTAAGCCACCGTGACGGCGTCGAACGAATTGTCGGAAAAGCCCAGGCGGGAGCAGTCTTCACGCTGAAAGCGGATGATATTCTCCAGTCCCTGTGCCGCCACTTTGCGCCGTCCGATGTCCATCATACCTTCCGATATGTCCGCACCGATAATAGATTGCGGATGCAAGCGCCGGGCGGCCAATATGGCAAAGTCACCGGTGCCCGTAGCGATGTCCAGTATCCGTTGGGGTGCGAACGGTTTCAGCCGGTCTATGGCCCGTCGCCGCCAGATGCGGTCGATGCCGAGTGAAAGCGAATGGTTCAACACGTCATAAGAGTGAGCGATGTTGTTGAACATCTGTTCCACCTGCTCACGCTTATGGCGGTTTCCCTTGTATGGCTTTATCTTTTCCTGTGCGTACATTATCGGTTTTGCAGATACGTCGTCACGTTCTTTTCGATGCGTCCGGCCAGGTCGTCCTGTTCGTCGGCCTTGCGGAACGGTTCGCCTACGATGCCTTCGTACAGTTCGATGTAGCGTTCCGATACGCTGTTCACGTAATCGTCGGTCATTTCAGGCACCTGTTGGCCTTTCTGTCCCATAAAATGGTGGTCGATCAGCCATTGGCGTACAAACTCTTTGGACAGTTGTTTCTGCGGTTCTCCTTTTTCGAATTTCTCCCGGTAGCCTTCGGCGTAGAAATAACGGCTGGAGTCAGGGGTGTGGATTTCGTCTATCAGATAGATCTTGCCGTCTTTTTTACCGAATTCGTACTTGGTGTCTACCAGTATCAGGCCTTTTTCCGCTGCCATTTCCGTGCCGCGCGCAAACAGGGCGTACGTGTATTGTTCCATCTGTTCGTAGTCCTCTTTGCTCACGATACCCTGGGCGATGATCTCTTCTTTGGAGATGTTCTCGTCGTGTCCGGCGTCGGCTTTGGTCGTAGGGGTAATGATGGGATGCGGGAATTTCTCATTCTCGCGCATGCCTTCGGGGAGTTTCACTCCGCACAGCTCGCGGCATCCGTTTTTGTATTCGCGCCAGGCCGATCCGGTGAGATAGCCCCGGATGATCATTTCCACACGGAATCCTTCGCATTTCAGTCCGACCGTCACCATCGGGTCGGGGGTAGCCAGTTTCCAGTTGGGGACAATATCGGCGGTGGCATCCAGGAACCGGGCTGCAATCTGGTTGAGCACTTGTCCTTTGAACGGGATTCCCTTAGGCAGGATGACGTCGAAAGCGGAAATGCGGTCGGTTGCCACCATCACCATCAGTTCGTCGTTGATGGTATATACGTCGCGCACTTTGCCGTGATACACACTGCTTTGTTCCAGGAAATGAAAATCGGTTTGAATTAAAGCTTTCATATAATTAAATTTATGTGTTCGGAGGAACGGTTATGTCGGGAAGGGGTCAGTTATCGCCCATGCCCTGTAAGTCGGGGAATACGATGGTGTCTTTTTGTGCCGGTTCGTTCTTGTGTGTCTTGCGTTCTTCGGCTTTCCGGCTGTCGTGCCTGCCGTACGCTTCTACAATTCGGGTCACCAGCTTGTGACGTACGATGTCCTTTTGATTCATCGACACGAAGGCAATTCCCTTTACACCTTTTAATATATGGAGCGCCTCCACCAGCCCCGAATGCTGCGAGGGCGGGAGGTCGATCTGTGTCTGGTCGCCGGTAACGATCATCTTGGTGTTCGTCCCCATACGCGTGAGGAACATCTTGAGCTGCGCCGGTGTGGTGTTCTGCGCTTCGTCCAGTATCACTACGGCGTCGTTCAGCGTGCGTCCGCGCATGAAAGCCAGCGGAGCAATCTGAATCACTTGTTGTTCCATGTATTCCTGTAGTTTGGCAGCCGGAATCATGTCTCCCAGAGCATCGTACAGCGGTTGCAGATACGGGTCGATCTTGTCTTTCATGTCGCCGGGCAGGAATCCCAGTTTTTCTCCGGCCTCTACGGCGGGGCGGCTTAGGATGATTCGGCGTATTTCTTTGTTCTTCAAAGCTCTTACGGCCAAGGCGATGGCTATATACGTCTTTCCCGAACCGGCCGGCCCGATGGCGAACAGCATGTCGTTTTCGTTATAGGCCTGCACCAGACGCTGCTGGTTTTCGCTGCGGGGAGTGACGGGCTTTCCGCCCACGCTGTACACGATGGCTCCCTCCGTCGTTTCGGCCTGCGTTTTTTGTCCTTTCACCAGTTGCAGGATGTCCTCTTCCGTCAGACGGTTGTATTTGGAGCAGTGCTGTTCAATCAGCCGGATGTTCTCTTCGAAAGCGCACATCTCCTCCTCGTCACCCATCACTTTGATGACGTTGCCCCGGGCCACGATGCGCAACTTGGGATACAGTGCCTTGATCATTTGCATGTTTACATTGTTGACACCGTAAAATATCACCGGGTCAACATCTTCCAGTACAATATGCTTTTCTATCATTCCGTGCTAATTTGCCGCAAATTTAATCATAATGTTTTTATTTGGATACGATTTATATATCTTTATATGTTGCATACACAAAAAAAACGCCGGATTCCGCCGGTCGGTTTTTAAAAAGTCAGCGGGCAGAAAGCGCTTTCCGGCCGG
>CAJUDC010000115.1 GCA_910584955.1 uncultured Paraprevotella sp. | reverse complement strand
CAATGTAATAAGGATACTTATGGCTTTCCATCCCTTGTAAGTGATGACCCTGTGCTTAATTATGTCCTGACTAAAAGTGACCAATTTCCATATGGGGAAGAACGGAGATTGTTTTATGTAGCAGTAACAAGAGCAAAGATAAAAACACTTGTACTATATGACAAGCGTTTCCCCTCTGTATTTGTGGATGAGTTTTTACACCCTGAAAAGGTTTCAGAAGAAAGTTATGTAAAGCACCCCAATGCCAATAAAAGATGGACAAGAAGTGCAGACCAATTTTTATTGAAACTGTATAATGAGGGTAAGAGTGTCAAATATATCGCAAACAAAATGGGCAGAAGTCAAACTTCGATTGTAATGCGATTGAACAAACTCACCCAATAGTAGATTATATTTATTCTTCTATACTGCATGTATTAGATATTTTTTTACCTTTGCAAAAGAAATGAGTTATTTGACAGCATAGCACCGCAAATCGCTGAAAATCGCACGGTTTCCAACTCGTTACCGCTGTTTCTCAAATACTCCGTTAAATGTTTATTCCTCAAACGGTTGTGCCAAACCGTTGAAAATCTAAAATAAAAAATAATATATGATGAGAGAGAGGCTATGGATGTTAGTATGGGCGGCTGTATCGCTGCCGGTCGGCGCTCAGCGTTTCGAAGATTATTTTGAAGACAAGACGTTGCGGCTGGATTATGTCTTTGCCGGAGACAACCGGAGACAGCAGCTGTATGTGGACGAACTTTGTGTGAGCGAAGGATGGGCCGGTCGACGCCACCATCTGAAGGAACTTCCGTTGCAGGGCAACGGGCAGCTGACAATGTGTGACGAGGCTACGGGAGATACCATCTATCGCCATTCGTTTTCGAGCCTGTTTCAGGAATGGCAGTCGACCGAGGAGGCCGTCCGTCTGCCCAAGTCGTTTGAGAATTGTTTTCTCATGCCTTTTCCCAAGAAGCCGGTACTTGTCACCCTGACATTGTGCGACACCCGCCGCAGGGAAAGCAGCCGGTTGCAGCATCGGGTGGATCCCTCCGATATCCTTATCCGTCGTATAGGCCAGGAGCAACCGGAGCATCGTTACATCCATCGGGGCGGTTCGGCTGCCGATTGTATAGATGTGGCTTTGGTGGCCGAAGGCTATACAAAGCAGGAAATGCCGTTGTTCTACGAAGACTGCGGGCGGGCCGTGGAAGCTCTTCTCGGACATGAGCCGTTTGCTTCTTTGAAAGAACGGTTTAATTTTGTGGCCGTGGCCAGTCCCTCCGTGCAAAGCGGGGTGAGCATTCCCGGTAAGGGCGTATGGAAAAACACGGCGGTAGATTCGCATTTCGATACATTCTATTCCGAACGTTACCTGACTACGCTGCATCTGAAGGAGCTGCATAACCGGTTGGCCGGCGTCCCCTACGAACATATCATCATACTGGCCAATACGGAACATTATGGCGGTGGCGGCATTTATAACTCATACACGCTCACGGCAGCACATCATGCTACTTTTGCCCCGGTGGTGGTGCACGAGTTCGGACATAGTTTCGGCGGATTGGGCGACGAATATTTCTACGACGATCAGTATGAGCCTATGTATCCGGCCGGCGTAGAGCCTTGGGAACCGAACCTTACCACCTTGACGGATTTTTCCGCCAAATGGAAGGATATGCTTCCTTCCGGTACGCCTGTTCCCACTCCCTTGTCGGAGCGGGAGGATGAGGTGTTCACCCGGGTGGGTGTGTTCGAAGGCGGCGGTTATCAGTCGAAAGGAGTGTACAGACCGGCACAGGAATGCCGGATGAAAATCAACGAGGCTCCTGTGTTTTGCCCTGTATGCCAGCGGGCACTGCGCCGCCTGATAACGTTTTATACGGAGTAACGTGCCTTTTTTTGTTTTCTGCGGTATAAAATGCTGATCTGAAGAAGAATAAAGATCCTTCTCGGCGATATATAATAAAAAGGTCTACACCAAACTGTGAAAAGGTGTAGACCTTTTTGTGTTTTGGTGTACACCTTCTTTTGAAAAGGTGTACACCTTTTCTGTTTCTGCTCTTCGTGTCAGGGGCGGATGCTTTGCAGGGACAGCGAGAAGTTCCGGCGGCATGCCGTATTTGCGCGGAGCTGGCGGTGGGGAGGTTCTAGGGGCATACTCAGCATTCGTAATGTTAAAAAATGATCGGGAACGGTAAAAAAAGAGAAGGATAAATGGGGAAAAGTCTTCTTGGTTCGTATTCCTTTTAAGAAAAGGCGGTATAGGGCGTATAGGCCCGATACGTAGACAAAGCATTACTATTAACTTTAAAATGATACGGATATGAAAAAATGGTTTACTCCGGTGGTGAGTGTTCTGCTTCTGATGGGAGGCGGCGATACGCTGGCACAAGGAAAATTTGTACATCCGGGCCTGATGCATTCCGAACAGGATTTCGAACGCATCCGCGAGGGACTGAGGAACAACGACCCGCAGGTGGCGGAAGCATTTGCCGTGCTGCGCAACTGCTGGACGGCAAATAAAGGTGTGACCGACACTTGGGGCATTTGGGACTGGATCAAGCGAGGGATCCAGGGAGACGAGAACTACATGGATTGTTATCGCAACGCAAACAAGGCCTATCAGTGTGCCTTGTTATGGAAAATTACGGGTGAGAAGCAATGGGCTGATCGTGCGATATATATTCTGGACAGGTATGCTGCCACTACCGTCGGGCTGGGTGGCAATACCAATATGTCGCTGATACCCGCTTTCAACGGTTATCAATTTGCCAATGCCGCCGAGCTGATGCGCGACTGCGAGTACTGGCCGAAGGAGAATTTCGAGCGCTTTAAGCAATGGATGATTGACGTGTGGTTCGTTACGGCACAGGACTTTCTGGAACGCCGGCATGATACGGTAGTACGCGAAGGCAACTGGTATCATTATCATAGCAACTGGGGAGTGGGCAATGCGCTGTTCTGCGTGTCGTTGGGCGTGCTGTGCGATCTGCCCGACATCTACAATTACGGTATGTACTGGTTGAAAGAAGGACCGGGCAACGAGTCGCTCTTCGTAGGTCCCGACATGTGTGACCACGGTTGGGGACTGGTGCCCTGGTGCCACAAAGACGAGCGCGGTCCGCTGGGTTATCTGAATCAGATGCAGGAAAGCGGGCGCGACCAGGGGCATGCCATGGCGGCGCTGGGGCTGGTCTCCTACTGGATGCAGACCGCCTATAACCAGGGTGACAATGCGTTCTGCAACGTCAACGACCACATGATAGCCGGTGCGGCCGAATACGTGGCCATGTTCAACAGTCTGGACAACAATATTCCGGCTCAGGCCGAAGAGATTGCCACCATCCCTTACAAACAGAACTGGTGGATGGGCGGATTGGGCTGGACGGGCCAGGGGCAGCATCGCCCCATCTGGCAGTTGTTCATCAATCACTACGAAAACCGCATGGGTATCCCGATGAAATACTGCAAGCGCATGAAAGCCAAACTCGGTATAGAGACCGGAGGAAACAATGCTTATGGAACCAATTCGGGAGGCTGGGACCACACGGGCTACGGCGACCTGCTTTATCACGACGCACCGGTGAGAGCGCACAACCGTCCCACGGTGTTGCGTCCGCAGATCACCCATGGAAACAAGGTGCGCCCCTATGCCGAATATTATAATGTGGAGAAAGGTGCGGAACTTGAACTGAAAGCCTTGTTGCCCGATACGGTGGAGAATACCGGCAATTGGGTGTGGGAAGACGGAACGACAGGGCAGAGCCGCACTGTCAAGGCCGAAACATCCGGTTTGTGGCGTGTGACGTATACCAATCATCTGGGAGTGAAGAGCACGCAGATGTTCTGCATCTCCGTATACGGCGAAGGTATCCGGGCCACGTTGAGACCTTGGATCACGTACGACGGAGTGACGGTGGACGATACGGTGGTGTACGCCGTAGCCGGAAAAACCGTAACACTCGGTACAAGCTACAGCAACTGGAATTATATCAAGAGCGAAAAATGGTATAGTGCCGCCGGCAAGGAACTGGCGTCGGGAGGACAATACACCTTCACGCAGGGAGCGGAAGACAAGGATTTCATCTTCCGTCTGACCAATGAGTCCGGGGTGGTTCTTGAAAAGCGTTTCCGTGTGATCAATTCCGTGCTGACGTCGCAACTGATGGTGGACGGTGTGGAACAGAACACAACGAACGTGATTGTGCCGGCCGGGTCCGACATCGTGATGCGCGGGGTACCCACTTCGTTGCGTTATCGCAACGGAGCCTTCCTGTGGAGCAGCGGTGAGACCACCGATAGTCTGGCGTTCCGCAATGTGCAGTGGAGCCTGGAGCGCACGCTCGACTGGTCGAAGAACAATTACAAGGCCAAGTTCAGTTTCAAGGTACAGGTGTATAACAGCGACCGCGTGCTGGCCGACGGCTACTACCGTTTCAGAGACAAGCACACCGGAAGATATTTCAACAACAAGACTTTGAAGTTTGAGGATATGCCTGATGAGGCCGATTCGGCCAGCTACGTATGGCACCTGACCTGGGACGAAAAGGCGCTGCGGTATAAGATCCAGAACAACGACGACACGAAATTCCTCGATTCGAACGGTACCTTCGATACACGGGCCTATCTGTACCGTCGGAGCAGTTACCATATTTATGTGCTGACGGGACAGAACGACTGTATCATAGCCAATTCCGAATATGCAGGCGGATATTACTGGAAAGCGGTGGATAATATCCTGGTGTGCAATATGGATACGGAAATGCCGGTTACCTTCCCCTTCGAACTGATTCCTTTGACGGGTACGACCGACGGAGTGGAAGACATTGTGTTGGCAAAAGGAACGCTGGACGTGCGGAACGGCAGTGAAGGCATCCGCATCCAGAGCGCCGTGCCCGTGAAGGCCGCAGTATACACGCTGTCGGGACGCATGGTGATGAGCGAAGTGTTGGGAATCGGCGATCATGTGATGCCGACGGCAGGACTGTCGCGCGGTGTGTATGTGGTTCGGGTGACCGACGGCACGCAGACGAAAGTGGTTAAATTCATGAAATAGCAAATCTCTTACAATAATTAAAAGATATGGAAAAGAAACGTTTATTATGGTCGATGATTTTTGCATCCGTGCTGCCGATAGCCGGCATGGCGCAAGAAGACATGACAAGCAAGTTGACCAATCCCGGTTATGAAACGGGCAATTTGGACGGATGGACTAGTGACAGTGAATGGACGGGGCCGGACTATCTGGTGTGCGGAAACCGTCAGGGCGTGTATGCCGATTCGTATGCAGGCAACCATCACATGAACGCCTGGGCACCCAATATTACCACGGTAGACCACAATCAGAAGCTGACCGACCTGAAGCCCGGCAAGTACAGAATTTCGGCCATGCTCCGCATGACGGACGGCGGACATCCCGAATATGTGACCGATCAGCACGTGTATGCGACGGTCGACGGTATAGACTACCGTTCCGAGGCTTTGGTGAGCGACAAGATCGGTAACCAGCCCCAGTTCTGGCAAAAGCTGGAGGCCACGTTTTTCGTCACCGAAGGAGCTAAGGAAATAAAGATAGGTGCCCGCTCTACGGGCAAGGGCACCACACCGGCCGGTTGGTTCCAGGCCGACGAGTGGAAGTTGGAATACGACGGAGACATCGTTGAAAGTGAAATGTTGGAAGTGTTGAAGACCAATCACGTAGCTGTTATGGGCGACGTTGATCGGATGATGGACCAGGAAGAAGTGAATGAACTGCTAGCCGTATCCAATCTGCTTACCGACACAAAACTGGATTGCGAATATCCTGACGAGACCGTTGCCGGTTATCTGGAGGCTATTGCGAAGATGAAAGACGCCATGGTGCTGGCCCGGAACACGATTGCGGAGCGTCAGGTGTTGAACCTGGCCATCACGGCAGCCGAACAGCTGATGGAAGAGACGGGGTATCCGGGCATCGACGTTTTTATGGAGGTCTACGACCGTGCTGTAGAGGTTTTCGACGACAAGGAGAACGCTTTGTACGAACAATACCATCAGGCCGTGCTGGAGTTGGAGGCCGGGCGCGTGGTCTATCTGCAATCGCAGGGCGAGGCTACACAGGACGCTCCTAACGACATGACGGAATTGTACCTGAAACATCCCACTTTCGGCGACCGTACGGCACGGGATTATAGCCTGCTCTCGCCGTGGGTGAACGGCAGTGTGCTGCCGGGCGGACGCGATCAGGATGTGTGGATGGGACCGTGCCAGCCTCGGGAAACCGGTGGTCCCAACACGCCGGGACTGAATGCGTGGGCGACGAACTTCACCAAGATGGATTTTTATCAGGACATCAACGGACTGCCCAACGGTATATATAAGATAACGGCGGACATCATCATGCGTACCGATGAAATCAATGACCAACATCTGTATGTGGCGTCCGAACAGGGGACGGCCGTCTCGCCGGCTCCCACCCGCTGCAACTGGGATACGTACACCTGGGAAAAACTGGAATCGGATTATATCATGGTGACCGACGGTCGGTTGCGTATCGGTGTGGCTTCCACGTGCGGAGGCGGAACGAAGGGGTGGTTCCAGGTGACGAACTTCAAGCTGTATTATGGAGGCAAGGAGGCCGGCGACATCGTACAGCAGCAGTACGCCAAATTATCGGAAGAGGCTGCTGAGTTGAACGAGATGCTGTTCAAGGGAGACGCTGCCGTGCTGAATGCCGCTATAGTTGCGGCCCAAGCTTTGGCCGATGCCGGTGATTACGAAAAAGCTTGCGCCGCATTGGCTCAGCCGTTGGAGGCAGCCCGCGAGCAGAGCAAAGCCGCAACAGCCTTTAAAGAGGGCGACATGGTGCGTTTGGCCGATCTGATTGACGGGGCACAGGATAAGAGTACGGATTATAAGAATGTGCTGCATTCGGCTTATGCGCTTGTAAGCGGCAAGATGGAGGCCGCCGGCACCAAGTCGGAACAGATTCCTGCATGGGTGGCTTCGATAGACGCCTATATCATGTGCGCCGATTATCTGGAGACCGTGGCAGGCGTGCTGAACACGGGTATGCCTTTTGCCGAGAACTACTTGAACGAGGTGAACACCACGAAGTCCGCCCAATTGGCCGCTATGGATGCCCGTTTGGTGGGCGCATCGTCGGTTGGTGAGTTTATCGATGCCATGAAGATTACGATGCGGGCTTTGCAGATCAGTGCCCTGCTCAACGGACACAAGGATGCCACGTTCCTGATTCAGTCGCCCGACTGTCAGACCGGTGATAAGAACAAGGCGCCCGAGGGCTGGACGATAGAGCGGAATAACGGAACGACTACGACGAATTATGCCATGCACTGGAACGGTGATCCGGCTAACTATTATCTGGATTCCTGGTTGCCCACGGTGGGGGAACTGGTATTTACCGTGAGCCAGAAGCTCGAGAACATTCCTAACGGTAAGTACGAGCTGAAAGCGGCTTGTCGTTGCGGCTTTGAACCGGCCGATCCCGAAGGACGGACACCGGAAGGTGTGTTCTTGTATGCCAACGGCGGACAGGCTGACTCCGTTTATGTAGAATTCCCGAAAGACGGTAACCGAGGCGGTGAAATGTGGCAGGAAGCCGAGGCCGAGTATAATGAAACCGGTGTGGAATCGTTTATATACAAGGCAAACGGCTACAACGGTTTCGGATGGGGATGGCGTACGCTGGAAGTCGAGGTCGTCGACCATCAGCTGGTTATCGGTGCCACCAACGATTCCACAAAGCTGGGCATGAAACCGTTCGTCGGCAACTGGTACAGTGTGGACGATTGGTCGTTGCAACTGTTGGAGTTGGGCGACAATGCAGGGTATGATAATCCTACGGCTGTCGAAGGTGTGACCTCGGAGCCACGGTATGATGCCGTATGCGTCAACAAACGTATTGTAGTAAGCGGGACGGATAAGTACACGGTATACGATGCTGCCGGTCGTGCGGTAGCCAAGCATGCGGAACTGCCCGTCGGACTTTACATCGTGAAGTTTGAGAACGGCTGCAAGAAAGTGTTGGTTAAGTAAGTATCAGGAGATATTTTTGAGAAGGCTGTCTCGGTGTGTGCCGAGGCAGCCTTTTTCTGTTCTTCAGGTATAAAAAGGCGGATGGAGCAAAAGAAAAACCGGTTGGGCGCCGTTATTCGGAAAAAGGCGTTATCTTTAGGTGCTGAAACGGAGAAAACAACTATATCGTGAGATTAAAAAGAATAAGAATATGAAAGGAAACAGATGGCTGGCCGGGATTTGGCTGCTGTCGGCACTGGCGACGGCGGCACAGGAACCGGTCGGTATGGAGGAACAGATGCGGCAAAAGGCGCAGAGTCTGATGAGGCAGATGACAGTTGACGAAAAAATAAGTCAGTTGATGAACGATGCGCCCGGCATAGAACGTCTGGGCATACGCCCTTATAATTGGTGGAACGAGGCCCTGCACGGGGTGGCCCGGAACGGACGTGCCACCGTTTTTCCCGAACCGATCGGCTTGGGTGCCTCCTTTGATACGGCATTGCTGGAGCAAATGGGAGATGCGGTAGCTACCGAAGGACGAGCTAAGTTCAACGAAGCGCAAAGGCTGGGAAATTACGGTCTTTGTGCCGGCTTGACATATTGGTCGCCCAATGTGAACATCTTTCGAGATCCCAGGTGGGGGCGGGGGCACGAG
>CAJUDC010000114.1 GCA_910584955.1 uncultured Paraprevotella sp. | reverse complement strand
GTACCGGTAAGACCGCTACTTCCGAGCAGGCCGAAGAGATGCACGCTTTCATCCGTGCTACTATTGCCGAGAAATTCGGCGCCGAGGCTGCCGAGAACGTATCCATCCTTTACGGTGGTAGCTGCAAGCCGTCGAACGCCAAGGAAATCTTTGCGAAACCCGATGTAGACGGTGGTCTGATCGGTGGTGCGGCGTTGAAATGTGCCGACTTCAAAGGCATTATCGACGCCTGGAAATAAGACAGGTTTTTGAATGTAATCATATCGCGGGCCGCTCCGGTTGCCGTTAGCAGTCGGGGCGGTCTTTTTTTACTAAACACCGGATTATGACGAAGCAAATTCTTATAGGAAGCTTGTGTCTTTTCCTGTCTACGGGAATGGCGGCACAAGAGAAATTCACCGACCATCTGAAGCGGAAAACAACCGGCGAAGGCACTGTCATTCTGCATCATGACGCCGTGATAGAAGAGTTGGTAAACGGACGAAACGGCCATTCGAAGATGGCGAATCCGAAAGATGCCTCCGGCACGTCGGCTGCTTCGGGCGGACAGAAAACGGATGCCGGCGCGATAGTTTCGGAAGATGCCGAAACGGTGGGAACCAAGGTGAGCAAGGTACGGACACGCTCCAACGGCTACCGTATTCAGGTGTATTCGGGCGGGAATTCGCGTAATGCACGCCAGGAAGCCACCCGGGTGGGAAACCGTGTGAAGACTTATTTCGCCGATCTTCCGGTTTATACGCACTTTTACAGTCCGCGCTGGATTTGTCGGGTAGGAGACTTCAAGACGTATGAAGAGGCTAATGAGATGCTTCGGCAACTCAAAGAGACAAAGCAGTTTAACGAAGCCGTGATCGTGAAGAGCAAGATTGTTATGGAATATTGATAAAGCAGATGGAAGCAGAACAGATGAATAATCAGCAAGCCTTACAGGAGCATTACAGGGAGATTCTCGGATTGCTGGGGGAAGATGCCGGACGGGAAGGATTGGTCAAAACGCCGGAGCGGGTAGCCAAAGCCATGCTGACGCTGACGCGTGGTTATGGTGAAGATCCTCATGCCATTCTCAACTCGGCCAAGTTCAAGGAAGATTATCGGCACATGGTGATTGTGAAGGACATCGATTTCTTTTCCCTCTGTGAACACCATATGCTTCCTTTCTACGGGAAAGTGCATGTTGCCTATATCCCCAACGGTTATATTACCGGTTTAAGCAAAATAGCCCGTGTAGTGGATTCTTACTCCCACCGCCTGCAAGTGCAGGAACGCATGACGTTGCAGATAAAGGAGTGTATTCAGGAAGCCTTGAATCCGCTGGGCGTGATGGTGGTGGTCGAAGCCCGACACATGTGCATGCAGATGCGCGGTGTGGAAAAGCAGAACTCCGTTACGACAACAAGTGATTTTACGGGGGCTTTCAATCAGGCCAAGACGCGCGAGGAATTTCTTAATCTGATTCACGGCAGGGCTTTGTAAACGCCTGTTTGAATCCTGTCCGAACCGCAGACATGTGGAGCGGTTCGGATTATTGGGTTACCACCCGGTCGCCCCGGTCGCGCGCCAAGGCACTCTCAATCTCTTTTACCTCCTTATAGCGTTTCATCAAGGCCAGATAGTTTTCTTTGTCTGTCAGCACCGAAGGGTTACGTAGTTGTAGCAGAATCTGCTTGAGCTCTTCGTCTACAATGGCCAGCTTGAAATCACTCATCAGATGGGGCACCAATTCCATGAGGCGCTCTTCGTCTGTTTGTATCTTCTGATTCTTGTAATGGTATTTGCTCAGTTGTTCCTTGTCGGTGCTTAGGGCAAAGGCCAGACTGCTGACCGTCGTATCGGGATGGTTCAGAAAATACCGTTCGCTGTCGAACCGTTCCTCGTTTATATGTTCTGTGGCTTCTTTGAGAATCTGTTGGTGCAACGGATTGTGAAATTCCAGATTGTCTTCTGCCAGGGCGAAGTGTATGTATTCCGCTGTCCGAAGCGGCTTTTCATTCCCTGCTTCGTCTTCTATGTTGCACATCACCCGGTCGCCGTAACGTATCAGTACCTGTACCAGCAACAGCTCCTTTTGGTAAAAGAGCATGGCTTCCGCCCCCTCGCGTGGTATATACGTCAGCGTGGAATGGTTTGCGTCGCCGGCGGGTCCGATCGGCCCTTCGGGGACAAGGCCGGCCTCGGGCACGCCGTCTACCGGTGGAATATCGGCCGGTATATGGGCTTCGTTACCTAAAAGGTTCTCGTCGGTGGGCGGCACCCAGGCTGCCTGATCGGGCAGTGCGGGAGGCGCCTCCGTATGTGCTTGTTCCTCGGGTAATGGCGGCAACGGTGCGCCCCCTCCCGGAACGGCGGGGAGGAGGGAAGCCTGTCGTGATTGTCGCGCCTTTTCGTTATTTTGCTGTTTCTTTTTCTCTTCGCGCAGCCTGACGACCTGTTTCCCCACTGCCGATACCAGCAGCCGTTCCTCCATAGCCAGCATCGATGCCGTCTCGCGCGTATAGATGGAACGGGTTATCTCGTCGGGGATCACGGCAATACTTTGCACGATATTGTTCACCAGTCGCGACAGTTTGATGGGATCGCCTTGTGCTTCCTTGAGCAACAGGTTCGTTTTGAACTTGATGAAATCCACCTGATTGTCGTGCAGATACGTCTGATATTCCGTGGCGTTGTGTTTCCGTGCGAAGCTGTCCGGGTCGTCGCCGTCGGGAAGCAGGAGCAACTTTACGTTCATCCCTTCCGCCAACAGCATGTCTATGCCTCGTTCGGACGCCTTGATACCGGCTGCGTCGCCGTCGTAAAGCACGGTGATGTTTTCGGTAAAGCGGTGGATCATCCGTATCTGTTCGTTGGTGAGAGCCGTACCGGAAGAAGACACTACGTTCTCCACGCCCGACTGGTGCATGGAAATCACGTCCGTATATCCTTCTACCAGGAAGCACAGGTCGTGCTTCACAATGGCCTGTTTGGCCAGATACAGACCGTAGAGTTCCTTTTTCTTTGAATATATGGCCGATTCGGGCGAGTTCTGGTATTTCACATTCACGCCTTTGGTGGCCGCATCCAGTACGCGTCCGCCGAAGGCCACGATTTTTCCACTCAGGGTATGTACGGGGAAGATGACGCGCCCCTGGAAGCGGTCCTGTAGCCGTCCGTTTTCGCGTTTAAAGCACAAGCCGGTCTTCAGCAGATACTCTTCCTTATATCCTTTGGACAGCGCCTCGCGGGCACATGTATCCCATCCGGCGGGACAATACCCTAATTGGAATTTACGGATGATGTCGTCGCGAAAACCGCGCGACCGGAAGTAAGCCATACCGATGGCCCGACCGTCTACCGTGTCGTAGAGCTGCTGTTGGAAGTAGTCTCGTGCCCATTCGTTGACGATGAACATGCTCTCCCGTTCGTTTTGTGCCAGCTGTTCTTCCTCGCTCAGCTCCCTTTCCTTGATTTCGATGTTGTATTTGCGGGCCAGATACCGCAAAGCGTCGGGATAGCTGAGCTGTTCGTGTTTCATGATGAAATGCACGGCGTTGCCTCCTGCTCCGCAAGCAAAGCATTTGCAGAGCCCTTTGGACGGCGACACTACGAACGAAGGAGTACGGTCATCGTGGAAAGGGCACAATCCTTTGTAGTTGGCCCCGGCTCGTTTCAGTGTAACGAAGTCCGACACCACGTCCACGATCTGTGCGGCATCCAGTATGCGGTCGACGGTAGCTTTGTCTATCATGTTGTCTTATTCTCCCATAACGGTGGCGACGATATGCCGCCGGTCGCCGCTGTTGCGAAATTCACACAGATAAATGCCTTGCCACGTGCCCAGGTTCAACCGTCCGTCGGTGACGGGGATGGTCAGGCTCGTGCCCGTAAGGACGCACTTGGCATGCGCCGGCATGTCGTCGGCTCCTTCCAGCACATGCCGGTAGTAGGATTCGTTTTCCCGTACCAGGCGGTCGAAAATCCGTTCCATATCCGAGCGTACGTCGGGATCGGCATTCTCGTTGATGCTCAGTGCGCAACTGGTATGTTTCACGAAAAGGTGCAACAACCCTTTACGCGGCAAAGCCGGCAACTGCTGTACGATCTCGCGCGTGATCAGGTGGAATCCTCGTGGACGGGCCTGCAGGCATATTTCAACTTGTTCTGTCATAGCTGTTTGGTTTGCTCCGTTACGGGATCATATTCCCGCCCGGAGGGTTGCCGCTTCAAAGATACGGAAAAACTTTCTTTTCGCGTCTGCTCCGGCCTCTGTTTTTGAGATTCCTTTTTACCGGTGTAGCGGTTTGCCGGCTGTCGGGGCGGAGGCTGTATCAAGCGGCAGTCTTTCTTTTTCCTCCGTATGGTTGGCTCCGTTTGTGCTTTTTTTCGTATTTTTGTTAGCGGGAGGAATATCGGATAAAAAATGTTCGTAATATCCGTTTCTTGTTCGTATATATGAAACACATGCCGGTGATGATCCGTTTAATTAAATATTTAATCTATGAAACGACTTTTTCAGTTACTTTTATTGCTTTTGCCGTTGGCGCGTCTGGGAGCGCAGGAGAATCCTTGTTTGATTCTTGCGGGAGATTATCCCGACCCGTCCATCCTGCGCGACGGAGACGATTACTACATGACGCATTCTCCTTTCTATTATGCGCCGGGAATGCTCATCTGGCACTCCCGTAACCTGGTGGAATGGGAACCCGTGTGCCGTGCTCTTCCGGTGTACGAAGGTTCGGCTATGGCTCCCGATCTGGTAAAGTACGACGGACGGTTCTACATATACTATCCCGCCCGTGGGACGAACTGGGTGATATGGGCCGATGACATTCGCGGGCCTTGGAGCAAGCCCGTCGATCTGAAAGTGGGGGGAATCGATCCCGGTCATGTGGCCGATGAGGCCGGCAACCGCTATCTGTTTCTCAGCGAGGGGCGGGTGGTTCCGCTGACGCGCGACGGACTGTCTACGGTCGGGAAGCCCGAACAGGTGTATGAGGGATGGGTTTATCCCAAACACTGGCAGACGGAATGTATGTGTCTGGAATCGCCTAAACTGACTTATCGCAACGGCTATTTTTATCTGACTTCGGCCCAGGGAGGGACAGCCGGTCCGGCTACCAGCCACATGGTGACGGCGGCCCGTTCGAAAAGCATCCGGGGACCGTGGGAAAATTCGCCGTACAATCCGATCATACATACGTATAGCGCTACGGACAACTGGTGGTCGAAAGGGCATGGTACCCTGGTGGACGATGCGCAGGGCAACTGGTGGATGGTGTACCATGCCTACACCAAGGGTTACCACACCCTGGGTCGCTCCACTCTGTTACAGCCGATAGAATGGACAGCCGACGGCTGGTACCGGGCGGCGCAGCGCCCTTTCCCTGCTCCGGTCGGTGAGGTCGGGGCCCGCATGCCGCTGTCGGACGACTTTTCCGGTGCGGAACTGGGACTGCAATGGACGTTCTGGAAAGAGTATGCGCCCGAAGCCTTGACCCTGAAGCAACAAGCGCTGCACATGAAAGGCAAGGGAACGACACCGGCCGACGGGCGCCTGTTGCTCGTCACGCCCGGTGATAAAAACTATGAGACACAGGTGGAGGTGACTGTGGGACGGGGTAACCGGGCCGGACTGGTATTGTTCTACAACGAAAAAGCCTATGCCGGTGTGGTGTCGGACGGTAAGACGTTCACCGTCTATTCCGATGCCGAGCACCACTACACGGTGCCCAACAAGATCGGACGAAAGTTCGTTGTGCGTCTGCGTAATCGGGGTAACAGCGTGCAGGCGGCTGTCAGTTCCGATCGGGAAAATTGGACGATCCTGGCCGAGGGGCTGGATGTATCGGCTCTGCATCACAACAACTACGGCGGTTTTTACGCTTTGCGTGTAGCGCTGCTCTCGACCGGGCGAGGAGAGGCCGTGTTCCGTCGTTTCGACTATCGCAACGGAGTGCCGCAGGAAAAGGATATGAGCGCCTATCTGATGGTGTTTCATCAGGACGATACCCACGGTCTGCACATGGCCGTCAGTCGTGACGGTTACAGCTTTACGGCGCTGAACGACGGGCAACCGGTGCTGGCGGGCGATACGATAGCCTTGCAGAAGGGCATCCGCGACCCGCATATCATGCGTGGACCGGACGGTGCGTTCTACTTGTCGATGACGGATCTGCATGTCTTTGCACAGCGTGACGGCTACCGCACGACGGAGTGGGAACGCGACGGTCGCCAGTACGGATGGGGCAACAACCGGGGACTGGTGCTGATGAAGTCCTGGGACCTGATACACTGGAAGCGTACCAATGTGGAGTTTGACAAACTCTCGGCCGGTTTGGCAAACGTGGGTTGTGTGTGGGCGCCCGAGGTGGCTTACGACGAGGAAAAAGGCAGATTGATGATATACTTCACCATGCGCTATAAGAACGAAGCGAACAAGCTGTATTACGTGTATGTGAACGAGGATTTCGACCGGATAGAGACATTGCCGCAACTACTCTTCCAATATCCCGACGAAAGCCGGTCGGCCATCGATGCCGACATCACCCGCGTGGGCGATACGTACCACATGTTCTATGTGGCACACGACGGCGAACCCGGTATCAAACATGCCGTTTCATCGCGTCTGAACGGCGATTACGCCTTCGATCCCCGTTGGTATGACGCCGAACCCCGTGCCTGCGAGGCCCCCCATGTGTGGAAACGTATCGGACAAGACCGCTGGGTGCTGATGTACGATGTGTACAGTCTTAATCCGCATAACTTCGGGTTTGTCGAGACCTCCGATTTTGTGAATTTCGAGCATCTGGGCCGCTTTAACGAGGGCAAGATGAAAACCACTAACTTTGCATCGCCCAAACACGGCGCTATCGTGCACCTGACGCAACAGGAAGCCGACCAGCTGGAGGATTACTGGGCACACAACAAACGCACCTTCTCCACGCCGGCTGCGCGTGCGGCCCGATAACCTGGCGGTCCCGAATGTAAACAGACGGCGACCGGCGTGCATACCTGTTCTCGTCGGCCTGTGAACATAAAACCAAGGCATGATTTGTATAAATCTTACCTTGGTTTTTCGAAATCAAAGCATGATTTGACAAGAACAAAGCGTGCATTGATGTTGACAAGCCGGCAACGGGACTTATGGTTCAGGAACGGAGAAGATAACGATCACAGAAAACACAAATCATAAATAAAAAGAAGAAACTATGAAAATGAAAAGAGTATGGGGAACGGCTGTCTTATGGTGGGGAGCGGCTTGCGGCATTTTCGCGCAGGGACGCTTAGAGACCTATCCGGCTCCCGACGGGGCGGAATTGAACCGTGATTTCACCGTGCAGGTGCGTCTTCCGGGCGATGCCTGGCAACCGGTGTCCGTATATGCCGTGCCGGTGGCCCGGACGGAAGGGTTCAAACGGCGTACGGAAACCGCTTCGATGGCTTATTTTGATTTTGAAGGAGAAGTGGAGGTACAGGTGACGTGCCATCGTGAGGCTGTACGTTCGGCGCGCATCCGTCCTTTGTCATACGCCATCGTGCCGGAACGGGCGGAGCAGACGTTGACGTTCCGGCTGGACCGTCCGCGCAATCTGTCGGTAGAGGTGAACGGTGACGAATACCATAATCTGCATTTGTTTGCCAATCCGATCGATGCGGACAAACCCACGAAACAGAAACGGCGTAATCTGATTTATTTCGGTCCCGGGATGCACCGTCTGCCGGGCGACACGCTGAATGTGCCTTCCGGGCATACGGTCTATGTGGCGGGCGGAGCCGTGGTGAACGGTTGTATCCGTGCCGTGGATGCGCACGACGTGAATATACGGGGGCGCGGCATCGTGCGTCCCGCCGCTTCGGCCGGTATCCGTGTGATCCGCTCCAGACGGGTGCAGGTGGAAGGTATCATTACGACACAGTGTCCTACGGGCGGTTCCGACAGTGTCGTCATCCGCAACGTAAAGTCCATTACCCATTACGGCTGGGGCGATGGCCTGAACGTGTTTGCCAGCAACAACGTGCTGATGGACGGTGTGTTCTGCCGCAATTCGGACGACTGCACCACGGTATACGGTACGCGGCTGGGCTTTTACGGACCCTGCCGGAACATAACGATGCGTAATGCAACGCTATGGGCCGATGTGGCGCATCCCATCTTTATCGGCATACACGGTGATGAGGGTAAACCGGAGACGCTGGAAGACCTGACGTATAAGAACATCGACATATTGGCGCATCGGGAGCAGCAGATCGACTATCAGGGATGCCTGGCTATTAATGCGGGGGACAACAACCTGGTGCGTCGGGTGCGTTTCGAGGACATTCGCATCGAACCGGTCGATCGTGGGCAACTTGTCAATCTGCGGGTATGGTATAACGAGAAATACTGCAAGGCACCGGGGCGCGGCATAGAGGATGTGCTGTTCAAAAACGTGAGCTATACAGGTCCCGATCCCGAGATCTCCGTCATTACGGGCTATAGTCCCGAACGGGCGGTTCGCAACATACGTTTTGAGAATTTGAACATCAACGGCACGGTGATAGCAGACGATATGAAAGGCAAGCCGGGGTATTACAAAACGGCCGACATGGCCCGTTTCTTCGTTGGCAACCATGTGACGGGAGTCTCTTTCGCGAAGTGATGCCTTGAGGGCCGGTATAAAGAGACGTCCCCCGAATCTTGCAGAAGATTCGGGGG
>CAJUDC010000113.1 GCA_910584955.1 uncultured Paraprevotella sp. | reverse complement strand
GTAGAGCTTCGCGCCAAGGCCCGTCTGGGTGGCGGCGAGAAAGCGATTGAGAAACAACACGCCCGTGGGAAGTACACGGCCCGCGAGCGCATCGAGATGCTTCTGGACGAGGGCAGTTTCGAGGAGATGGACATGTTCAAGCTTCACCGCTGTACCAACTTCGGGATGGAGAAGAAACAGTATCCGGGCGACGGGGTGGTGACGGGCAGCGGCACCATCGACGGCCGTCTGGTCTACCTCTTCGCCCAGGACTTCACGGTGAACGGCGGTTCGCTCTCCGAGACGATGGCCGAGAAGATCTGCAAGGTCATGGACCAGGCCATGAAGATGGGCGTACCCTGCATCGGCATCAACGACTCGGGCGGCGCCCGCATCCAGGAAGGCATCAACGCCCTGGGCGGCTACGCCAATATCTTCCAGCGCAACATCGAGGCCTCGGGCGTCATCCCGCAGATCTCCGGCATCTTCGGCCCCTGCGCCGGCGGTGCGGTCTACTCTCCGGCGCTGACAGACTTCATCCTGATGATGGAGAACACCTCCTACATGTTCCTCACCGGTCCCAAGGTGGTCAAGACGGTGACGGGCGAGGACGTCTCCCAGGAAGACCTGGGCGGTGCCAGCGTGCACGCCTCCAAGTCCGGCGTATGCCATTTCACGGCGCAGACGGAGGAAGAGGCCATGGAGATGCTCCGCACACTCATCAGCTATATCCCCCAGAACAACATGGAGGAGGCGCCCCGCGTGGTCTGCACCGACCCCATCAACCGCATGGAGGACGCCCTGAACGAGATCATCCCCGACAACCCGAACAAGGCCTATGACATGTACGAGGTCATCGGCGCGATAGTGGACAACGGCGAGTTCTTCGAGGTGCAGCCCGACTACGCCAAGAACATCATCGTGGGCTTCGCCCGCTTCAACGGCCAGAGCGTGGGCATCGTAGCCAACCAGCCGGGTTGCTACGCCGGTGTGCTTGACTGCAACGCCAGCCGCAAGGGCGCCCGTTTCGTCCGTTTCTGCGACGCCTTCAACATCCCGCTGGTGACCCTGGTGGACGTGCCGGGCTTCCTTCCGGGCACGAGTCAGGAATACAACGCCGTGATCCTTCACGGAGCCAAGCTGCTCTACGCCTACGGCGAGGCCACCGTACCCAAGGTGACGGTGACGCTGCGCAAGAGCTACGGCGGTTCGCACATCGTGATGAGCTGCAAGCAGTTGCGTGGCGACCTGAACTACGCCTGGCCTTCGGCCGAGATCGCCGTGATGGGCGCTTCCGGTGCCGTGGCCGTGCTCTACGCCAAGGGAGCCAAGGAGGCGGAAGATCCCAAGGCCTACCTGGCCGAGAAGGAGGAAGAGTACAACAAGCTCTTCACCAACCCCTACCAGGCGGCCAAGTACGGTTACATCGACGACGTGATCGAACCGCGCAACACGCGCTTCCGCATCATACGGGCATTGGCACAGCTGCAAACCAAAAAACAGGCCAACCCCACCAAGAAACACGGTAATATTCCTTTGTAATCCGCACAAAATGACTAAAATGATGAATAAAAGATTTTTAGGATTCTTCGTGGGACTGTTCGTTGTTGCGTCCCTGTTCGGACAGGGTGCCCGCTACCTCAAAATCAGTGAGGTGGTGACGAATAATACGAACGGGCTTATCGATGAATACGGTCGTCGGGGTGCCTGGATCGAGATTGCGAACACGTCCTGGAGTACGGTGGATATCCGCAGTTGTTATCTTACTACCGACCGGGCTGCGCTGAACAAGGACCTGACGGTTCCCGAGCGTGTCAAACTGATGTCGCTTGTTCCGAAAGGGGATGCGCGTACCGCATTGGAAGCCCAGCAGCGTATTGTGTTCTTTGCTGACGGACAGACGAATCTGGGTACTTTGCATACCAATTTTGAATTGGACCCAGAGCGGGAGAATTTCATCGCCTTGTTCGATGGCAACGGTGTGACGCTGATCGATTCGATCGTTGTGCCTCCCTTGGCTGAGAACCAGTCGTATGCCCGACTGTTTGATGCCGATGAAGATGCTTCGGTATGGAAGGTGCTGGAAGAGGGTGAGGTGACGCCCGGATTCCCCAATCGCGGACAAGGCATGACGGCCGACAAGGTGGCTGAATTTAAGGAAAAGGATCCCTACGGCATAGCTATGGCCGTCATGGCGATGGGCATCGTGTTCGGTTGCCTGGCTTTCCTTTATGTCTTTTTCCGGGTGTTCGGACTGGTTGTCGTTTATATGAGCAAGCTGTCCCGTGTCCGTGCCATACGCCGGATCCGCGAGAGCGCGCATAAAGTGGCTGTCATCGCCAAGGAAGGAACGGATAGCCGTGGTGTCGACATGGAGACTTATATGGCTGTGATCGGTATGGCGCTCCACGAATACGAGAACGATGTGCACGACGTGGAAAGCAACGTGCTCACCATCCATCCCGACGAACACACCGAATGGAATGCAAAAGACAATGCCATGAGAGAATGGCCCAAATAACTGTTGAATCCTAAACCAAGCAAAACATGAAAGAATATAAATATAAAGTAAAAGGTGCCGAGTATACCGTTGCCATTAACGAGGTGGAAGGTAAGACGGCAAAAGTGGAAGTGAACGGTATTCCTTTTGAAGTGGAGATGGACCGTCCGATGAATATGGTACATACGACGGTGGTGCGTCCGGTGGTTCATGTGCATCATGGTCCGGTACAGGCTGCTCCGGCCCCTGCGGCAGCGCCGCAACCCGCCGCTGCGCCCGTCGGTTCCGGTCGTCCGGTGCGTTCGCCGTTGCCCGGTACGATTGTGGCTATCGCCGTTACGAACGGACAGGCCGTGAAGCGCGGTGACGTGGTAGCTGTTATCGAAGCCATGAAGATGGAGAACAATATTACGGCCGACTGTGACGGAACGGTTACATCGGTGTGTGTCAACAAGGGCGACACGGTACAGACGAATGCCGTGCTGCTCACAATCGGGTAAGCGGCTATGGAGTATTTGAGCTTTATCGCATCCAAGTTCGGTGACTTTCTGACGTACACGGGTTTTGCCAATTGCGAATGGGCCAATCTCATCATGATTCTGGTGGGCGCGCTCTTCATTTGGCTGGCTATTGCGAAGGATTGGGAACCTCTGTTGCTTATTCCGATCGGATTGGGTATTATATTGGGAAACATTCCGTTCAAGTCCGTCGGACTGGAAATCGGGCTTTACGAGGATAATTCGGTATTGAATTTCTTTTATTCCGGTGTGAAATACGGTTGGTATCCTCCGCTTATTTTCCTGGGTCTGGGCGCCTTGACCGATTTTACCCCGTTGATAGCCAATCCCAAACTGCTGTTGGTGGGCGCTGCGGCGCAGTTCGGTATCTTTGCCGCCTATATCGGTGCGTTGCTGTTGGGCTTTGAGCCGAACCAGGCAGCCGGTACCGCTATTATCGGCGGTGCCGACGGTCCTACGGCCATCTTCCTCTCTTCGAAGCTGGCTCCCAACCTGATGGGTGCCATTGCCGTGTGTGCTTATTCCTATATGGCGCTGGTGCCGCTGATTCAGCGTCCCATCATGCGTTGGCTGACTACGGACAAGGAGCGCCGTATCCGCATGAAGACCGTCCGCGAGGTATCGCAGCGCGAAAAAATCATTTTTCCGATTGTGGGTCTGCTCATTACGGCCTTTATCGTGCCTTCGGGCCTGCCGTTGCTGGGTGTGCTCTTTTTTGGAAACCTGTTGAAAGAGAGCACCAAGACCACGCGTCTGGCCAAGACAGCCGGCAGCGCCTTGAACGATATTATCGTGATGCTGCTGGGACTGACGGTGGGATGCTCCACACAAGCCAGCGAGTTCCTCACCTGGGACACGGTGAAGATATTCGGTATGGGAGCCTGCGCCTTTGTGGTGGCCACGGCTTCGGGAGTGTTGTTTGTCAAGTTCTTCAACCTGTTCCTGCCTGAGGGCAAGAAGATAAATCCGCTTATCGGCAATGCCGGTGTGTCCGCCGTGCCGATGGCTGCCCGTATCTCCAACGAACAGGGATTGAAATACGATCCGCAGAATTACCTGATGATGCACGCTATGGGACCGAACGTGGCCGGTGTGATCGGTTCGGCTGTGGCCGCAGGTGTGCTGTTGGGCTTCCTGAGTTAAGGGATTGTATGAAGGAATATCCGCTTTTTGCGTGAAAAAAGACGACAGTTGACGAACGACTTTTGGAAAAACGAAGTCCGCTAGAACGGATGCCGACGGTGCGTCCGACACGTTGAAGGCGGTATGAAAACAAGGGGTGCCCGCCCCGTTGCAACGGGGCGGGCACAACGCAATACGATGATGCTCATGACAAACAAACGTCATGAGCATCATTTTTTGTTGTTACAGACAGAAAGAAACAAAAAAATCCGCTTTTCGGGACGGAAAAGCGGACAGAAAGTCGTGGAGCGGCGGTGCGGAATGTACAGGGCGGTGCCCGTCCGGTTCCTGAAACAAGGAAGGGACGATGATTTTTTGTGACTGTTTTTATACAAAATGCGGTATGTCTCATGCTGTCGGATGGCGGGTGTCTGCCGGCAAAGATAAAGAAGAGATGCTGCCGGCTTCGTCGTATTCCGTTCTTTTTCGTCGGAAAAAGAAGTTGCACGATAAAAAAGAGAGACCGCACCGTCGGGCTTCCGATTTTTCATTACCTTTGTGCGGTGATGAAGGATACGAGTATGAAGAAGCGGGTTCTGGTGGGTATGTCGGGCGGTATCGACAGCTCCGCTGTGTGTATGATGTTGCAGGAACAGGGCTACGAGGTGGTGGGCCTGACGATGCGTGTGTGGGACCTCCCCCGACATTTCGTTTCGCCCGGTCAGGAATGGCCCGGCTTCATCGAGGAAGCCCGGGCGCTGGCCGCCCGGTTGGGGATGGAACATTATGTGGTCGACGAGCGCGAGGCGTTCCGGGCTACGGTAGTCCGCGACTTTGTGGAACAGTATCTGGCCGGTCGCACCCCCAATCCCTGTGTGATGTGTAATCCGCTGTTCAAGTTCCGGGTGCTGGCGGAATGGGCCGACCGTTTGCATTGCCCGTATATCGCCACGGGGCATTATGTGCGGACGGTGGCGGACGGCGGTCGTGTGTTTCTGCATTGCGGAGTGGACGAGTGCAAGGACCAGTCCTATTTCCTTTGGCGGTTGGAGGCGCCGGTACTGAGCCGTTGCCTGTTTCCTTTGGGGGGGATGCGGAAGACCGAGGTGCGGGCCTATCTCGATGCCCGGGGCTTTACGCTGAAAGCGCGCGAGGGCGAGTCGATGGAAGTGTGCTTCATTGATGGTGATTATCGTGATTTCCTGCGCGAGCAAGTGCCCGATTGGGCCGAGCGTGTGCGGCCCGGGCGTTTTGTGGATAGTGCCGGTCGCACATTAGGTATGCACGAAGGATGTGCCAACTATACCGTAGGGCAGCGCAAGGGATTGGGCATAGCCCTGGGACATCCGGTCTTCGTGTTGAGAATAAATGCGGAAAAGAACACGGTGATGTTGGGCGATGCCGGACAGTTGCTGAGTAGCGCTCTGTTGCTGGAGCGGGCGCAGATTGCCGACGAACAGGCGTTGACGGGTGAGGGCGTCTCCGTGAGGGTGCGCTACCGCAGCCGGCCTGTGGCGTGCTCCGTCCGCCGGGTACAGCGTCTTTTTGCCGAAAGCGACGGAGCGGTCGGCGATGAGTTGTTGCTGGTGCGCCTGCATGAACCGGTGTCGGCTGTCACACCGGGACAGTCGGCTGTGCTCTATCGGGGCGACCGTCTGATAGGAGGTGCTTACATCGCTTCACAGCGCGGTCTGTCGGCTTATTTGGAAGAATGTTGACAGGATTATGGAAGCGTCTCTCACACTTTACGAACTGAACAGCCTGGTGCGCGGCACGTTGGAGACGGTGCTGGAACGTACCTATTGGATACTGGCCGAAGTGAGCGAGGCACGTCTGGCCTCGAACGGTCATTTCTATATGGAATTTGTGCAAAAGGATGCGCGTGGACAAGGATTGGTGGCCCGTGCCCGAGGGGTGATGTGGAACAATATGTACCGGTTGCTTGCTCCGGCTTTCGAACGGGAGACGGGGCAGACCCTGCGTGCCGGTCTGAAGGTGCGGGTGCAGGTATCGGTCAGTTTTCATGAACTGTACGGCTATTCGTTGGTCGTCACCGACATGGACCCTACGTATACCCTGGGCGATCTGGCCCGTCGGCGTCGGGAAATTCTGCGGCAATTGGAGGCGGAAGGAATCTTGAACGATAATCGCGAACTGCCTTTGCCGGCGTTGCTGAACCGGGTGGCTGTGATTTCGTCGGCCGGTGCGGCCGGTTACGGTGATTTCTGCCGGCAGTTGCACGACAACGCTTACGGCTTCCGTTTCCATACCGGCTTGTTCCCCGCCGTGATGCAGGGCGCCCATGTAGAGGAAAGCGTGCTGTCGGCCTTGGAAGATGTACTGGCCGAACGGGAACGATGGGACATGGTGGTGATTATTCGGGGCGGGGGAGCTACCAGCGATCTGTCCGACTTCGATACCTATTTGTTGGCCGCTGCCTGTGCACAGTTCCCCTTGCCGATATTGGTGGGGATCGGTCACGACCGCGATGAGACGGTGCTCGACCGTGTGGCGCATACCCGTGTGAAGACGCCTACGGCAGCCGCAGCCTTCCTGATAGATCATCAGCTACAGGCCGCCGCAGGGATGGAAGCGCTGTCGCACCGTTTGGCTGCCGCCGCTTCGGATCGGATCGCTTCGGCCCGTCGGCAGATGGAGCTTTTGGCGGTTCGTCTGCCCGAACTTATCGCTAGGATACGGCGGGAGCATGAACATGCTTTGGTCTTACTGACCCGCCGGTTGTTGGCGGCCCGCCGGCAGCAGGTGCAGACGGCGGGGTACGGACTGGAGCGTATCGAGGCCCGTCTGTTGGCTGCCCGTCTCCGCTGTTTGCAGGAGGCCCGCCACAGATTGGACGGTCTGTCCGGGGGATTGCGGCACATCGTGTCCGAGCGGTTGGCTCGTGAGGGCTTTCGTCTGGAGATGGCCGCGCAACGGTGTCGGGCCGTCGATCCCGTACGCTTGCTGAGCCGGGGGTATAGCCTGACGTTGCATGACGGACGCCCCGTGACGCGTGCGACCGAGTTGCAGCCGGGCGATGAGATTGTAACGAAACTGGCGGAGGGAGAAATCCGCTCTGTAGTAAAATAAATGGATATGAAAAAGAAAGAACCGACGTATGAAGAGGCGATGGCCCGTCTGGAGCAGATCACCCGCCGCATGGAGGACGGTGAGCTGGGAGTGGATGTGCTGGCCGCTCATTTGAAAGAAGCGCAGGAATTGTTGACATCGTGCCGGAAAAAACTTTATGCGGCTGACGAAGAGATACAAGAGATCCTGAAAAACGTAGAAAAATAACAGGACGGGAGCAAACTTTTGTGCAAAAGATACCTGAATGGGATTATTTTGTGTATTTTTGCACATCTAATGGATATAAAAATCAGGAGTACGATGAAAGAATTAGATTGGTCGAATCTGTCGTTCGGGTATATACCGACCGATTATAACGTTCGGTGCTATTACCGCAACGGGAAGTGGGGCGAGATAGAAGTGAGTTCCGAGGAAACGGTGAATCTGCACATGGCCGCCACTTGTCTGCACTACGGACAAGAGGCGTTCGAGGGCTTGAAAGCTTACCGTTGCCCGGACGGCAAGGTGCGTGTTTTTCGTATGGACGAAAACGCCGCCCGCTTGCAAAGCACGTGCCGGGGCATCTTGATGCCCGAACTTCCTACGGAACGTTTTGAAGAGATGGTCAGAAAGGTGGTGCGTCTGAACGAACGCTTCATTCCGCCTTACGAGAGCGGCGCTACGCTGTATATCAGGCCGTTGCTCATCGGCACCAGCGCCCAGGTAGGCGTGCACCCGGCTACGGAATATCTGTTTATGATATTCGTATCGCCGGTGGGTCCTTATTTTAAAGGCGGCTTTGCAGCCAATCCGTATGTGATCATCCGCGAGTTCGACCGCTCCGCTCCGCTGGGAACGGGCATCTATAAGGTGGGTGGAAACTATGCGGCCAGCCTGAGGGCTAACAAGATGGCTCACGATCTGGGCTATTCCTGCGAGTTCTATCTCGATGCCAAGGAGAAGAAGTACATCGACGAGTGCGGAGCAGCCAATTTCTTTGGTATCAAGAACAACACGTATATAACACCGAAGTCCACCTCTATTCTGCCGTCCATCACCAACAAGAGTCTGATGCAGCTGGCCGAAGACTTGGGCATGACGGTGGAGCAGCGTCAGGTGCCCGAAGAGGAACTGGCGACATTCGAGGAGGCCGGTGCCTGCGGAACGGCAGCTGTCATCAGCCCGATAGAGCGTATCGACGACTTGGAAAACAAGAAAAGTTACGTCATCAGCAAGGACGGCAAGCCAGGGCCCGTTTGTACGAAGCTCTACAACAAACTGCGCGGTATTCAGTACGGTATCGAGCCGGATGTACACGGCTGGACGACTGTTGTGATAGACTGATTTTCCGAACACCGGCAGTATGGCGTTTCGGGGCCTGCCGCTATATAACATTGCGCCCGGCAGACATGTTGCATCCAGCATGTCTGCCGGGCGCCTTTATGTAGGAAAGCCGGTACCGGCTTCTATAATTAATAATTTTTTTATCGGCATTCTTAGTTTATAGTATTAAAAAGATGTAAAATTCATGTTTAAATAGTATCTTTGTCTATTCTTAGTAAAAATTTAGTATAGATAAGATGGAAAACGAAAAAAAA
>CAJUDC010000112.1 GCA_910584955.1 uncultured Paraprevotella sp. | reverse complement strand
CTTTCAAAGGTATAAAAAAATACGTACCTTTGTCCGTATTCAACTTTGCGGCAGCTATGGAGAATTTCAACAGCCAACCTCACCTGCTGATGCTCAATGTGGGACACGCACAGCATAACGCCGACTGGAATTTCACGCATGTAATCAGTCCGTTCACACGCATATATTATGTAACGGAAGGAAGCGCCTATATCACATTACCTACAGGACGTTACCGCCTCTCCCCTCACAAAATGTACATGATTCCGGCTTTTGTATCCCACACCGACGAATGTACCGGCATATTCTGTCATTATTACATTCATATCTACGAGGACACGTTTAAAGGGCCGGGCCTCATGGAAGAACTTGAATTTCCGGTAGAACTGGAAGCCACCGAACACGACTTGCTGCTTTTCCGAACGATATGCGAACATAACGCCTCCATGCAACTGAAATCTGCCGATCCGCACCTCTACGACAATAAGCATTCCCTGATAGAGTGTGTACGTCTGAACCAGAAACGCCCGCTCTACGACCGTATCGAGTCCACCGGCATCATCTATCAGTTGCTGGCCCGGTTCATCAAATACGCCAAGCCCAAATTCGATTCAACCGACAGCCGGATTAAAACCGCACTGAGATTCCTGAATGAGCATCTGCATGAGAACATACAACTCGACCGGCTGGCCATGCAGGCCTGCCTTTCGCGCGATCATTTTATCCGTCTGTTCCGCAAAGAGGTAGGATGCACCCCCATCCGGTTCGTCATACAAAAAAAGATGCTGAAAGCCCAATTACTGCTGGCTTCACAGCGCACACCGATCAAAGATATTTCCTACTCGCTGGGCTATGACGATTTCTCCTATTTCTCCCGCCTTTTCAAAAAACATACCGGTATGTCGCCCATACAATACCGCAATAAATTCAATCACTGAATCCGATCTTTCCGGCACATCTGTCAGGCTCCTTTTTCGAGATTTTTCTTGCCTGGGAAACCTCTGTTTCGTGGTGCGCACCCCGTTCAAACGTGGCCTAGGCAAGAAAATAAAATGGCCTAGGCCGCGATAAACGCTGGCCTAGGCCACTGTTCGGCACTGTCTGCCTGCCTATAAGGAAGCCCCTCGGTGATTATCCGTAAATCACTGAGGGACTTTATCTTACCTCCGTATGAATCCGTTTTCTTACTTGCCTTCAGGCATCATCACAACGGTAGAACAATTATTGTCTTTCAGAATCCTGCGGGCAAAAGCGGCCAGATCGGCAGATGTGACGGCCTCGACCGCCTGTCCATATCCGGTGTATGTATCCACCCCGTAACGGTCGGCATAACTGATGCGATTCATCCAGACGGCATTTTGCCGTTCGCTTTCCTTAAACGTTTTCAGCATGTATTCCTTGACTTTGGTCAGGTACTTGTCCTCAACGCCCCGTTCGGCCACTTGCTGCAACTCCTCTTTCAGAATCAAAAGCACCGAATCGCATTTCTCCGGTTTAACGGGAGCAACAATCTGCAAAGTGTACTCCGGCTTTTCTTTCGAATTGCGGTCTACCTTTCCTCCGGCACCGACACTGTAAGCGGCTCCCATCTCCTCGCGGATCACTTCCAGATAGCGCATGCTCAACACCTGGCCCAGCATCTCTGCCGACAGATTGGTCCGAAGATCATCCTTGCATGCACCGTGCCAGCAAGACAAGACGAAAGCCTGAGGTTGTTCCATCTTTCTCGCAAAACGATTGGTCACCAAACCTTTCTGCCGATAGAACTTCGCATCAACCGGCTTATCCGAACGTTTCGCCACAGGCAGCGCGGCCAAATACTGCTCGGCAAAGAGACGGATGGAGTCGTTATCGAAATTACCGCAGAAAAGGAACGTGAAGTCGGAAGCATCCCGGAAGCGATCGGTATAAATCTCCAGCACGCGATCGTAAGAAATGCTGTCTACCAATGCCTCGTTCATCTGCACCATCCAAGGATGATGACCGTACATCGTGACAGCTACGGAGTCGCGGAACGCCGTCATCGGATCAGCCGCTTTGTTTCGCAGCATCTCGCGCATCTGTGCCTTGAGCGAGGCCACCGCTTTATCGTCCCGCTTAGGCTGTCCGAAACTCAGATATATCAGCTCAAACAGCGTACGCAAATCCTTGGGAGTAGCCTGTCCGTCCAGATATTCATTGCGCATCGCCACCGTAGGAGTGACGGAAGCCTGCACCCCGGCCAATGCCTTGTCAAGTTCCGTGCGGGTGAAATTACCTAGGCCCGATGCCTGCAACATCTCGCTCATATTGGCTACATTCACCCGATCCGAAAGCGGATAACGGGAATATCCCCCGGGACTGTAGGCTGTCATTCTCACCTCGTTATCTTTAAAGTCCGTCTTCTTCAGAATAACACGCACCCCATTTGAGAGTTGCAGTTCGGTGGTACCGAAAATTCCGGATTTCTCTTTCACGATACGTCCTTTCGCAGGCAAGGCCGGGAGCAGCGGTTCATTCTTCACCTGATCCACATAAGGCGTCAACTGCATCTGTTGCGCTTCGTGTATGGCCGCCAACAGCTTATCTTCCTGCGGTTGCTCCACTCCTTCCTTATCGGGGCTTATAGCCAATACCACCAAGTTGGTGTCCGTACGGCTCACCAACGAAGCAAAAACCCGGTTCACCATCTCCACGGGTATCTGCGGCGCCACGGTGGTAAGCATTTTGTAGGTTGTTTCCAGGCCCGGTATAGGCTGGCCGTCCAGAAAATGATTCACGTATTCTTGCGTAAAGACACCGTTTTCCCGTTTGTCACGGTTGTTGTATACTTTCTCCAACTGACTTAGATATTCGGCACGCGAACGGGCATACTCCGTAGCCGTGAAGCCGAAAGTCTGTGCACGGAACACCTCCGCCATCACGGTTTTCACCGCTTCGTAAGTACGTTGTTGTTTCGGCAGTATCTGTACGTCCAATGCAGCCGTTGTCTTGGCTACCAGGAAATTATCATCGGAGCAGGAAGCATAGGAAAACGGCACCTCCGGCTCACGGCCCAGTTCTTGCAAACGCTGTCCCATCATGTTCAGTCCCATCATCTTGATAAAGCTGTACAGATAATAGTCCATCGTATTCTTCAAGGAATCGGGATATACGTCATGCTTAAACATCACGGACACAGCCGATACGGTTTGTTCCTTATCTTTATCGCACACCACGATAGCCTTATTATTGTCCGGCACCGGAATATATTCGCGTTTGGCCGGGTTGTCGGGCAACGTAATGGGGCCGAAAAGTTCTTTGATCCGTGCCTCCATATAATCCACGTCGATATCCCCCACAACAATGATGGCCTGCAAATCGGGACGATACCATTTCTCATAATAATCCCGCAGCACCTGCGGATCGAAATGATCCACCACACTCATTAATCCGATAGGAAGACGATGGCCGTAGCGGCTGTCGGGCATCAGACGGGGCAACGAGCGTTCGTAAATACGGCGGATCGCATTGCTCGTCACCCGCCATTCCTCGTGAATCACCCCGCGTTCCTTGTTAATTTCTTCGGTCTGAAGCAACAGATCGTTGCTCCAGTCATGAAGAATCAGCAGGCAGGAGTCAAGTGCCGACTGCCGTGTAGTAGGCACATTATTGATGTTGTACACCGTTTTTTCAACCGAAGTAAAAGCATTCAGTTGCTCGCCGAACTTTACTCCCAATCCTTCCAGATAGCGTATCAGAGTGTTACCGGGGAAATGTTTGGTTCCGTTGAAGCACATGTGCTCCAGAAAATGAGCCAATCCGCGCTGGTTCTCCTCTTCCTGAATGGAACCAACTTTCTGCGCGATATAAAAATCGGCCTGGTGCTCGGGATATTTGTTATGCCGAAGATAGTAAGTAAGTCCGTTGTCCAGCCGTCCCATCCGTACAGCCGGATCCATGGGTAGCGGGCGAGGTTGTCCCGCAGTCGTCTGCGCCGAAATCCATCCGGCGCACAGGCAGGCTAATGCTGCCATCATTGATTTACAATTCATTTTCACTCTTTGTTTTTATATTCTTCGAGTCCTTTTTGAAGGAATTTCACATAGTTGTCGATATTCTCATCGTAGGAATAAGAAGCCTGCAAGGGCTTTCCGCCGTTGTCCAGCAGTACGTAAAAAGGCTGGGCGTTGGCACCGAACTTACTGCGTTGCAGGTAACTCCATCTGTCGCCTACCGTACGCAATTTACGGTTCACTCCATTCTCGGAAACCGTCTGTACTTCCGGCAACGGAGTCTTGTCGTCCACATGCAAAGTTATCAGCACATAATCGTTTGTAAGCATATCGGCCACTTTCGGATCCGTCCATACCGAGAGCTCCATCTTGCGGCAGTTCACACAACCGTATCCCGTAAAATCCAGCATGACGGGCTTGCCTTGCCGTTTGGCATACGCCATCCCCTCGTCGAAATCCATAAACTGGGCATGCACCTCGTTTGTATATAGATTGAAGTCTTGCGTCTTCATCGGCGGGGCAAAAGCACTGACGGCTTTCAACGGCGCTCCCCACAGGCCGGGCACCATGTACAAAGCAAAGGAGAGAGAGAGCACCGCCAGGAAGAAACGGGGTACGGAGACCTTTCCATCTTCATCCTCATCATGCGGGAAACGGATCTTACCCAACAAATACAGCCCCAGCAGCGCAAAGAGGGTGATCCACAGCACCAGAAATACTTCCCGATCGAGTAAGCGCCATCCATAGGCCAGATCGGCCACAGAAAGGAATTTCAGAGCGAAAGCCAGTTCCAGAAAACCCAGACATACCTTCACGGTATTCATCCAGTTCCCCGAGCGGGGGGCCTGCTTCAGCCACGTGGGGAAAAGTGCAAACAAGGTAAAAGGCAACGCCAGCGCCAACGCAAAGCCCAGCATACCGATGGTCGGAGCCATCAGACTTCCGGTAGTGGAAACTTCCACCAAAAGGAAACCGATAATCGGTCCGGTACAGGAGAAAGAGACCAGCGATAGCGTAAAAGCCATCAGGAAAATGCTGATCCAACCGCTTGTGGATTCAGCCTTACTGTCAACGGCATTGCTCCACGACGATGGCAATGTTATCTCGAAAGCCCCCAGAAAACTGGCCGCAAACACCAACAGCATCAGAAAGAACAAAATATTGAATACGGCATTGGTGGAAAGAGCATTCAGCGCACTGGCGCCGAAGATTCCCGTCACCACGACTCCCAACAGTACATAAATGACCACAATGGCCGCACCATACGTGAACGCATCGCGAATCCCTTGGCTTCGGTCCTTCGACCGTTTGAGAAAGAAGCTTACCGTCATCGGAATGACAGGCCACACACAAGGGGTAAACAGGGCCAGCAACCCGCCCAGGAATCCCAAAAGAAAAATACCGGCCCACGACCGCCCTTCAGCCGTTGTCGCAGTCTCTCCCAAACGGGCAAGATCGTCAATGACCGGTTCCCAATAGGTGGCAACAGCTGCCGTATCCGTAAGTACGGCCACCGGTTCCTCAGCCACTTTCTCCGGCTCCTCAGTTACTTTCCCTGGCTCCGCAAGTAAGGTATCAAAAGAGACAACGGCTTTTGCCGGAGTCTGCTCTTCCGTAACTTTCGCAACCGGCCTGTTCGCTGTTTCTTCCGGTAGGGCCTTTTTCGCCTGGACAGCAGCAGGCCTCCCTTCGCCTTTGAAAGCAAATTCCACCTGCGTAGGAGGAAGGCAATTCTCATCGTTGCAAGCTCCATACGTCAAGTAACCCGCAACCTCATAAGTCGGCTCCGTTACAATCAATTTCTGTATGAATACCGCCGTACCTTCCATATACGTTACATCCATACCGAACATAGTATCGTATTTGCGCTGTACAGCCCCTTTCGGCCGTAAAGGACCGGCCGGTTTCACACCCTGCTCCGTTTCAAATGTAACGGTAGCTGCCGTCGGACCGCCATCGGCAATATCCGTACCATACACATGCCACCCTGCCTCGGCTTCTCCGGTAAATACGATTTCTATTTCCGTATCCGAGAGCCGGTTTTGCTTCACACTAAACCGGACTGGTTCCTGAATCTGTGCCCACAGCGGCAGCATCCATACGAACAAAAGACATAACGACAAAGCTTTCTTCATACCTTATATAATTAAAATTCAGTGCAAAGATAGCGAAAAGGCACCATTCGCCGTGAGAGCACAGACAAAAATACGTTATTTTCTCATAAAAAGGAGGTTCCCGATTTCTCAGGAACCTCCTTAATGGTATATAACAGCGTTATTGAATTACAACTTCGGACCGGCAGCAACCAAAGCCTTACCGGCTTCATTGCCTGTAAACTTGCTGAAATTCTTGATAAAGCGAGCAGCCAGGTCTTTTGCCTTCTCTTCCCACTTGCAAGCACAGTCGTACGTATCGCGCGGATCGAGGATCTGAGGATCAACACCCGGCAATTCCGTCGGCACTACAAAATCAAAGAAAGGAATTGTCTTGGTAGGAGCCTTATCGATAGAACCGTCCAGAATAGCATCGATAATGCCACGTGTATCCTTAATGGAGATACGCTTGCCGGTACCGTTCCAACCGGTATTCACCAGATAAGCCTTGGCACCCGTCATGTTCATCTTCTTCACCAGTTCTTCTGCGTATTTCGTGGGATGCAGCGACAAGAAAGCAGCACCGAAGCATGCAGAGAAAGTAGGAGTAGGCTCGGTGATACCACGCTCCGTACCGGCCAATTTAGCCGTAAAGCCGGAGAGGAAGTAATACTGTGCCTGCTGATCGTTCAGGATAGAAACGGGAGGCAATACACCGAATGCGTCGGCAGACAAGAAGATCACTTGCTTGGCATGCGGGCCTTTGGAGATAGGCTTAACAATGTTTTCGATATGATATATCGGATAAGATACACGGGTATTCTCCGTTACGCTCTTATCAGCGAAATCAATCTTACCGTCTTCAGCTACCGTTACGTTTTCCAGCAAAGCGTCACGCTTGATAGCATTGTAAATATCGGGCTCGGATTCTTTATCCAGATTGATAACCTTGGCATAGCAACCGCCTTCGTAGTTGAACACACCCTCGTCGTCCCATCCGTGCTCATCATCACCGATCAACTTACGTTTCGGGTCGGTAGACAACGTTGTCTTACCCGTACCGGACAAACCGAAGAAGATAGCCGAACTGGTTTCATCCATATTGGTATTAGCGGAGCAGTGCATGGAAGCGATACCGCGAAGCGGGTTATAGTAGTTCATCATGGAGAACATACCTTTCTTCATTTCACCGCCGTACCACGTATTGATGATAACCTGTTCTCTGGAAGTAAGGTTGAAGACAACAGCCGTTTCCGAATTCAAACCGAGTTCCTTGTAGTTCTCAACTTTGGCTTTGGAAGCATTGTAAACTACAAAGTCGGGTTCACCGAAAGCCTCCAGTTCCTCAGCCGTCGGACGAATGAACATGTTGGTCACGAAATGGGCCTGCCATGCCACTTCCATGATGAAACGCACCTTCAGGCGAGTTGCTGCATTAGCACCGCAGAAAGCGTCCACAACAAAAAGTTTCTTATTTGACAATTCCTTAACGGCAAGTTCCTTAAGTACATTCCAGGTTTCCGTAGTAACAGGCTTGTTGTCGTTCTTGTATTCTTCCGATGTCCACCATACTGTATTTTCCGAAGTGGCATCCTTTACCAGAAACTTGTCCTTAGGCGAACGACCGGTATAGATACCCGTCATTACATTTACCGCACCCAGTTCAGTTTCTTTACCTACTTCAAAACCTTCCAAGCCAGCCTTGGTCTCTTCTGCATACAACACGTCGTAAGACGGATTGTGAAGTACTTCAACAGCACTGCTGATACCGTACTTACTCAAATCTAGATTTGCCATTCTATTAATATATATAAATTGGTTATTTGCTCTGATGCCGCTTCCTTGAAAGAGGCCCTGTTAATCGGCTACAAAAGTAACAAAAAGAGCGTTCAAAAAAAAGTTCACAAGCCGATAATTGCATTATAAAAACCTTTTAAGAGCAAAAAAATATTAATTCCGACCGGGTGAGGCAACAATTTGCCACATCCACATTACAAACATAGCCTTCTGTAAACCACCGGACCTGCGTACGAGAAAAACGGATGCAAAACGAACGGAATATTTTTATTTTTCGTACTTTTGCAAAACCGGATTTATCAACATTATTTTATCATGGAAATTATAAACTTCAGCGAAAAGAATACCATCATCAACCGTTTCATGGCTGAACTGAGAGATGTCAATATCCAAACCGACCGGGCACGGTTCCGCCACAATCTGGAACGTATCGGCGAACTTCTGGCATACGAAATCAGCCGGACACTCGACTATTCCCTTAAGAACATACAGACGCCGCTGGGAATCGCCCCTTCAAACACCCCCGACAATGACATTGTACTGGGCACGATCTTCCGGGCCGGTCTTCCGTTCCATCAGGGCTTCCTGAACATATTCGACCAGGCGGACAACGCTTTCGTATCGGCTTACCGATATTATAAGGATAAGGAGTGCCACGAAGTGGGTATTCATATCGAGTATATGGCTTCGCCCGACCTGACCGGGAAAACACTCATCATCGCAGACCCGATGCTGGCCACAGGCGGCAGCCTGGAACTGGGATACCATGCTTTCCTGACCAAAGGCCAACCGGCCAAGGTGCATTTCTGCAGCGTGATCGCCAGCCGCCAGGGGGTAGACTACATCCGGGAACGATTTGCCGATACGGATATCACGCTCTGGTGTGCGGCCATAGACCCCGAACTGAACGAACGCATGTACATCGTACCGGGATTGGGCGATGCGGGGGACCTGGCTTACGGGGGCAAGATTTGAATTTCCGGGAACGACTGTTCCTCTCAATCCGCCTCTCTGACATAAGAAAGCCTCCGGT
>CAJUDC010000111.1:4654-8980 GCA_910584955.1 uncultured Paraprevotella sp. | reverse complement strand
ATTTCAATACAAAGCCAACATTTTCCACTTTACACATTTCGTTTTATCCCCCGTAGATGTCAAGTGCGCTCATATTGGCAATTTCGCCACTCTCTATCAATTTAAGGAGGAGCGTGTCGATGTCGATATGCCGCTTGGCAATATAGTTGTTCAGGAAGAGCCTGTTGGGGTGGTTCACGACTTTCCCTGCCTTTTTGTCCCACTGGTTCGGGAGCAGAAAGACATTTAGCGAAATGAGAGCCGTTTCCGACTTCTTGTTTATCGCAACTTTGAGCGGTGCGGGCTTTCCGTCCTTGACCGCCCTTGTATCGAGGTATAATTTAGTTCGTGCCATGCTATTTGTTGCAGGTATTTTGCAGTTCCTTTTCAGCAAAAGTAATCATAAAGCATCTAAAATGTGCAAGTATTTTGTGATTTAACCTTTTCGGAAGCCGCCAAAACTGACCACGGAAAAGTCTGTGTTCGTTATCATTCCTTGATAGTCAGCGTATTTCAGCGCACGGGACTAAAAATGCTTTTTTACCGATTTGCTATACTGCAAAGATAAAAAGACGATGGTACGGTTGTCCGTCATATTGCCCTGTCACAACGAAGCCGACAACATCCCGATATGTTATTCGCGACTGACAGATATACTCTCTTCTACCGGAAAAACATACGAGTGCATTTTTGTAGACGATGGCAACACGGACCATACACTGACGGTTATCAAAGACCTCTGCCGGCGGGACAGCCGCATCCGATACATTTCCTTCTCACGTAATTTCGGTCACCAAAAGGCCCTGCGGGCAGGGCTGAACGCGGCACGCGGTCGGGCCGCCGTGACGATGGACGCCGACCTGCAACATCCCGTGAGCGTGATCCCCGAGCTGCTGGCACGCTGGGAGGAGGGCTACGAGATCGTAAACACCCGCCGCACGGACGCCGCCAGGACGGGGCTGTTCAAGCGGCTTACCTCCCGCCTGTTCTACCGCACCCTGAATTTCCTCACGGGCATGAACCTGCAGAAAGGGGCGGCCGACTTCCGGCTGACCGACCGGAAAGTGACGGACGTGCTGTGCCGGTGTCCCGAGAACGACCTGTTTCTGCGGGGCATGATCAACTGGTGCGGCTTCCGGCAGACCACCGTAGCCTACCGGGCGGAGAACCGCCACGCCGGACAATCCCGATACACCCTGTCGCGGATGGCCGCACTGGCCCTCGACGGCATCACCTCGTTCACCATCCGCCCCCTGCGCCTGGGCGTCCTGCTGTCGGGCCTGTTCGTACTGCTCGGCGGCGCGGAAATCGGCTATGTGTGCTACGTGGCCTTCTGCACGGACCGCAGCGTCTCGGGCTGGGCTTCGCTGGCCATCCTTATCACGGTGCTGGGAGCCGCCACCCTGCTGATGCTCGGCATCATCGGGGAATACGTGGGGCGCACTTTCATGCAGGTGAAACAACGTCCGCCGTACATCATACGGGAGACGAACATAAACGACATAAACCCGCCGACACCATGAAAACCACCGACCGCCTCATACAAAAAGGAGCCGCCCTGCTACGGCAGCCGGCGGCGGCACAGGCCCTCATCGCCGCCCTGACCGTGCTGGCCTTCAGCCCCACCTTCGGCAACCTGCTGATGACGGGATGGGACGACCAGTGGCAGGTGACCAACCGCTATACGGCGGACGGGTGGACATGGGCCAACCTGAGCGCTATCTTCACCGAAGCCTACGGCACACAGTATTCGCCCCTGAACCAGTGTTTCTACACCTTATTATATAAGGTCGACGGCTACAACCCCGCCGTGTTCCATTCGGCCTGCTTGCTGATGCACGTCGCCAACTGCTGCCTGGTGTATCAGACGCTGCGCAGGCTCGCAGCCGACACCCTCCGGCTGTCGCCGAGCACCGAAGCGCAAACGGCGTTTCTCGCCACGCTGCTGTTTGCCGTGCATCCGTTGCAGGTGGAGACCGTGGCCTGGGTCAGCGCTTCCAAAATCCTGCTCTGCACCTTTTTCTACCTGCTGGCCACCCGCCGGTTTGTCGGTTTTCTCCACCACGGAGAGTGGCGGGCCTACGGCGGCGCGCTGCTGCTTTTCGTGTGTGCCTACGGATGCAAGGAGCAGGCCTTGATCTTCCCCGTGTGGGCCACCGTCCTGTGCCGGTTCTACGGCCACCGGCTCCGGTCGGCTTTCGCCGTCCGCTCGCTGCTGCCTCTCTATCTCGTCGCTTTCCTGTTCGGCCTGGTGTTCGTCTTCGACATCTCGTCCTCGCAGGGCTTCGACTGGGCGGCGTGGCTGGCGCCCGAAACAGGCGGCGCCACGGAAGTGGCGGTGTGGGAATACACGTGGATGCAGCGCGTAGTGTTCTGCTGCTATTCCCTGGTGGAATACCTCACCAAATGGTGCGTCCCGTGCAACCTGCTCTACCTGTATCCTTTCCCCATATCGCCCGGCGAGGCGCTGCCCGCCTGGCTGCTGGCCTATCCCTTGATACTGGCTGTGGCCCTCTGCGCCCTGTGGAGCTGCTTCCGCCACCGTGTCGTGGCCGGGGGCACCGCGTTCTTCGTTGTCCACCTGCTGCCCGTGTTGCACATCATCCCCATCGGTCGCGCCGCCGTCGTGGCCGACCGTTACATCTACCTGGCCTCCGCAGGCCTCTCGTTCATCGCCGCCTACTACCTGACGGCCTACGCCCGCCAACAGCGCCCGGCGGTGCGGCGCTACCTCCGCTACGCCGTCGTCCTCCTGTTCGGCCTGCTGGCCGCATACACTTACCAACGGACGCAGGTATGGCACGACACCGAAAGTCTGCGCCGGCGGATGAAAGAGCTGAAATCGTCGTCCCGGGAGATTCACGCGGAGATCAACTGTCAAAATATTCAACAAATAAATTATTATTATTATTCATTTAAAATTTCAAGAGTATGAAAAAGAAGAGTGTAATTATCGGAATGGTGGCTGTTATGGCCGTAGTATGCCTTAACCTGCGTCACGCATGGAAAAATTATGGTATTGCAGAGAATCGGATTGTGGCCGGAGTAGTGGCAACTCCAACTCCTACACCAACAGATAGCACTACTTGTGCTACCAAACAAGGGTATCCCGTTGTATCTCATGATATGGCGTTAGATTCAATTATCCATGAGAAGATGTGCCCTGTTTTAAAAATCACCTATTACTACAAAATATATGAAGACGGCTATGAACGGTTAATAGCAACAGAAACCATTGACTACAAAGCTAACAGCAAAACCTTAGTTCCATATGGCGCCCAACTAGCAGGTACTACAGCAAAAGACGGAGAAACCAAAAGTGAACTATTTAAATCTGTACAATATATATGCAAAGGTCTCCAAAAGGGGAATTGCTGCTATCCTACAACAGCTTTATTGGATTGCGATAAATTAATTCATGGAACCAATTAATAATGTATAAAAAGAAAATATCATGAAACAATACATATATATTATATGCTTATCGGCCACCATCTTTTCCTGCAAGAAAAGCCACGTAACGGAAGTAAGGCCATACGACCAGAACTATACGGACACAACCCAAGTATTGCTGCTGGAAGACAAATACCCCTGTATGAAACTCGTGACGGACAAAGCCGTCCATCTGAAAGTATCGGAAAAGAAAATGGAGGAGCATAAAGTGATCACCAATGATACTGCCCTCGATATGAAGATCCGCTACCTTCCGCTGGAAACCACAGAGGAATGCCTGGTGGGAGGAATGATTAACAAACTGGAATCCGACGACTCGTTCCTATTCATCTTCGATGAATCGAACAACCAGGTACTCCGCTTTTCGCAAAAAGACGGATCCTTCCTGAATAAATTCGGGAAAAAAGGAAGAGGGCCGGGAGAATATGTAGGCATCATAGACATGTCGCTAAACCGAAAGAAAAAAGAAGTATGCCTGATAGACCGATTCGGATTCAAGTTCTTATACTTCGATTACGACGGACAGTTGCTACGGGAAGAGCCTTTGTATTACTTCTTCTATAATGCAGAATTTGTAGGAGACTACATGATACAGGATGCCAATCTCACCGAAAACACCATGGCGCCTTCCATCAACCACAACCGCCTGATATTCGCCAAGCAGGACCATACACCCAAGTATGTAGGGTTTTCGTTCCCGGAAAATTTCGGCGCCCAGTTTGGCCAAGGGATGAAACATCCCTTTATCACTTGCAACGAAGCGGTGTACTACAACCATATCCTGTCCGACACCATCTGGCAAATCAAGGAAAACGGAACCTGCGAGGCCAAGTACGTTTTCAAGTTCCCCGGAAGAGACAATCTGTTTGACGAAAAGGATTTCCAATCCTTCTC
>CAJUDC010000111.1:423-4554 GCA_910584955.1 uncultured Paraprevotella sp. | reverse complement strand
TCAAGTTCCCCGGAAGAGACAATCTGTTTGACGAAAAGGATTTCCAATCCTTCTCGGGCGGCGTCTATGCGGAAAAGACAAATGATGTGTTATATTATAAGGACGACATTATCATTACCGAAGATTTCGTACAAGCCGGCATAACCAACGGTGCCCATTTGCTTTATTGTATCCCCACCGGACACTACCGATACGGACTTACCTATTATACAAGTTTTGGCAGCCCCACGATGTTACCTGCCGAGTATACTTTGAACGGGAAGTCCTTTGTCAGAATATTGCAACCCTTTACTATCATTAGAGAGATTGAATCTACTAAGAACTTTTACAATGAATCCGAGTATCAAGCTTTTTGGAACGAGCAACTAACCGAAGAGGAGAGACAATTGCTCCAGAAAATGACACCGGAAGACAATCCCGTGCTCATGATTATGGACATTGAACCCTTTTAAAGAAAATAGATGAAGAAGAACCATACATTAATATATATCGTAGCCTTATCGGCTACGATATATTCCTGCCAAAAAGCCCACATCACGGAAGTAAGACCGTTAGCTCCCGACTATGCAGACACCATTTTTAAGAAAATATCATGAAAAAGAAGTGTATATATCTGCTGGCTGTGCCGGCTATGCTTTGTTCTTGCAAAGAAACTTATGTCTCGGTTTTAAAACCATGGAACACTAACAACACGGACACAACCCAGACAATCATTGTGGAGAATGAAGTGCCCAGCATGAGACTTGTAACGGACAAGGTCATACCGCTCCATATCGGCAAGGAGAATGAGGGAAATAAGATAGAACCGGAATACGACGTACGCTATCTTCAGCTGGAAACAACCGAAGAATGTCTGATCGGGCACATCAGCAAAATAAAAGGCGACGGAACGTCCGTATTTATTCTTGACGGAAAGAATGCCACCGTGTTCCGCTTTTCACAAAAGGACGGTTCGTTCCTATGCAAATACGGACGAAGAGGAAGAGGACCCGGAGAAGTAATATATCCGACAGACTTTGCTTTGGACTCCAAAAGAAAAGAGGTATGCCTGTATGACAGTTCGGGAGGTAAACTCTTATACTATGCTTACGACGGGACATTGCTGCGGGAGGAACCCACCTTTTATTTTTTTAGCGATATCGCTTTTCTGGGAGACCACCTTGTCATAAATACCAACGACAACGACAATGAAATGGCTCCGGGCATCCGCCGCAGCCGGCTGATTCTTGCCGATAGAGACCAAACACCGCTATTCACCGCCTTTTCAAACATCGCCGTCAATGTTAAATATCGCTTAATAGATCCCATGCCGATTTGCGGAGACGACATATACTTCACCCATATCCTGTCCGACACCATCTGGCAAGTGAAAGAAGACGGGACCTGCGAAGCCCGGTACGTTTATAAGTTCCCCGGACGCGACAACCTGTTCGATGATCGGGATTTTAAAGACATCAGCACCCAGATGTATGAAGAGAAACTAAAAGAAACAGCTCATAAATATGAGTGCTTCATAACGAAAGAATTCGTCTATGCCGCAACTAGCGATCTCAGCTCCATGCTATATTGCGTTCGGACAGGGCACAGCACACATGACCCTCTTCCGCCAATGGCTTCCTGGATCGGGATGTCGAATGTAAACTTCACCACCCATACCTTGAACGGGACTTCCTTCTTAAAGATACTGCAACCGCAGAGTTTACTTGCAAGTGATGAAAGAAATGTAAAGGGGTGGGGCGAGGAATATAGGACAAAGTTCCTGACAGAGAAGGAGCGGAAACTGCTAAGCACAGTCAAGAAAGAAGACAACCCCGTGCTGATGATTTTTGACGTCAAACCCTTTTAAACATGAAAAAGAACTCAATAATTACAGCGTTTGTTGTGGTTATGGCAGCCGTGCTGTTTACCCTTGTAACCTATTACAAAGGCATCATCAACGAGCATGAGATAAAGCACAGCAAACTGGCGAACGCCATCGTCCGGCTGGAGGACAAATTGCTGAAACAAGTCAGTGCCATCCGGTATACATTGCCGGACAGCACCTGGGTATACAACACCCGAAAAGAAAGAGTACGGCTGGCCTCCATTGCCGAAGAGGAACCGCGCATCGGCCTTTACATCGACCGTTTCCAATGCGAATCCTGCTGGCAGGCCGAGCTGGGCAGCCTGACCTATTATCTGAAAAAGGAAAGTGAACTGCCGGAGCCTATCGTGCTGGCCGCCAACTATAACATCCGGGAGATAAAGCTATTGGCCCAACGGAACGATACCTCCATCCCGATGTACATAACGGAAGAGATCGCACCCTTGCAACATATCGGGAGGGTGAGAAAACCTTTCTTTTTCGTACTGGAGCCGGGCGGAGTGATCGCATCGGTCTACTACCCCGACGAGCAGTCGGTAGAAAGCGATTCGATTTATTTCAGTACCATCGCCCGGCAATACCGGAAAAAGGCCCCTAAGACAGCCCGACAGCCGGCCCCGGAAAAAGGGTTTCATATCCTGGAAGAGAAAATCAACATAGGCGAAATAGGGTTGCGCAAGAAGAAAGAAGTGGTGTTCAGGCTGGAGAACAACAGCGACAAGCCGTGCGACATTTACGACATTCGGATGTCGTGTACCTGCATGATGCTGAAATCCATGCCGCAGAATATCCTGCCGGGAGAGACGGGAGAGATAAGAGTGGATTTCCTCTCTCTCTCAAAAGGACATTTCAGCCGCACGATACAGTTGACAACCAGCTACAGGGAAACTCCCTACACACTGACCATACAGGGAAACGTCATATAAACAAAGATGAAACCATGCGCTAAAACAACCGGAAAAGCAGGGCTGATCGCAGGGATACTCGGTCTGGTCATCATCGTTCGGATTTTCGTGTTCGAAGTCTGCATTGTTTCCACCGAAAGCATGGTGCCCGCTATCCGCCCTACGGAAATCATCGTGATAGACAAACTGACATACGGATGCAATCTTCCCCGACGGTGGGCCGACATTCCGCTTATCAACGTATTCACATGGGTGCCCTCCCTGCGCCAAAAAGATGAAAGAAACGACTGGGGATTCCGCCGGGGATGGGGCCTCCGCACGCCCCGGGAAGGCGACGTGGCCGTATTCCTGTCGCCGGACCAGCCGTACACGATGCTGGTGAAACGGATTAAGACCGTCATCGACAAAGGGACCGCACTGCCGATAGATTCCATGCGGACCACCGTCGAACAGATGGCCCTCAGCGAAAGAGTACCCATCATAAAGCGCCTTGACAAGACCTATATCGGCGGAAAACCGTCTACGCACTATATCACCCAACACACATTCTATGACATGCGGGGCGACAACACCGAAAAGTCACACGACAGCCGCCGGTTCGGTCCTATCAGCGAAGAAGACGTCATCGGCAGAATGAGCCTCGTCCTGTGGTCCTGGGACAGCCAAGGCACAGGATGGAATAAAGTAAGATGGGGCAGACTGTTCCGCCCTGTCCGTTAAAATAGGAAAAGAAGCATGAAACAAGGAACCGTTCGATTACAAATCGCTTTGGGGGCAGCCATTCTTATCGTATGTATTGCCTTTCCGCTTATTACACGTCCCGGGCATATCCTGAACGGCGACTATGCGCTGTATATCTGTCAGGCTCAAAAACTACTCTCGGGCGAACAATGGCAGGCCTATGAGGACATGGGACGCATGCTCCGGCTCTCTACCGAACAACACTACTCCCCCATCCTGTATCCTTGGGGAATGCCTCTCCTGCTGACAATACCCTATCTGCTGTTCGGCATCCATTACGGAGTGTTCAAACTGATTCTCGCCGGCTGTATAATTGCCACCTTATTTATATTATATAAGGATTTCGTTTTACGCAAAGAGCAGCAAACCGGAATAGGAACATTGCTCTTACTGGGGATGAACACCACAGTCCTGTCGGCCACAGACCGTGTCCTCAGCACGTTGCCTTACATGCTGTTTCTCCTGCTCTCATTAACCCTCATACATCGGCTGCGCCCGGTGCCTCCGAGCCACATGAGAACCCAGCGAAGCATAGCGGTCGGGGTGGGTATAAGCTTGTTCTTTACCGTACAGATGCGCACCGAAGGGCTGTTACTGTTGCCGGCCCTGTTCCTGCACCAA
>CAJUDC010000111.1:0-413 GCA_910584955.1 uncultured Paraprevotella sp. | reverse complement strand
TGCAACCGTCCGCAGTTCCGCCAAAGAACGATGGCTGACAGTCCTCCTGCCATACAGCGTATTCCTGCTCCTGTTTCTACTCACCCTACCCTACCTGCCCATCGGATATCTGGTACATGCCGGCCACCCTCAGCATACCGACTTCTCCATACCGGGGAACATACTGTATTATCTGATGAAAAGTCCCCAAAGCTGTTTGCCCTTTTTACCGTCGGACAACATTTGGGTGGCCTCCGTCTTTTGGACCTTTGTATACATAGGCATGTGGGCCTCGAACCGCCGGCAAGCCATAGCCGACAAAACTTACTTAACCCTGCATCTCCTGTTACTCTGCATGTGGCCTCATCAGACGGAACGGTATCTGATACCTGTCATTCCTCTTTTAGTGTATTTCATGGTGACGGGAATATATG
>CAJUDC010000110.1 GCA_910584955.1 uncultured Paraprevotella sp. | reverse complement strand
CATAGCCGAGCTCCTGATAGATGTAGGCACCGGAATTGGATAGCGTATCGGCGTTTACGGTGATGCAACGGAAACGCGGGAACGGTGCCAACGTATCGATGAGTTCTTTGGCCGAGGCCAGCAGGGCGGTTGTATCCTTGCCTTTGGAGATGATCTTCTGCATCGGGTCGAAATTGATGCTTCCCACCAGTTTTTGGGGATCGTAGCCCTTCTCGGTGAAGTAGGCCGCCAGCAATCGCGCCAGCTCCACGGTGTGCCCCTGACAGGTGCTGAAATTCAGTTCCACGCATTCGGCCTGGATTCCGTCGAGCAGTGTGTGAAGATATTCTGCACTAAGTTCTTTGGCCGGAATGCGGAATCCCAGTGAGTTCACGCCTTTGTTCAGAATGTCAAGCGCCTTGCGGTTGGCTTCTTGTGCCGGCAGTCCTTGGATGTTCTGACGGACATACCATTGATTGTTGTCTTTTTTGTTGCCTCTCACGTAAGGGAACTGGCCCGGAAGTGCCTTTGTCGTAGCCATGCCTTCCAAATCCTCTTTACGGTAGAAAGGCTGTACGTTGAACCCTTCGTTGGTTTTCCAAACCATTTTTTTCTGGAAATCGGCGCCTTTGAGGTCCACCTCGATTTTATCCAGCCACTCTTGGCGAGAGGGCGCAACGAAGTCAGAAAAAAGTTTTTCTTTACTATCTGCCATAATTAGTATGTATTAAAATGTATTTTTCATCTGAGCAAAATTAGCAAATCTTCGGCTACCCACCAAAAAATGCGTGTGAAAAACGAGCCTCTTCTTCTTTTTTTAATTAATTTTGTGCGCGAAAAATAAAACACTTTTTTGATATTCTTTATGGAATGGTTACAAGCTTTGGCTATTGATTCCACTTCGATTGCCCACATTGTGCTGCTTTATGCGGTGGTCATATCCGTGGGTATATTTGTAGGGAAACAGAAGATTCCGTTCACCGGCATTTCGTTGGGCGTATCTTTTGTATTGTTTGCCGGTCTGCTGGCCGGCCATCTGGGGTTTACCGGAACGCTGAGTACGATTAATTTTATTCAGGATTTCGGTTTGATTATTTTCGTCTACTGCATTGGCTTGCAGGTAGGTCCCGGTTTCTTTGAGTCCTTTCAGAAGGGCGGCGTCACCATGAATATGCTGGCCACGGGACTGGTGTTGCTGAATGTGGCGGTGACGTTGGTGCTGTACTATTGTTTTTATGACACAAGCAATCCCTACAACCTGCCGATGATGGTGGGTGTGCTTTGCGGTGCCGTGACCAATACGCCCGGTCTGGGAGCCGCCACGGAAGCGCTCGGGCAGGTGTTCAAGGACGGACCGGCGCCTCAGATTGCCTCGGGCTATGCCTGTGCCTATCCGCTGGGTGTGGTGGGCATTATCGGCGGAACGATTGCTTTGCGTTATCTGTGCCGCATCGTGTTGCAGAAAGAAGAGGATCAGATAACGGCCGAACGGGCGGAGAATCCCCATGCCAAACCGCACAAGATGACATTGAAGGTGTCGAACGCGGCTCTTGACGGCAAAACGCTCTTGCAGGTGCGCAATTTCCTGGGGCGCGATTTTGTTTGTTCCAGAGCCTTGCACGAGGGGCATGTCAGCATTCCCAACCGGGATACGATGATTCATCTGGACGATTCGCTCTATATCGTTTGTGCCGAGGATGATGCCGAGGCCATCATCGCTTTCATAGGCCCGGAGATTCATGTGGAATGGGCCGTACAGGATGTGCCGATGGTATCGAAAAGCATTCTCGTGACACAGCCTTCCATGAACGGGAAAACATTCGGACAGTTGCATTTCAGTTCGGTGCACGGAGTAAATGTCACGCGTATCCAGCGTTCGGGCATGAACTTGTTTGCCGACCGTAACTTGCGTATGCAGGTGGGCGACAAGATTATTGTTGTGGGGCCGGAAGATGCGGTCGATCGGGTTGCCAATCTGATGGGTAACTCCATCAAACGGTTGGACCATCCCAATCTGTCGGCTATTTTTATCGGCATCTTTGTAGGTATTATTTTCGGAAGCATACCTTTTGCCATACCGGGAATCCCCACACCGGTGAAGTTGGGTCTGGCCGGAGGTCCGTTGATTATTGCTATCCTGATAGGGCGTTTCGGTTATAAGTTCCACTTGGTGACGTATACCACCACCAGCGCCAACCTGATGTTGCGCGAGTTCGGTCTGGTGCTGTTCCTGGCCAGCGTGGGAATCAAGGCCGGAGGTAATTTCTGGAATACGGTGGTTGCCGGCGACGGCTTGAAGTATGTGTGGTGCGGTTTTCTCATAACCGTTATCCCCATTCTGATTATCGGTCTGATAGCCCGCCTTAAATATAAAATGAATTATTTTACGCTGATGGGACTGCTGGCCGGTGCGACCACCGATCCGCCTGCATTGGCATTTGCCAACCAGTCGGCTAATAATGACGCTCCGGCGGTGGGATATTCCACGGTATACCCCCTGTCGATGTTTCTTCGCATCCTTACGGCACAGATTATCATCCTGCTGCTTTGCCATGCGTAGCCTTCTCTGCGCAGGCGGATAAAGGACTGTCTACAGCCTTTCGACGGATCTATGTACCGTCGAAAGGCTGTAGGTCGTTTAAAGGGGTGTTCGTTTATTGACCCTTTGCCTAAGGAAATTTTGCTTTCATGAGCGGGAACAAAGAGCGTTATCTACAGGACTAAGGGCGCTTGTGCGCATTTCGGTTTGAAAAGGTCTACACCTTATTTCGAAAAGGTGTAGACCTTTTTGCAAGAAGCTGTACACCTTTTTTGAATAAGGTGTACGGCTATTTAAAGCGTTCTCTTCAAAACGCTTTTTTCTATTCATCGATACCTTTGTGTGGTTTCCTCGTTGGAACAAACGGTTTCGGGGGTGAATGTATGGAGCTCAACCGGCGGTTTATTCGTTTTAACGGTTTCATTTTTTTAAAATTAACACAATAAATCCTTATTCTTTGATGAGGAAATGCGACATGTCGGGAGATTTATGTAACTTGCGGCCCGAAAGATAAATTATCGTTCAGGTAACGATGTTAAACAACAGAAGATTATGAAACGTTCATTTATTGTATTGCCTTTGTTGGCAGGCGGTCTGCTACTGTCGGGCTGCGTGAGCAAGAAACAATTTGCCGAACTTCAGACGAACCACAAGCAATTGCAGGCCGATTATCAGCAGGCACAGGTGAGATTGGCTGAGAGTAGAGCCAATGTGAAGAGTCTGGAAGAGCGTTTGGCCGAAGCACGCAAGACGAACGCCGAACTGCGCGAGGCTTATGCCGCCCTGCAAGGGTCACTCGACAAGAGTTTGCAGCAAAACTCGCAAGGTAACGTGAATATATCGAAACTGGTGGACGAGATCAACGCCTCCAACCGTTTTATCAAGCAACTGGTGGAGACCAAGAGCAAGTCCGATTCGCTGAATATGGTGCTTACCAACAACCTGACACGTTCGCTTAGCAGAGACGAACTTAAGGAAGTGGATATCCAGGTGTTGAAGGGAGTGGTTTACATTTCCCTGGCCGATAATATGCTGTATAAGTCGGGAAGTTACGAGATTAACGACCGTGCCGGCGAGACGCTGAGCAAGATCGCCAAGATCATTATGGACTATAAGGACTATGACGTATTGGTGGAAGGCAATACGGACCCTGTGCCTATCTCGCGGCCTAACATTCGCAACAATTGGGACTTGAGTGCTTTACGGGCTTCGTCCGTAGTGCAGGCTTTGCAGAACAATTACGGTGTGGATCCCCGACGCCTGACGGCAGCCGGACGCGGCGAATACAACCCCGTGGCCAGCAACGACACCGAACTGGGCAAGCAGCGGAACCGCCGTACGCAGATTATCATCACACCGAAACTCGATCAGTTTATGGAGTTGATAGACCAGGCGCCGGAATCGGCTGAGGAATAGAAAGAAGAAACAAGCAGGCCTGCCGTTTCCGGCGGGCCTTTTATGATCTGTATAATAAAGGGAACGAAGAACATGGACCGAGAATATTTACTTTGTGCCGTACGGGCGGCTTTGCTGGCCGGGGCTGATATAATGGGGGTGTATAACGATCCGGCTTCCGATTTCGGCATAGAACGGAAAGCGGATCATTCTCCGCTGACAGTGGCGGATAAAAAGGCGCATGAACGCATTATGAGCTATTTGCGTACCACTCCCTATCCTGTGCTGAGCGAGGAAGGACGCCATGCCGCTTATGAAGAACGGCGGGCGTGGGAGACGTTGTGGGTGGTGGACCCGCTGGACGGAACGAAGGAGTTCATTAAAAAGAACGGCGAGTTCACGGTCAATATAGCTTTGGTAAGAAGCGGCGTGCCGGTGATGGGTGTCATCTACGTACCGGTGAAGCGCGAATTGTATGTTGCGGAAGAGTCTTTGGGGGCTTATAAAATAGAGGATATAGACGCTATCGCCGATGATGAAACGCTTGACGCCTTGCTGGCGCGTGCACGGAAGTTGCCGCTGGGACAAAGGGCGGACGATGCGTTTGTGGTGGTGGCCTCCCGTTCGCATTTAAGTCCCGAGACGTCGTTGTTCATCGAGGACAAACGCAAGACGTACCGTCGTGTGGAGGTGATTTCCAGCGGTAGCTCTCTGAAGATATGCTTGGTGGCGGAAGGAGCGGCTGATGCCTATCCGAGGTTTGCGCCTACGATGGAGTGGGACACGGCGGCCGGCCACGCCATTGTTCGGGCGGCAGGAAAGGATATATATAGTGCGGAGACGGGCAAAGCGTTGACGTACAATAAGGAGGATTTGCTGAATCCGTGGTTCTTGGTGGAGTAGGACGCTGATACCCACAGACTGCATCCGGTGCCGGACCGGAATGCAGGAAAGGATTTTCCGTCGAAAGGGGAATATGCCAAGGGGGCGCATGAATAGAAACGTTCATGCGCCCCCTTGGCATATTTCGGACCGGATTGCTTAGCGGTTGCCGTACATCTTTTCGTAATACTTCTGGTAGTCACCGCTTGTCACGTCCTCCAGCCAGGCTTGGTTTTGCAGGTTCCATTCGATGGTCTTGACTATACCTGTTTCGAAGCTGGTTTCGGGATACCAACCCAAGTCTTCCTTGATCCGGCTGGGGTCGATGCCGTAGCGCTGGTCGTGTCCCAGGCGATCTTTTACAAACGTGATCAGGTCTTCGTTGATCCAGTCGATATTGATTTCGCCGTTTGCCTTCTTTTCCTGTTTTTTGAGGAGTACCCGAAGTTCAGGTCTTTCTTCCATCAGCCGGTGTATGGTCTCGATGGTGAGTTTGACGATTTGTATGTTCTGTCGTTCGTTGTGTCCGCCGACATTGTAGATGGAGCCGTTCTTGCCCTGCGTGATCACCATGTCGATGGCTTTGCAGTGGTCTTCCACATACAGCCAGTCGCGCACATTGGTGCCTTGTCCGTATACCGGCAGTTTTTTGCCTTCCAGTATATTCTTTATAATTAGCGGGATCAATTTCTCCGGGAACTGGTAGGGGCCGTAGTTGTTGGAGCAACGCGTGATGCTGACGGGCATCTTGTACGTGTCGCGGTAAGCGCATACGATGTGGTCGGCGGCCGTCTTGGACGCACTGTACGGACTGTGCGGGCAGAGGGGGGTCTCTTCGGTGAAATAGCCTGTCTCGCCCAGACTTCCGTAGACTTCGTCGGTAGATACCTGATGGAAGCGTACGCCGTTTCGCCAGGTGGGGTAGCCCTGTTCGTCTTTTCCTGTTACCCAGGCCCGACGGGCGGCGTCGAGCAGGTTCTGGGTGCCCAGAATGTTGGTTTGCAGGAATAACTGCGGGTTTTCGATGCTGCGGTCGACATGGCTTTCTGCGGCGAAGTTGACGATGACGTCAAAACGGTAACGGGCAAACAGGTCGTCCGCCAGTTGTTGGTCGCAGATGTCGCCTTTGATGAAGAAGCAGCGCTCGTTGTCGATGTCTTCGGCGATGGTGCCCAAATTGCCTGCATACGTCAGCAGATCCAGTACAACTACTTGAATATCGTTATGTTTGGCCAGAATATACTTGATGTAATTGGCTCCGATAAATCCGGCTGCGCCGGTTACTAAATATGTTTTCACTGATAAAAATTCTTTAAGTTTGTGCGCAAAAGTACGCCATTCCTTTGAATTGACAAAATTTTGGTGAAGGAAAAGCAGGAAAATGAGGACGGGAAAACGGTGCCGGCACCGGATAGGTCTTAACGGGGTATTTCCACCACTTCCAGGTCTTTGAACGCGCCGTTTTCTACGGTGAAGCGCACCAATGTGCGTACTTTATGCCATCCCTGCAGTCCGGCCGCGCCGGGATTGATGTGTAGCAGTTGCAGGCTTTTGTCGAACTGAACCTTGAGAATGTGCGAATGTCCGCTGATAAACAATTGGGGCGGGCGGGCATAGAGCTGGTTCCGTATGTCGGGGGCATATCGTCCCGGATAGCCGCCGATGTGTGTCATCAGTATATCGGCTCCTTCGCAGTTCCAGCGCAGCCGGGTGGGGTACAGGCGTCGCAGATCACCGCCGTCGCAATTGCCGCAAACGGCTCTCAGCGGATGGAGGGCGGCTAGGCGGGTAGCCACTTCAAGGGAACCGATGTCTCCGGCGTGCCATATCTCGTCGCAGTCGGCAAAATACGTACGGTATTTCTCGTCCCAATAAGCGTGGGTGTCCGACAAAAGGCCGATACGTTTCATAAATTCAGCTTGCGTATGATGAAATCTTTTAGGAGCTCCGTGGTCTGTTCGATACCCAGGACGGAAGAGTTTATACATAAATGGTATGTATCGGCTGCGCCCCAGGTGTTTGTGCTGTAATAGTTGTAATAGGCTGCACGGTGTTCATCCCCTTGCGTGATCTTCTTCTGCGCTTCGTGGGCCGTGATGCCTTTTTGTTTGCAGATGCGTTTGATGCGGTCGGTCTCGTTGGCCGAGATGAAAATGTTCACACACCGGGGATTGTCGCGCAGCACGTAATCGGCACAACGCCCCACGAACACGCATGAACTTTCCTGTGCCGCTTTGCGGATGGCGTCGCTTTGTATTTTGAAAAGGCTCTCCTGGCTGAGCTGGTTGTCGTAGGGGTAAAGACCGCCTGAAAGAGGGGCCAGTACGTTGTATACAGCGCCGAAGAATCCTTTTTGTTCGTCGTTCTGTTCGAAGAACTTCTTGTCGATGCCGCTTTCCCGTACGGCCAGATCAATCAGTTCTTTGTCATAGAAACGGATGTTGAACGCCTTGGCCAGCCGGTTGCCTATAAGGCGTCCGCCGCTACCTAGCTGACGGCCGATATTAATGATGAATTTTTCTTTTATTTCCATAAGCAGAGCGTGTTTCTTATTTGAATTTCTTGTATTGGCTGATGAGCATGAAGCCCGCAACGAGCGAGGCCGCCAGATCGGATATTGGCATGGAGTACCAAACGCCGTCCAGGCCCCACGTACGGGGGAGCAGGACAAGCAAAGGGATGAGGAAGAGCAGCTGCCGCGTCAGTGATAAGAAGATGCTTTTGCCGGCGTGGCCGATGCTTTGGAAGAAGTTCGTGGTGGCCATCTGGAATCCGATAATAGGATAAAACATGACCACGATGCGCATACCCCGTACGGCTATATCAATCAGTTGCCTGTCGGTGGTGAAAGCCTTTATACAAAGCTCGGGGATCAATTCGCCTACGAGGAAACCGCTTGTGGTGATGGCCGTTGCACCGTATATGGTGTAGCGCAGCACCTGGCGCACCCGGCCGAAAGCCTGGGCACCGTAGTTGTAGCCGGCGATAGGCTGCATTCCCTGATTCAGTCCCATGACAATCATGATAAAGAGAAACAGGATGCGGTTCACGATGCCGTAGGCTCCGATGGCCAGATCGCCTCCGTAAGCCCCCAGCCCTCTGTTGATGAGGATGACGACGAGACAGGCACAGCTGTTCATTAAAAAGGGGGACATGCCGATAGCAAGCGTGTCGCTCACGATTTTGCGTTTCAGCTTATAGATGCCCCGTTTGAAATGCAGGAACTCGTTCGGGTTGCTGAGAAGTTTGATCTGCCACAGAAGGGAGAGAACCTGAGCCAGGACGGTGGCTACCGCCGCGCCTTGTATACCCATGTCGAGGCCGTAGATGAAGAGCGGATCCAAAAGGGTGTTCACGATGACTGTGAAGATCGTGGCACTCATGGCGGTGCGGGGATGGCCGGCGGAACGGAGCACGGCGTTCAGTCCGAAATACAGGTGCGTGAAAACATTACCGGCCAGTATGACTGCCATATAATCCCGTGCATAGCGGATGGTGACTTCGCTGGCACCGAAAAAGTACAGGATTGGGTCGAGAAAAACCAGGGTGGCTATCCCGAATAAAGTACCTAGTAAAAGATTGAGCGTAATGACGTTGCCCAATACGTTTTGTGCCGTTTTGTAATCGTGTTGCCCCAGCTTCACGGAAATCAGCGTGGATGCTCCCACGCCTACCATAGCACCGAAAGCGGCCGACAGGTTCATGAGCGGGAAAGTGATGGCCAGTCCCGAGATGGCCATTGCCCCCACACCTTGTCCGATGAAGATGCTGTCGACCATATTATATAATGACGAGGCTGTCATGGCGATAATGGCGGGGATGGCATACTGCATCAACAGCTTGCCAACTTTTTCCGTACCTAATTCCGTAGGACTTCCTTTTACAGACATATTCTTTTTTACCTTATTATATATAACCGATCACAAAGGTACAAAAAAATGCGGGGATGGTAAAATCTGTTATCGGCAGAATGAAAAAAAAGACTTGCATGGGAAACTTTTATCGAAAAGCAAGGCGACAATCTCCTTTTTTACTATCTTTGCGAACGTTGTCATGCCGGCCACTAAACGGGATGAGCAACTCTTTGCGGAGAAACGGAAAGCAATAAAACTTTAAATCTATTTATAAATATGAGTAATCAGTTAGAAAGAATTAAGGAACTTGTAGAGCTTCGCGCCAAGGCCCGTCTGGGTGGCGGCGAGAAAGCGATTGAGAAAC
>CAJUDC010000109.1 GCA_910584955.1 uncultured Paraprevotella sp. | reverse complement strand
CACGCCCGGTCACAGAACGGGTTATTTCTTTCTTCGTAGCTCTCGGTACCCTTTGTACCAATGCCGAATCCCCTTCTTCGATGCGCGCATAGGCTCCCAAAGGAGCGGCAAACAAGAGCGACAGACAATATATACTGTATTTTTTCATATTATATTAGCTTTATGATTCAATTTTTTCCGGTTCTCCTCGGGTTCCACTTTTCTCTATCAGCTTCCTCCTTCGTTTCATAAGGACACATGATTATCTCGTCTATACGGAACGTACGCGTGTATGTTCTTCTGTTTTCTGTGGAGGTGGCGGATGAAGTCAGGACCAGCTGCACCACACCTTCATCCAGCCCTACACCACTATAATTGAACTGTACTCCGGTTGCGAGACAAATCGTATCCACCTGATTGGGAGTGGTAATAAAATCACGTTTACCGGCATTGACTTCCCCGGCAGGAACTGTCAGGTCACGAACTGCACTTTCCGCTTCCATACTTCCGTTTTCCTTACAAGTAAGCATTTTAGCTTTGAACTTGCAAGGCAACGTATCTGCCGGAGCCGCTTTTTCATTATAAGCAATAGCTGGCACCATCACCACATAAATATTATAATAGACCTCGGACAATGTTTCAGGCAGGGTATATGTTATTTTCGACTGTGAGCCACTCGAATTAGCCATGACCTGTAAGAAATAATCATTACTTACGTTAAAGTCATAATGTTTGCCGTTGACATTTGCCGTATCATTCGCCATAAAAGCAGCAACCTGCATCTTGTCTTTTCCCGCATTGTCCTTCTCCGTTTCATAATAGCGGGAATATTCCGCTTCATAATCCCGATCGGCCATAAAAGTCAACTTAGGATTGATACGGGAATTGTCTGCCACATACAAATCTCCGTTGCTGCAAGGCTGTGCCTCCAGTCCCGACAAAATTCCATCGGCATCGAAAGGCCGATAAAAGACATTCACCGTCGGATTGTATTTGTTGTACATCGTATTTATTAAAGAATCCTGTCTGCCGCTCTTTGGATTCAGATTCTTGTTGAAGAACAGACTGCGTACAATCGAAAGTTTGGCGTTGCTATCCGTCAAAGAGTCGCGCACCGCCTGTGTCTGTACATTGGCATACTTATAATAAGAGGTGTACTGAGCATACAAATCATTCCATACCGAATTGGTCAGGCCAAGGAAAATATACGAGCTATCCTCCCTGTTAATATGCCCCAGTGAATTAAACAATCTATTGTTCAACACGATAACGGAATCCAAATAGACCGTCATACCATCCACGACCCCACCGGGAACACTGGCCGATTCATTCAGCACATTCTCGTTAAAGCTACCGAAGAATTTGGCAATGCTGTCTAACCCGGGTGTCTGCTGTATCTTCTCCCATACATTCGGATAGAAAGAGAGTTTATTCCCCACCTTATACAACACTCCGTTTGAAGCCTGGATATTCTTGTTCAGGAACATCTCATTCTCCAAAGCATTCGGCTGCAGGCTGAGATATTTCCCGTTAAGCATCATAATCGTATCGTTCGTATAGGAAGAAACGGACGTATTATACAATGCAATATGATTTTTAACAAACTGAACGATGACCGAATTATAATCATCCTTCACCCCACGGGCTTTTTCTTCCTTATATACGGCTATCAGGCTGTCGGCCACATGATCCGTAATGACCGGAGCCCACACCGTCAGCATCTGCGGAGAGTTCAACTGCCGGTCGTAGCCGGTAGCTTTCAACACCGTAGCAAAAGGCGACAGAGTGGCATCCGCATTAATGTTTTCCCACAACGACAATCCGTTGTGACCGTCACTCCTACCTTCATAATGATCATTCCAAGTGTCGGTACAAGCTGTCCAGGCCAGCAAGGCCCCGGACAGCAAACAACCGATCAACGCTTTATTTCTATTTATTTTTCTCATGATATACTTCTTTGCAAACGATTAATAATCATCTTCACCTTTTCCTTCACCCTCGATACCATAAACGCTCTTAGGCACAATCTCTATATAGTCGATCATCAACTCGGCTCCGCCCTCGGCATACACCGAACGAATACGCAACGTATGGTCTCTGTTCGGGTCATCCAGTGTAACCGTGCAGAGCACTTTACGAATGGTAACGGCATTATTATAGAAATAATTCTCCGTATTGATGGAACCGTCGGGAATACCCGAAGTAGAGAAATTGAATACACTACGCGGGCCTCTGTAATAGCCGTTATTCTTCAGCTCCTTCTTGTTCTCCGTATCCTCGTCGGCAGATAATTGGGTCGGGTTCTTCCAACCGATAGATGGATCGGTTCCGGTCTTACGCATGTCCAAGGGAATACCGCGCGCTTCACCATCGAAATATACCTGGGCAATACCACGCGTTGAAGTGGCCGCGAAGCCCAGACGAATCTCGTATGTACCTTCGGGTACGGATGGCAACTTGAACGTAATGTCATAACTATCGCTTTGTTCGCCTTTCAAGTTGAACTCATCCCCTTCATAACTCCAGTAATAATTATGACAGAACTGATAAATAAAGTACCCGTCGCCTACGATATTCACATTATCCAAATAGCCCTGCGGAAAAACATAATTCTTGGCATAACGCCCGGTTGTGTTCTCCGACTCCGGCAATGTATTATAATCCGTACGGATGTTATTGGACATAAGTTCCGGGAACAGGGTGTACAAATCCATTCGCATACGGGTATTGAATACAACTTCTTTTGTTTCCGTTCCGTAATCCACCAGCTTGTCAATATAATAGTAAATACAATTCTCGCCCATCTGTTCGTATTCATCTTCAATGGTAGGCGTAATCATACTTCCTTCAATATTCCCCCCCCGATCGTTCATGGCACGGTTTATATACAGTTTATTACGATTCTCCAACGCCACGTAACGAAGCACAGTTGCTTTCTCTATCTTCATTGTCGTGTGCGGGCACATCGTACTATACCATTCCGTCGGGTTCGCCAACGTAGTTTTGATAGTGGAATTGGTCGTCAGACGATCGTACAGTCCCAGCCGGTCCAACAAATGATAAGCGATCAGTTTATTCAACGGATTACGACGGTCTGTCAAAGCCTCTTCCGTAAATTGATTATAAGGCAAGTCCATATCTGCCGGATACACCGATACGGCATAATCATAAAAATCTTTCAGGCTGTTGATTTCATAACCGCCTTCTCCTTTGCTTGCACGCAAAATGGAATCGGGCACCACAAAGGCCGTAAAGCCATATTTACGTCGTTCGGGTACATAGCATCGGTTATCATGTCCGTTTGATTTGATAATCTTGCCATCGGGATAAAAATTAGGATATTTCGCCGGATCCCAGCTCAAATCCTCAATCTTGCTTATCGAGTCGATCAGACCTGTTGCCACCAATGCATCATAAAACAAAGATATTTTCGGATTATCTTGCATGATATTGGTCAACGTACCTTTCGAAGGCTCGATAATGGCATTTACCGGCTGCACGATACCGTTCTCCACCGAATCGTTCATCAGTTCGGGGATGATAAGAGCGGTTTTATTCACCAATATCGTCGAAGCCAGCGTATCTACGCTTCCGTCTTCCTGAAGTTCCGTAACATAACCCGGGCTGGTCAGCAAGGTACGTCCCAACATATTCAATGATCCCAAAGAGTTTCCCGTCATATCTACCGTGTGGTACAACTTATCCACCAAATGGGTACGTGCAATCGTATCGCAAACCTCCACCGGTATCTCGGCAACAGACGAATATCCCTTTTTAGTCATATAGGCATTCACCGCTTCATTTGTCGGGGCAAAACAGGTATATTCTCCATAAGCCGATAGCTGATCCATCAGACCGGCTTTCGTTACGATCTGAGCAAAACCGCTGAAGTTGCTTCGGCTATTCAGATAATCGCTCATCATCTCACCTGTAAAGGTATAGTAACTCTCGGAAGGAATATCATCGCTGCAACTCGTTGCCAGCATCCCCCCTCCCACAGGCAATACCAAGGCCAGCAAAACGGCCATCTTATTTCTATATCGTTTCATATTCATTATTTTGTGGATTCATAGGAACCTTCGGCCTCATTGGCATAGAACGGCTTCTGCTCCAGACTTGAATTCAATTTCACCTCATTCTTGTTGTAAGGCCAATACAACGCCTCCATATTCACAAAGAGTGTTCCCGTTCCTGCTGTCGAGGAGGTGAACTTAGGCTGCACCTTTGAGCGGACAATCTGTGTGTTACCGTCACGACGGGCCTGACGAACCAGGTCGAACCATCGCTTACCTTCAAACATCAATTCAATCTGTCGCTCTTTCAATATCAGATTGCATATATCCGCTTTGTTGGCATAATCTCCCAGCTGAAGCAGTTTCTTGTTCGAACCGGAAGTGTTTCCCATAAACGAACGTGTATTGACAGCATATACCAGATAGAATGCTTTCTTCAACAATTCGGCGTCTTCCTCGCTGCCGTCATCCGCCATCTGATTGGCATAAGCCTCGGCCTGCATCAGCATAACGTCGGTCAGACGGTAAAAAATCCAATTGGCATCCAGAAGGCTCCTTCCCGACATAGAAGATGCTCTGAAGTCCGAACCGTTCTGCTGAATGGTAATATCTTTATACACACCTTTTCGTATGGAAAAAGACGAAGCATCCTGATCCGACACAATATTCTCATAGAACCGGCAATCTTCTTTCTTGAAATAGACCGGAGTCGGGTTCTTCAAGTCACTTCCCAACACATCGGGAGGAGCCAGGAAGCCGTGTCCGGCATTGGATTTGTCACGTCCGGTAAACTCACCGAACAGGCGGCCTACCGCCGAATTTTCCACATGTGTATCTCCGGCCACTCCCGTCGGGTCATAACTCAATTCAAAAATGCTCTCCATACTGTTTCCTTCACCAAAAATCCGGTTATAGGCATTCCCGTAATAATTACCCCCTTGGTGATTCGGATACAACGGATACCCACGGGTCGGATCATCCTCGTGCTTCATCAAAGTAGGCATGCCGATCCCCATACTGCTCGCCCCGTTTGCTTGCTTATCAAACTTGGCCAACTTGGAATCGATCACCATCTGGCAATAGCTCTCCGCCTTCTGATAGTCACCTTTCCACAGATACATATCCGCCAACAGCGCATGAATGGCATCCTGTGTGATACGGCCGGTATTGTATATCACCTTCGGATAAGCTTTCAGCGCATTGTTCTGCACAGCCTCCACATCGGCAATGATATTGTCCAGCACCGTTTCAAAAGAAGAAGCCGGCAAATCCACTACCTGATCTTCCTGTTTGACCGGGTTGGTGTAATACGGCACATCCTTAAAAGCCCGTATCAGATAGAAGTAGCACATAGCGCGAAGCGTAGTCAGTTCCGCTATAGTGGCCTGCACCTCACTGGAGGTATAAGTAGGATCTTTCATACTCACCTCGGGCGCTTTGGCTATAATCTGATTGCAACGGTTGATCACGTTATAGACATCCGTCCATGCGGTATATGCGTTTGTAGAGAGGATGTTCTCGCGCATAATCTCATACAAGCCACCTTCATCCTGTATCTTTGTTCCGTTATACAAGTTGTCCGAACGCATCTCACCCCATGCCAACACGCGCGAAATAAACGCATCGGACTGCATGGCGGCATAGCAGCCGAACACCATCTGCTCCACATCTTTTTTCTCATCCCAGAAGTTATCTTCCGTCACCATGTCTTTCGGAAGAATGTCCAGGAAGTCGGCACAGCCTGCCAGTGTCAGACAAGCCGCCCCCAGCAGTGTGGTTCTTTTTATTCTATATATCATGTTTTTCATATTCATCATCTCCTTTACTTTAGAATCCTACCGTGATACCCAAGGTGTACGATTTGGAACGCGGAGTTCTGGAATTGTCCGTAGACACACCGAAGCCACCGTAAGCAATTTCCGGATCCACACCGCTATACTTCGTCAGACAGAACACATTGTTTGCACTGGCATAGAAACTCAACTGGTTCAGACCAGCCTTTTTAATCATCTTCTCCGGGAAAGAGTACGACAACTGCAAATAGTTCAGACGCAGGAATGTACCGTCTTCCACAAAGCGGTCGCTGATCAAAGTGTTATAGTTGGATTTGTCACCGTACATGGCACGCGGGAGTACCGGCTGTCCGTTGGCACCGTCGCCCTCCTTGCGCCAACGATAGTTCACGGCCTGGCTCTGATTGTTGTTGGAAATCATGCTTTCCATATCCAGACGGGCCATATTCAGAATGTCATAGTCGATACGATAATTGAACTGTGCATTCAACGCCCACTTGTCGTAACGCAGACGGAAGCCGAAACCGCCGGTCAGCTTGGGTAACGAATTACCCAAATAAACAATATCCAGCTGATTGATGTTACCGTCATGGTTCACATCTTCGTAAATGGCGTCACCGCCCTTGAAACGGTATGCGCCGTCGCTTCCCATCTTGTAGCAGAAACGCATCTGAACGGGATCCCCCTTATCATCCAATATGGGTTGCCCGGAAGCATTGTATGCTATCGGGAAAGTCTTTCCGTCTACGCTTTTCCCTTCTTTCAGCATCTGCTTATACGATTCATAGTTATACTGATACACGCCTTTGTAACGGAAACCGTAAATGGAGCCGAACGGGTTGTCTATCTGCACACGCTGCAACACGGAACGGTTGGCTTCCACAAAATCGGAATTCAACGATTCCAGGATAATGGGGTCCATCTTGGTGATCACATTCCGGTTATTGGCAAACGACACGTTCGCATCCATCGAGAACTTGCCTTTCTTCAGCAGACGTTCTCCCTGGATATTGAATTCCCATCCGGTATTTTTCAAGTCGCCCACATTCTTGTATCTCAACGCTCCGTAACCGTAAATACTGGTTATGCCCGCATTCCCCATCAACATGTCTTTCGTCTTCTGGTTATAAATCTCCACCTGCATCTTCAGCCGGTCGTCGAAGAATCCCAGATCGAAACCCACGTTCCAGGTATATGTCGTCTCCCACCGGAGATCCGTCAGTTTCAAACCGTCGGGCGACATACCGATCAGATCCAGATACGTATTCGAAGCATGGTATTTATTCAGATAAAGGAAGTTGTCATTCGGTTGTTTTCCTACCATACCCCATCCCGGACGGACAGAAAGCATGGTCATCTTCAGGTAGTTCTTGCTCCATTTCATCCAAGGCTCGTCTATAATGTTCCATCGACCGGATACGGCTGGGAAATATCCCCAGCGCTTGCCGGGACCGAATTTCGTGGTAGCATCCACACGCATGGAGTAAGCCAATGTATAGCGTGACTTGTACGAATAGTGGGTAGACAGCGTATAATATAAACTTCTCCACTGTCCGAACCCGCTGCTCATGCCTGTTATCAACGCACCCGCAGAAGGCGACATCAGACCGGCCGGCAGACGGCTGGCATCCGTAGACTGATTGCTGGAACTACCCGACACAAGTTGGAAACGTCCCATCGCCAACAAATAATGGTCTTCGTTCTTGAAGTGAGGCTGGAACGTAAGTGTGTGGGTTGTAGTGAATGCCAGGCTCTTGCTGCTGAAAGAAGAAGACTGATGGGTTTCCAGATAATTCAGCGTAGAAAGTTCGCGCGGATAGTCGCGGTCGGTATAGGCATTGAAAATGTTCATCACCACCCGTCCGTTATACGTAAGCTGATGCTGGGTATCATCGGTTCCCAACAATTTATATTCCAGTTCCAGTTCGGGCGTAATGTCGTACGTACGATATTGGTCTTTGGCGAGTTCTGCGGTAGCCAGCGGATTATCATAACCTTTCTGGTCGTCTTTGAACTCCGGCGACATACTTTGCAGCACATAGTAATAACGTCCGTTAGGCACACCGTTCACCGGTTCTTCATAGATAGCCAGGTTAGGCATCTTCTTGTAAGCGATGTCCAACAGGTTTTTATAATTGCGCTGGTTATCGGTATACGTCATGGCAAAGTTACTGATGATCTTGATACGGTCGTTCACATAGTAGTCCAAAGCCATACGGGTGGAGAAGCGGTCCAACTTCTGTTGGATGATAGAACCCGTTTCGTGGTCGTAACCGCCGGAAATACGGAACAACGTCTTGTCGTCACCGCCTGTTACAGCCACATAATGGTTTTGGCGCAGACCCACCTGTGTCACTTCCTTCACCCAGTCGGTATTGTTGTCATACATATTGTGTTCCGAGAAGTGCTCGTCATAGTTCAGTTCCTTGATATTGGCGGCCATGTCGTTCTGCGTCGGATTGAAATAGCTCTCTTTCAACAACATGGTGTACTGGTCGCCCGTCAGCAGGTCGATGCCTTTCGGCTGATACGTTCCCGTCATACGCAGGCTGTAGTTCACACGGGCCTTGCCCCGGTGTCCGCGCTTCGTCTTGATTTCAATCACACCGTTGGCACCCTGTGATCCCCAGATAGCCGTTGCAGCCGCATCCTTCAACACTTTAATATCCTCGATGTCCTCGGGATTGATGTTCAGCAACTGGGCAAACTTCTCGTCATTGGCCGTGCTTACATCGAAATCGGACTGATCTACCTGCCACACGTTACCGTTCACTACGATAAGCGGCTCGGAACTGGTCAGCGTACTGATGGTGGAAGCACCGCGCAGACGCATGGTCGTACCGGACCCCAGGTCACCGGAGTTGGCCACGATATCCAGACCGGCAATACGTCCCTGCAAAGCCTCGTCTACCGAGGTGATTCCCAATCCTTCAAACTCCTTGGCATTGATGCCCTGAGCGGCAAAGGAGACTTCGCGTTCGGGGATAGCCAGACCGGATGTCTGCATCTTCTTCTTAGCCGTTACCACCGCCTCCGTCATCTGAATGGCCTTATCGCTCAATTTGATCTTGAACACGGTTTTATTAATAGGCAGAATCTGTGTCTGATAACCGATATAACTTACCTTGATCTTGTTCTTGGGGTTCTTGATCGACAGCACAAAGTTACCGTTCATGTCCGTCACCGTAGCGTTTACCATACGGTTGGAACCGTCAATCTCAACGACATTCACACCCGGCAGTACATCCAGATCATCCGAGATCGTTCCGCTGACGCGCGTGATGCCTTGTGCTCC
>CAJUDC010000108.1 GCA_910584955.1 uncultured Paraprevotella sp. | reverse complement strand
GATGGGGACGGGGCATGGAAACGTATGGCGAAGATCCTTTCCTGACCGGGAAAATGGGTACGGCTTATGTGAAAGGATTGCAGGGGACGGATCCGTTTTTTCTGAAAGCGGCGGCTTGTGCCAAGCATTATGCGGTTCATTCCGGCCCGGAGAAGGACCGACATTCTTTTAATGCGACCCCCACGCGTCGGGATCTGTTCGAAACCTATTTGCCTGCATTTAGAAGACTGGTGCAGGAGGGCCGGGTGGAAGCGGTGATGGGAGCGTATAACCGGGTGTACGGCGAGAGCGCTTCGGGAAGCCCTTATCTGCTGACGGACATTTTGCGTACGTCGTGGGGATTCAAAGGCCATGTGGTGTCGGACTGTGGGGCCGTAGCCGACATTTATACCGGACACCGGATTGCCGGCAGTTATGCCGAGGCGGCGGCGATAGCTCTTAAGAGCGGACTGAACCTGAATTGCGGAACGAGTTTTCGGGCACTGAAGGAGGCGTTGGATCGGAAACTGATAGAGGAAAAGGATCTGGACCGTGCATTGCTTCCGCTGTTGCTGACACGGCTAAAATTAGGTATACTTACAGCTGACGACCGCTCGCCGTATGCGGATGTGCCCTTGACTGTGGTGGCATGCGAGGCCCATGCCGAATTGGCTCGGCGGGCGGCGCAGGAAAGCATGGTGTTGCTGAAAAACGAGGGTGCTCTTCCGCTCGACAAACATATTCGGACGCTATATGTAGCGGGGCCTTACGCCACCGATTTGTTTGCTTTGATGGGGAATTATTATGGCGTATCGAACCGGTATGTGTCGTTTTTGCAGGGCATTGTCGAAAAGGCCAGTGTTGGTACCTGTGTTTATTATAAACAAGGGTTTCAGGCCACGACGCCCAATGTGAATGAGGTTGACTGGTCCGTTGGCGAGGCGAAGACAGCCGAGGTGTGTGTGGTGGTGATGGGACACTCCGGGGCTACCGAGGGAGAGGAAGGCGATGCGATCGCTTCGCCGTTGAGGGGCGATAAGGCGGATATTGCTTTGCCGGCTCATCAAATGGATTTTTTGCGCCGGTTGCGTCACGGAAATACCAATAAGATTGTGACGGTACTTACGGGAGGAGGACCTATTGATGTCAGAGAAGTAGCGGCGCTTTCCGATGCCGTAGTCATGGCCTGGTATGCCGGTCAGGAAGGCGGGCGGGCACTGGGTGATCTGTTGTTTGGCGATGTCGGTTTTTCGGGACGGTTGCCTGTTACTTTTCCTTCGTCGGCGGATGTTTTGCCGGCTTTTGACGATTATTCCATGTGCGGACGTACTTATAAATACATGAAAGACAACATTCAGTATCCTTTCGGTTACGGGTTGACGTATGGTTCCGTAGCCTATAAGTCTGTCAAGATTCTGAATCCGAAGCGAGTGGGAAAAGAACCTGTAGCGGTGGAGGTTATTCTGCAAAATGACGGGCAGCAGACGGTGGAGGAAGTAGCCCAACTCTATTTGTCCGTTCCCGGGGCGGGGCGGACGGCTCCTACTTCCTCTTTAGTCGGCTTCGAAAGGGTGACCTTGCAGCCCGGGGCGGAAAAAAGAGTGCGGTTTACGGTAGAGCCGGATTTGGTGAAAACCGTTCAGGAAAATGGCGAAAGCAAACTTCTGAAGGGAACATACACCTTTACGGCGGGCGCTGCGGCCCCTTGTGAACGCAGTGAAGAATTGGGTGTGAAGTGCTGCCGCATTACTTTGACTCTTTGACGAATGATATTTTCGTTTGTTGCGAAAAATAGTGAAAGGCCTCCGAAAAGAACAACTCTCTTTTCGGAGGCCTTTTATCGTTATCTCTGGCCGATCCGTTCGGGCGGACCGGGATCCGGGCGTTGTCCGGTGCTCGCCGCAGTATTCGGCGGTTAGGCTTTTGAATTCTTCTCTTTCAGTAAATCGCGGATTTCCGTGAGCAATACTTCTTCTTTGCTGGGAGCCGGTGGTGCCGCAGGAGTTGCAGGCTCTTCTTTTTTCTTGGAGAGATGCATAATGCCTTTCACCATTAAAAACACACACAATGCTACAATAATGAAGTCCAGTGTACTTTGTAAGAAATTACCGTATGCGATGGTGGCCGGCTCCGTTCCTTCGGGAGCCAGCGGGTTGGGCGGCAACGTATATTTCAGGTCTGTAAAGTTCACCCCGCTGATGAGGTAGCCGATGGGAGGCATGATGACGTCGGAAACCAACGATGTAATGATCTTACCGAATGCCCCGCCGATAATGACACCGACGGCCATATCTACAACATTGCCTTTTATGGCGAAAGCTTTAAACTCTTGAATGAAGTTACTTTTTCCCATTTTTTCTGATAATTTTTAGATTTCGATGTGCGAAAATAAAAAGAATTTCGTAAATTTGCAGTGCAGAAAGTAAGAAAAAGAAGCAAAAGTATGCAAAAAGATCTTTTAAGGGGCCTAGGCCACGGAAATAAGGATCCGAAATGCTGTCATTCTGGTTCCGGCGATCTGCTTTTAGACAAAGAAATAGAGATTAATAACTTATATTCTAACCTTTAATTTTTAAAGAAAAAGAAAAATGATTAAAGTAGGTATTAATGGTTTCGGTCGTATCGGCCGCTTCGTGTTCCGTGCCGCTCAGACTAGAGACGACATCCAGATCGTAGGTATCAATGACTTGTGCCCGGTTGACTATTTGGCATACATGCTGAAATACGATACTATGCACGGTGCATTCCAGGGTACTATCGAAGCTGATGTTGAAAACAGCAAGCTGATTGTTAACGGTAAGGAAATCCGCGTAACGGCAGAGCGTAACCCGGCTGATTTGAAGTGGAACGAAGTGGAAGCTGAATATGTAGTTGAGTCTACCGGTTTGTTCTTGACTCAGGAAAAGGCTCAGGCTCATATCGAAGCTGGTGCTAAATACGTTGTTATGTCCGCTCCTTCAAAGGATGCTACTCCGATGTTTGTTTGCGGCGTTAACTTCGATAAGTATGTTAAGGGCACGCAGTTCGTATCAAACGCTTCTTGTACGACCAACTGTTTGGCTCCTATCGCCAAAGTATTGAATGACAACTGGGGCATTACCGACGGTTTGATGACAACTGTTCACTCTACTACCGCTACTCAGAAGACCGTTGACGGTCCTTCTTTGAAGGATTGGAGAGGCGGTCGTGCTGCTTCCGGCAACATCATCCCTTCTTCTACCGGTGCTGCTAAGGCTGTAGGTAAGGTAATTCCTGAATTGAACGGCAAACTGACAGGTATGTCTATGCGTGTTCCTACTTTGGACGTATCAGTAGTTGACTTGACTGTTAACTTGGCTAAGCCCGCTAAGTACGAGGAAATCTGCGCCGCTATGAAGGCTGCTTCCGAAGGCGAGTTGAAAGGCGTACTGGGTTACACGGAAGATGCTGTTGTTTCTTCTGATTTCTTGGGTGATGTTCGCACGTCTATCTTCGATGCTAAGGCCGGTATCGCTTTGACGGATACGTTCGTTAAGGTTGTGTCTTGGTATGACAATGAGATCGGTTACTCTAACAAAGTATTGGAGTTGATCGCTCACATGAAGAAAGTTAACGGTTAATCCCGAATTTTCTTATAATAAAAGCCATCCGAGGGTTTCGGGTGGCTTTTTTTTATTACTTTTGTCGCACCAAATAAACGTTCATGAAAAGAAAAAGAATTCAGGAAGCCCTTTTGCAACGTAAGACGGTGGAAGGGGTGGTTTTTATTGTATTGTTCTTTGCCGTGTTTACTTATATAGGCAATATCATGGGGCTGTCGAACATGTTGAACACAATTATGAATACGGCGCACGACTTGCTGTTGCAGACGGTTTTTTATCTAATGGGCGTCGTGGTGCTGTCCGGTGCCTTGAGCAAGCTTTTTCATGAATTCGGTGTTGTGCGTATTCTGGAATTTATTTTCGGTCCGTTGATGAAACCCTTGTTTCGTCTGCCGGGAGTGGCGGTGTTGGGGGCGATCATGGCTTTTCTTTCCGATAACCCGGCGGTATTGACATTGGCTCAGGATGCCAACTTCAGCCGCTATTTTCGTAAGTACCAGTTGCTTTCTTTTATCAATTACGGTACGGCGTTCGGTATGGGGCTGATCGTATTTGTGTTTATGTTGGGTAAAGGATATGCCGTAGAGCCGCTGTTAGGCCTGTTGGGAGCTGTGGGCGGTTGTGTGATCTCCACCCGTTTGTTTCAGCGTATGTTGCTGCGCATGGATCCGTCTTTCGGCGAGATGATGCCGTCTGTGGAAGAAGCTATGGGCGAACAACGTACGCATGAGCAGTATAGGGCCGATATGATTCAGGCCAAAGAAAGTGTTTTCATTCGCTTTTTGAATGCGTTGCTTGACGGCGGTAAGAGCGGTGTGCAGTTGGGCCTTGCCATTATCCCGGGTGTCATTATCATCTCTACGGCTGTTTTTTTGCTTACGTTCGGTCCTGGCGAGGAAGGAATATACAACGGTATGCCCTATCAAGGCATTCAACTGTTGCCTCGTCTGGCCGGGAAAATAAATTTCATTTTCGATTGGCTTTTCGGCTTTAAGAATGCCGAATTGGTGGCATTCCCCATTACTTCGTTGGGCGCCGTAGGTGCGGCCTTGGGCCAGGTGCCCCGCTTCATGGCCGAGGGGCTGCTCGACGGGAATGCGGTAGCGGTGTTTACGGCTATGGGAATCAGTTGGAGCGGTTTCTTCTCTACATATTCCGCTATTTTCGATGCGGTGGGTTATCGTCAGCTTACCTCCAAAGCCATTCTGGTACATTTGTTATGCGGATTGCTGGCGGGAGTGTTCGCCCATCTTATTTACATGCTTTATGCTTGGATTATAGGCTGATAAATCCGGTACGGAAAATGAGAAAGCTTCTTTGTCTGTTTCTGTGTGTGGTGCTTGCCGGTTGTGCTTTTTCCGGTCGCGAGACACGGATGCTGGACGAGGTACAGCGTTTGATGCCTTCCCGTCCGCAGGCAGCTTTCGAACGGCTCAACGGGATGGATATTTCTCAGTTTCGCGATTCGGCCGACATGGCCCGTTGGGCCCTTCTATATACGGAGGCAATGATGGCCAACCGCATACCGGTCTCTTCCGATACACTGATCAACGTGGCGATTGACTATTATGCCGGGAGAGGGCGGCGCCGGGAAGCGGACAAAGCACGTCAGTTGCGCCGGCGGATACTGGCCGTGCCAGCCGGCAGCCAGGATGCGCTTTGGCAGGCCCGCTACTGTCAGAAAGTGCGGGAGTACGCCTTGTATAAAGAGCGGTGCCGGAAAGAAGCCTGGATGGGTGGTTTTCTGTTTTTGTTCCTGACCGCCGGTACCGTGATCCTATGGCAGATGCAACGGTTAAGGAGCAGGCGTATGGAAAACGATGCCTTGCTGTCCGAAGCCTCCGGTCTGCAAAGGTTGTTGTCGGGACAGTGTGAACGGAACGAAACGTTGAGAACTCTTGTGCAAGGGCAATTGCAAGAACGTTTTACGGTTATCGGTCGGTTGTGCGACACCTATTACGAAGCGCAAGGCACACGGGCGGAACGCAAGGCTATAGCCGAGCAGGTAAAAGCCGAAATAGACGCATTGCAACATGATCCCTCGGTGTTCGCGGAGATGGAAAAAGCCGTTAACGACTGTCGCAACGGGTTGCTGGATGTTTTGCGTCGGGAGCTGCCCGCTTTGAAAACCGCCGATTATCAGTTGATGGTGTATCTGGCCTGCGGCTTTTCCAATCGCTCCATCAGCCTGCTTTTGGGCGAGACGATAGAAGTGGTGTACAAACGGAAATCGCGTTTGAAGGCCCGGATCCGGGCGCTCGCTCCGGCTCAATCGTCCGTACTGGAGGCTATTTTCTGACTTCGATTCCTTACGGTCAGATTTTTAGGGTTTCTTGAATTCCAATCTTTTTATTATTAGTTATTTACAGTTGCTGTGGTCAGACTGTGAATACATCCTTTCCGGCATATTTAAACTAATTTTGTTGCAAAATTATGTTTGGATATGAGAGGAATATATTGTTTTTTAATAGGTGTGTCTGTAGTCCGAACGGTCGGTGCGCAGCTACCGGAGGCGGCCGATTCACTGGCTCGCGAACTCCGGCAGGTGGTGGTTACGGCCCGTCAACCTGCTACCCGGTTGGTGGGGTCAACGCTGGTATCCCGCATAGCCGGTTCTCCCTTGGCCGGCTTGGGAACGGCCTACGACGTACTCGCCCGGCTTCCGATGATGGAAGTGACGGACGATGAAGTGACCGTTACGGGCAAGGGAACCCCTGAAATCTATATCGACGGACGGCTGATGCACGACAAAGACGAACTGCGCACGCTGCTCTCCGGGCAAATTCGCAAAGTGGAACTGCTGATGGCTCCCGGTGCCCGGTATGGGAGCACGGTGCGGGCGGTGCTGAAAATCACAACGAAGCGGGCGTTTGCCGAAGGACTGAGCGCGAGCAGCCAGACGAATGTGACGGCCCGTCGGAAATGGTCGGCAGACGAACATCTGGATGTCAGTTGGATGCACAAACATCTCGATGTGTTCGGCAGCGGCTTTGTCGCCCGCAGCAATGCGCGGGTAAAGGGAAGTACAGTGAACCGGTTGGTTTATGAGGGCAGGCCGCTGACCATCGGAAGCCGGCAGAGGACCACCCGCCCCGCCCGGAACGGCGGTGGCAAAGCCGGATTCAACTACGCCAAGGATGCTTTTTCGCTGGGCGGCTACTACCGCTATACCGCCGAACACGAGGATTTCAGGAACGCCGGTACGGAATGGATGGACAGTGAGCCGGAAATCCGCTTGAACATCGCGAAACGCGTAACGGGCCGGAAACACCTGGCCGCCGTGTACTGTGACCGGGAGTGGGCGGGCCACCGACATTTTCGTTTCGACGGCAATTTTATCCGTTCCCTGTCGGGCTCCCGTGCAAATACCTCGTATCCCGACAACGAACGGCGGGCGGTGGTGTCGGAGGAAGACCGGGATTCCCGCCTGTGGGCCGGAAAACTTTGTCTGGAGGTTCCGTTGTGGGGCGGCACCCTTGCGCTGGGCACGGAAGACGCCTATACGCAAACCGCTCTCGACTACCGGATGCTGAACCCGGAGGTCGGGGCTTATCTGCCCTCGCAGCGCACCGCTTCGCGCCAGGTCTCGCTGGCCGCCTTCGCCGACTGGCAACGCCGGATAGGGCGGTTAAGCCTTTCGGCCGGTCTGCGTTACGAGTATGCCGACCGACTTTTTCGGGTGAACGGCAGGAGGGAGGATGCCGCAAGCCGGACCGACCACCTGTTGACGCCCGACATCCGGCTGGACTATACGTTCGGCCCCCGCTCGTCGGTGGCGTTCACATACAGGATGCACACGGAAAGGCCGCCTTACTCCCGGCTGATGAGCGGGCTGACCTACGTGGGGATGCATCAGATTGAGGGCGGAAACCCCGGCCTGCGGGATGAGCGGGTACACGAGGCGCAGTTGACGGGGCAGTGGAAAGACCTCATGGGACAGGTCGGCATGCTGAGGAGCCGGGACGCGTATGCTTTCGTAAAACGGCTGTATCCCGCCCCCGACGTCCAGCTCCTTATGAGTCCTTTGAATGCGGATGTCACGTTGCTGTCGCTGTACGGAAGCTGGAGCCGGACGGTGAGATGCTGGACGCCCCGGCTTACCGCCGGAGCATCGTTCCAACGGATGGAACTGGAGGGTATGCCATACGACCGTCCGCAGTTTTCCTACCGCCTGATGAACACCTTCAGTCTGCCGCACGGTTTTCAGGCTGTGGCCGATGCCTACGGATGCAGTTCGGGACATCTGCACACCAACCTGTTCGCGGCCTCCTGGTTCGTGACGAATGTCAAGGTGGTCCGGTCCTTTTTCGGGCAAACGCTGTCGGTAGGACTTTCGGCCACCGATGTTTTCAACACGGCCTGCAACGACTGGTCGATGCACACCTGCGGCATTCGGATGGAGAAGCGCCAGAGCAACGACCGTAGGGGCGTGTCGTTGCAAGTCATCTACCGGTTCCGTCCGCGTCGGAATTCCTACAAAGGGGAAATGGCCGCCGACCGGGAGATGAACCGCCTTTGAGGCGCGCCATGGACGGCGGTAGCCTCCCGGGCGAATCGGGAGGGCATCTGAGGAGCGATGCTTGTGCAACCTGTAGAGAAGAGAGCGGAAAAGCCCGACGGTGTTCCATAAATCCGTATCTTTATACCCGCTAAAGGCGGCATGTGCCGCCGCTTCATCCTATCGACCGCATGGAACAGTATAATCTAATCACCCTGCTCGGCCCCACGGCTTCCGGCAAGACCGGGCTGGCAGCCGCCCTGGCCGACGAGATCGGCGGGGAAATCATCAGTGCCGACAGCCGGCAGGTATATCGCCGCATGGATATCGGAACGGGCAAGGACCTGGCCGACTACGTGGTGCAGGGCCGCACCGTGCCGTATCATCTGATCGACATTGCCGAGCCGGGCTACAAGTACAATGTATTTGAGTATCAGCGTGACTTCCTTCGGGCCTACGAGGACATTACGGGGCGCAACCGTCTGCCCGTGCTGTGTGGCGGCACGGGGTTGTATCTGGAATCGGTATTGCGCAGCTATCGGCTGGTGCCCGTGCCAGAGAACCCCGAGCTCCGCGAATCGTTGGCCGGTAAGTCGCTGGCTGAACTGACGACGATTCTGTCCGCCTACAAACGCCTGCACAACACGACGGATGTTGATACGGTGAAACGGGCGGTGCGCGCCATCGAGATCGAGGAATACTATCGCGAACACCGTATCGACGAACGCCCTTTTCCGCAGCTGCGTAGCCTGGTGATAGGGTTGGATGTGGACCGCGAAACGCGCCGCGAGCGCATCACCCGGCGTTTAAAGGCACGTTTGGACGAGGGGATGGTGGACGAGGTGCGCGCCCTGCTGGACGGCGGAATCTCGCCCGACGACTTGATTTATTACGGTCTCGAATACAAATTCCTTACCTTATATATAATAGGTGAACTGTCGTACCGGGAAATGTTCAGGCAGCTGGAGATAGCCATCCATCAGTTTGCCAAACGGCAGATGACATGGTTCAGGGGAATGGAGCGCAGAGGCATCGGTATTCATTGGCTGGACGCTT
>CAJUDC010000107.1 GCA_910584955.1 uncultured Paraprevotella sp. | reverse complement strand
GTAATTTTGCATTGTTAAATCAATCAAAACCCAACAATGAAAAAGATTTTATCAATGGCCTGTGCCCTCTTGCTGGGCGCCGCCGCACAAGCACAGATTGTAACCTCGACCAGCCGTAGCATTACCCGCGAGAAAGTGAAAACGAACACCACACACTATGTACGGGTGGGTCTGAATTTCATGAACGTTGCCGGAGATGATGCTAAGGAACTGGACGGCAAAGTGGGTTATGACCTCAGTTGGGGATTTCAAAAAACCTTGGGCGGCAAAGGTGCTTACTGGGGAATGGAAGGCGGATTGTCCTCGCGCGGATATTCGATGAAAGATGAAGGTTCAAGTTGGGAACCCTATTACAATCCTTACAATCCTGGCAGTGGTCACTACGTAAGTGAAAAAGAAGAAGAAAAGATGATAGCTCACAATATTTACTACGTCCCCTTCCAATTCGGATGGAGATTCGATCTCGGCCACAATATCTCTGTCGATCCACATATCGGTACTTTCATCAGTTTTGACTATGCAGGAAAATCTAAATACACGTATACACGGGACGGAGAAGAGGAAGACAATGAGAGCTATTCACTGGGTGACCTGGACGGTTGGCAGCGCGTAGACGCCGGTCTGAAGTTCGGTGTAGGAGCCTGGTATAAGAACTTCAATCTGGATCTGTCTTATCAGCGCGGTTTCATATCCGCCATCGAAGATTGCGATGCCTATACCAGCAATTTCCAGCTCCGGTTAGGTTACGCTTTCTAAACCCGCTGTTCCCTATTATCGGAACAAGCGTACAAAAAGATTAAACCCATAGCGTCGCACAAACGCTATATTGTGATAAAAGTTTGGTCCTCCGCCTCTGTGAAGAGCCGGAGGATTTTTTCGTATGCCTGTCTGACGGTCGAGAACCGTTCATGACGGGCCGTACCGTACTTTCCGTGACAAAAAGAAAGCCGGAATCGCTTTTCTGCTTCTTTTTCAACTGCCGAAAACACCCTCCAAAGCCCCTGAGCCGACCGGAAACACAGGTTTTGCCCTGCAAAAACAGCCCGAAAGTTCGTTCCGTCCGACGGTGGCGAGCACAAGAACAAACGTTCTTGCGGAACATTTTCCGCCGAGACGCTCATCCGGGAAACACGCGGTGCGCATCTCCGAAAAACCAATTGCCGAAAAAGTCCCGCTTCCCTGCCCTCCCAACATCGAAAAGAGGAAGAAAAAACCGGATTTTCATCCGGTTTATCTTTTTAGTCGGACCTAAAAACAAACGAACAATCCGTCATAAAGTCCTTATTGGCAAGTTCATAACAAAAACATTCCTCCTCCGACGCCCACTCACAGAAGGCTGGAGGCGACAACGTCCGTCCGACGGGAGAAAGAACGAATTCTCAAATCATCGGTTTACGACAAAAAGAAAGCATGGCGGCTTATTCCGCCACACACCGCGCATCGGTCAACGGTGCAACCTGACCATCCGCAGCATACGCACCACCTTCTTGCCGGCCACGACAAGCGTCACCGCTGCCAGCACCAATACAATGCCCAGCAGCATGCGGGGAGTGAGCCGCTCGCCAAACACCAGCACCCCGAAGAACAGGGCGGTGATGGGTTCCAGTGCCCCCAGAATAGCGGCATAGGTGGACCCGATATAATGGATAGACACCGTCATGGTTATCAACGAGATGATGGTAGGAAACAAAGCCAGCGACACCAGATTGAGCCAAAGCCAGGGATGCGCCGGTCCCTGCAAAGCGGCACAACCGTTCAGACGGACCACATACACGCTGATGCCGAACAGCAGGGCGTAGAACGTGAGACGGGCCGTGGGCATGCGCTGAAGAACGGAACGGTTGACACCCACCATATAAACGGCATAGGCCAACGAAGACAGCAGCACGAAGAGCACACCGACGGCCGACAGCGTCTGCCCTCCCTCGCCCCGGTAGAGCAGACTGATGCCCCAGAAGGCCATCGCTATGGAAATCCACGTCGGCAAAGAAACTTTTTCCTTAAAGAAAACGGCCATAATCACCGCCACCAGAACGGGATACATAAAAAGAATCGTAGAGGCGATGCCCGCATCCATGTAACGGTAACTGAGGAACAGAAACAGCGACGAGAAGGAAAACAGCAGGCCCATGACGCACAGGGGCACCACCTCTTCCCGGCGCAGGGCAAACGAGATATGACGGAAACGCATCAGCGCGGCCAGCATCAGAATGGCGAATCCGTAGCGGTAGAACAACACGGAATCGGCCTGCATGCCGGCATCGTAGAGCGGCAGGGTGAACAAGGGATTCAACCCGTAGCTGGCCGCCGCCACGGAACCCATCGCAAATCCTTTTACCTTGGTATTCATTTTTTCCCGAATAAATAGCGGTTCCGGTCCCAATCGATATGCTGCTGCACCAGACGGGCCGGATTGCCGCTGTAGATGGCATGAGGGGTATCGAGCCGACCGGAACATACGGCGCTGTTGCCGATGATGCAGTGGTCCGCTATGACGGTGCCTTTCATGATGCGCACGTGGGAGGCCACCCAACAATGGTTGCCGATGCGTACGGGGCGCGGCCAGTTGGTCCGTTCGTCCGTCCCCTGCACCAGAATGGCATGGCTGTCGCCGTTGCGGATCTCCGCATCGTCAAACATCACATCGTCGCCAATCGTAATGCTCTCTCCCTCCGTCGAAGCTATGTGCGTGCCCTTCATCAGAATGTGACGCCCCATCTCCAGCCGGCTTCCGTCGTCTTCCAGCCAGAAGAGGCTATGCCGTATGTCGGTGGGACCGTCGCCGATGACCACCCTACAGTTGTTGCCCCGTATGCAGAAGGTGCAGTCGGTCAGGTGCACACCCCGACCGATCTCTATCCGGTTGCCCGTGCCATGTATGTCGAACCGCACATGCTTCAGAAAGGCGCCTTTGTCCTTCAGCACGCCGCGCCAGCGAACCGGCCACGCGCGCCACCCGTGCAGAAGATGGTGCACGAAGGCGTGACGCTCGGTCTTCTTCGTATATGTCTTGGGATTCGGTGTACGTATCATAAGTTGTCTTCTAAAAGGGAACGGAATTTCCGGGCCACCTTGCGATAGGCGGGCGCATCCACGCCATGCGCCTCGCAGGCTTCAAGCAGATCGAACAGTTGCCCCTGTATCTCGGAATCGTGACCGCGCGCCAGGTCTTTTTGCAGGGAAGCGGTGGTTTCGGGTGCCAGCGCGTCGATAATCCGCAGGTTGGCCTCCACGGGGTCCTCGCGGAAAACGATCCCCAGCGTATGACCCAACGCCGTGCTCTCGCGGGTCAGTGCCGTGAACAGCTCGCGCTCGGGTCCCGGATGCTGCAAGGCTCCCATCGTAGCGTCGAAGTAGGCGCCCGTACAGGCCATAGCACTGATGAATCCCCATTTGGCAAAAGTATCGCGGTTGATGTCGTCGGAGAGGATGGCCTTGATACCGGCACCGGAAAGAACCGTCCGAACGGCCTCCAGCTCGTCGGTCGAAACCCCGTCGGACGGACGGGCACCGAACACCAGCTTCAACACCTTGCCCATTTGCGTCACTTCGCCCGGCGCATTCACGAATCCCACGATATAGATACATCCGTCGATCACCCGCACACCCGGACAAGCCCGGGCAATGCGCGGCCCGGTACCGTAGACGTTCAGAATCGGCAACACCACGGTGTGCGGCGCTGCCGAACGCACGATGCAGTCGGCCACGGAACCGATCGAATATCCTTTCACACACACCAGGATCAGATCGGCCTTACCGTCATATTCTTCTGCGGAGCTGATGCCAAGGCACGGCGTACCGGTCGCAGAAGAAGCCGCTTCATCGCCCCGCACGGCGCGGCAAGGAATCACACACTCTCCTTTTATGTCGGAATGGAAACGCAGGCCTTGCGCCAGCAGGGCCTCCTTGTGCCGGCCCCGTACAATACAAACCACCTCATGGCCGGCCAGGGCCAGAAAAGCGGCCAATGAGCCGCCTACACCGCCGGCTCCTACGATCAAACATTTCATATCTTCGTTTTTCTAACACTGCGGTGCTGTCACCGCTCCACAAAGTTCTTCAAAAAAGAGCAGAATGCCAAGAAAAAGACGGACAATCGTTCACCGTCCGGCACATCCCAGACGGTCGGTCCTCTCGCCGGTTGTCAGAGCACTCCTTTGCTGGAAGGCAGTTCATAATGATGGACATCCCTTCGTACCGCCATTTTCAGGCTGCGGGCCAATGCCTTGAATATGCCCTCTATCTTGTGATGTTCGTTCGTCCCTTCGGCCTTTATATTCAGATTCATACGGGCGGAATCGCTCAGGCTCTTGAAAAAGTGCGGGAACATCTCTGTGGGCATTTCCCCCACCCGCTCACGCCGGAAGTCGGCCTCCCACACCAGCCACGGGCGCCCTCCGAAATCGAGAGCTACCCGGCACAGACAATCGTCCATCGGCAGGCAATACCCGTAGCGCTCGATGCCGCGCTTGTCGCCCAAAGCCTTGTTCAGGCATTCCCCCAGGGCCAGCCCCGTGTCTTCGATGGTATGATGCTCGTCCACGTGCAGATCGCCTTTCACCCGTATATATAAATCAATGTTGCCGTGCCGGGCGATCTGCTCCAGCATGTGGTCGAAGAAGCCCAGCCCCGTAGCAATATCGCTCACCCCGTTTCCGTCCAGATTCACCCGCACGTCGATGTCGGTTTCCTGCGTGGTACGGCGCACGGCGGCTTTACGTTCGCCGGCAAAAACAATTTCGGCCACTTTGTCCCACGATGCGGCGTAAGCCACCGTGTCGTCGCCGGCTTTTCCTGCCGGGTGCTCGTCCAGAATCACGGCCCGGCACCCCAGGTTGCGCGCCAGCTGGGCGTCGGTCTGCCTGTCGCCTATCACAAAACAGCGTGACAGGTCGTATGCACCCTCCAAGTAGGTCGTCAGCATGGCCGTACCGGGTTTTCGGGTAGGCAGGTTCTCCTCCGGGAAACTGCGGTCGATCCGTATGTCGTCAAACGTCACGCCTTCGCCGGCCAGCGTGTCCAGCATCAGCCGGTGCGTGGGCCAGAAAGTGTCCTCGGGATAAGCCTCTGTTCCCAGTCCGTCCTGATTGGATACCATAACAAACTCATAGTCGGTCTTGTTACGCAGAAACGCCAGGTTACGGATCACTCCCGGCAGAAAGGCAAACTTCTCAAACGAATCGATCTGCTCGTCGGCCGGTTCTCGCAGGATCGTGCCGTCACGGTCTATAAAAAGTGCTTTTTTCATGCGGTTCATGCTTTAGTATAGCGACGCAGGGCGCCCAACAGTTTGCAGTTCTCGTCCGGCGTGCCGATGGTGATGCGCAGACAGTCGCCGCACAAAACCACGCGTGAACGGTTGCGAACAATGATGCCGTTCTCCACCAGGTATTCGTAGATACGGTCGGCCCCTTCCACTTTGGCCAGGAAGAAATTGGCACTGGTCGGGTACACCTTCCGACAGAAAGGCAGTTCGGCAAACGACGCCATCACGTGCCCCCGCTCCGTGTTAAGCACACTCACCCATTGGTTGACGTTCATCTGCTTGCGAAGCATCTCCGATGCCTGCTGCTGGGTGAGCTGGTTGATGTTGTAAGGATACTTCACCTTGTTGAACAGCTCGATGACGGGACGGGAAGCGAATGCCATTCCCAACCGTATGCCGGCACAGCCCCAGGCTTTCGAGAACGTGTTGAGCACAATCAGATTCGGGTATTTACCAAGCTCCTCACGGAAAGGACGCTGTTGGGAGAAGTCGGAATAAGCCTCATCCACAACCACCATACCGGAAAAATTGTTGAGCACCGTCTCGATCTCCTTACGCTCAAGATCGTTGCCCGTAGGGTTGTTGGGCGAACACAGGAATATAACCTTCGTGCGATCGTCGACAGCAGCCAGCAAGGCATCGGCCGAAAGTTCAAAACGCTCGTTCAGTAGAACGGAGCGATAGCTCACGTCGTTGATGTCGGCACATACTTCGTACATACCGTACGTAGGGGCGATGGCCACCACATTATCCACACCGGGCCGGCAGAACACCCGAAACACCAGATCAATGGCTTCGTCGCTGCCGTTGCCCAAAAAAATATGCTCGGGCCTCACCCGTTTCATGCGGGCCACCTGTTCCTTCAGCTCCGTCTGCAACGGATCGGGATAACGGTTATAAGGTTGGTTAAACGGGTTCTCGTTGGCATCTAGAAAGACCGACGCCGACACGCCTTTATATTCATCGCGGGCCGAACTGTAGGGCTTCAGTTTCCATATATTCGGCCGCACCAAATCTTGCAGGGGTTTCATTTTTCTTATCTGTTAATTCTTCAAACTGTTCAATCGTACGGTCATCGCGTTCTTATGACCGTCGAGTCGCTCATTGGCCGCCATAATCTCCACGGCCGGTCCGATGGCACGAATGCCCTCGGGGGTCAGCTCCTGAAACGTTATCTTACGGTGATAACTGTCCAGATTCACACCGCTGTAGGCCGTCGCGTAGCCGTTCGTAGGCAGCGTATGGTTCGTCCCCGACGCGTAGTCACCGGCACTTTCGGGCGTATAAGGCCCCAGGAACACACTGCCCGCATTCACCACGCCTTCGGCCAGGCGACGGTAATCTTCCGTTTCGATGATCAGATGTTCGGGGGCATAGCTATTGGTCAGTGCCAACGCCTCGTCCCGGTCTCTCACCACGATGATCCGGCTGTTTTCCAGTGCACGGGCCGCAATGTCCTTGCGGGGCAGAGCCGCCAGTTGTCTCTCCACCTCGGCTTGCACGGCATCTACCAGCGTCCTGCTCGTCGTGACGAGCAGTACCTGGCTGTCGACACCGTGCTCGGCCTGCGACAGGAGGTCGGCGGCCACAAAGGCCGGACAAGCCGTTTCGTCGGCCAGCACCTCCACCTCCGAAGGACCGGCCGGCATATCGATCGCCACATCATGGAGCGATACCAGTTGCTTGGCGGCCGTCACATACTGGTTCCCGGGACCGAATATCTTATACACCTTAGGTACCGTCTCCGTTCCGTACGCCATGGCTCCGATAGCCTGCACACCGCCAGCCTTGAAGATACGGTTCACACCGGCTATGCGGGCCGCGCACAAGACGGCGGGATGCACCTTGCCCCGGGCGTCCGGCGGTGTGCAGAGCACAATCTCCCGGCAACCGGCTATGCGGGCCGGCGTGGCCAGCATCAACACGGTGGAGAACAGCGGCGCCGTCCCGCCGGGAATGTACAATCCCACCTTTTCGATAGGTACGGCTTTCTGCCAGCACGTCACACCGGGACGCACCTCCACCGGCTTTGATTCGAAACGTTGCGCGGCATGAAACTTCGCTATATTCTCATGGGCCAGTGTCAGGGCCGCTTTCAGTTCCGGCGACACGGCCTGCTCGGCCTCGTCCAGTTCGGTCTGCGTCACGGCCAGCGTGTCCAGTTCGGCACGGTCGAATTGCTTCTCAAAAGCTATCACCGCCTCATCGCCTCCCTCGCGCACACGCTGCAAAATAGCGCTGACCGCAGCCGTCAGCTCGCCGGCTTCCTTGGTCGGCCGCCTCAACAGCTCCGCCCACTCTTCGGGCTTCGGATAGGTAATTATGTTCATACGTCTGTCTTATAAAATCATCTTCTCCACCGGAAGCACCAGAATACCTTGGGCCCCCAATTCCTTCAGCTTACTGATAATCTGCCAAAAGCATTTCTCGTCTATCACCGTGTGCACGCTATTCCAGCCTTCCTGCGCCAGCGGCATCACCGTGGGGCTCTTGGCACCGGGCAGCACGGCTACCACCTCCTCCACCTTGTCGGTGGGCACGTTCATCAGTACATAGCGTTTGTCCTCGGCATTCTTCACGGCCTCGATACGGAACAGCAGTTCATCCAGCACGGCTTTCTTCTCATCACTCAACTGCCGGTTGCCGATGAGCAATGCCTCGCTTCGCATCACCACCTCCACCTCGCGCAGGTTGTTGCTCACGAGTGTCGAGCCGGAGCTGACAATGTCGAAGATACCGTCGGCCAACCCGATGCCCGGCGAGATCTCCACCGATCCCGTAATGACGTGGATGTCGGCATTCACCCCTTGGCGCTGCATGTAATCACGCAGAATGTTCGGATAAGAAGTGGCTATCTTCTTGCCTTCGAACCATTCCGGCCCCGTATAGTCTATGTTTTTGGGAATGGCCAGCGACAGACGACATTTGCTGAATCCCAGACGCCGGACAATGACGGCATCTTCGCCCCGTTCGGTAAACTCGTTTTCGCCCACGATGCCCACATCGGCCACACCGCCGGCCACCGACTGCGGGATGTCGTCGTCGCGCAGGTAAAGGATCTCCACCGGGAAATTGGAGGATTGCACCAGCAACGTGCGTTTGGATGAAGATACTTTCACACCGGCCTCGGCCAGCAAGGTCATTGTGTCTTCGTTCAGACGACCTTTGGATTGTACTGCAATTCGTAACATAAATAGGTTCTTTTGTATTTTGTCCTTGTCTTTATCAACGGAAAAAGAGACTTACCGCATTTTTTCGGCAAGCCTCTTTCCTATCGTTCCTACAAACATAGCCCATCGCCTGCCGGTTTACACGTCAGTATGATGATGAGGGTATGTTGCATTTATTCTCATAATCCGTTATTTTTCCCTGCAAATATAAACATAATTCCCCTACCGAGCAACAATTTTTCAGGAAATCAAGTAAAAAAATTACTTTCTATCCTTTCCATACGGACAAGGGTTCCGATCCGATTTGACCGGCACCTCCTCACCGCCGGTCGCAGAAAACATTTTCCTCTTCCCTACACCACTGTACTGCGCGATGCGGAGGAACAAAAAGAAAGATGTACACCATTTCCCAAAAAGATGTACACCTTATTTCGTTTTGGTGTACACCTTTTTAAAATAAGGTCTACACCTTTTTCTCTCGCCCTGCCCGCCTCCGCCGTTATTCCCCTACGGACCGGTCATCGGACATGCCCGTCGGCACGTCTCTTTCCGGGCAATGTGTATCCGTCAGTCTTCCGTCTCGTAGTCCGTACAGGAACGCCGGACAATGTAGGGCTTGATAATGCCGGCTGCCGCTACGTGGTCGGGATGGACGGCATACGTCCGTACCTCCTCCAGCGACCCGAACTCGCTGTAAAGCGCTATATGGAACTGCTCGTCGGGATTCGCATTGAAGCCCACCTCGATCTTACGGATAAAAGGTATACGCTCCGGCAAGGCCATGATCTTCTCCCTGAAAGCCGTCATCAGTTCCGCACGCCTCTCTTCCGGCAA
>CAJUDC010000106.1 GCA_910584955.1 uncultured Paraprevotella sp. | reverse complement strand
ATGGCGAATTAAGCAAGAGAACACTTAATTTAGAGTAACACAATTACAACAAACAATGAAAACAATTAATGTAAAAGGAACAGCCCGTACCGCAACCGGTAAGAAGGCTGCCAAAGAAATCCGCAAGACAGGTGCAGTGCCCTGTAACCTGTACGGCGAACTGAAAGGCGAAAACGGTCTGCCCGTAGCACAGTCTTTCACCGTAACGAACGACGAGTTGCGCAACCTGATCTACTCGCCCGATATCTACACCGTGTTGCTGAACATCGACGGCAAAGAATGCAAAGCCGTTCTGAAAGAAATTCAGTTCCACCCCGTAAAAGACACTGTTCTGCATGTGGACTTTTATGAAATCACCGACACAAAACCCATCGTTATGGAAGTGCCTATCAAACTGACGGGCTTGGCCGAAGGTGTGAAAGCCGGTGGTAAACTGGCCGCTTCCGTACGCAAACTGAAAGTGAAGGCCGTTCATACCAGCATCCCCGAGCGTCTGGAAATCGACGTTACTTCGTTGGGTCTGGGCAAGACCATCAAAGTAGGCGAATTGCACTTCGAAGGTCTGGAACTGGTGACAAACAAAGAAGTGGTGGTTTGTCAGGTAAGAATGACACGTGGCGCCATGGCCGCTGCCGCTGCCGCCAGCAAATAAACAGCCGCTGAATGAAATACTTGATTGTAGGGCTGGGGAATATCGGATACGAATACGAAGGGACCCGCCACAACATAGGTTTCAGAGTGTTGGACGCTTTCGCAAAAGCGTCCAACATTGTTTTTGAGGACAAGCGGTACGGATTCGTCGGACGCACCTCGCTGAAAGGACGGCAGCTGATCCTGCTCAAGCCGTCCACCTACATGAATCTGAGCGGAAACGCCGTGCGCTACTGGATGCAACAGGAAAAAATACCGCTGGAGAACGTGCTCATCGTCGTAGACGACCTGGCACTGCCTTTCGGAGCCTTGCGCCTGAAGCCGGGCGGAAGCGATGCCGGCCACAACGGCCTGAAGCACATCGCCGCTACACTGGGCACACAGAACTACGCCCGCCTGCGTTTCGGCATCGGCAACGATTTCCCGCGCGGCGGACAGATCGACTTCGTACTGGGCCGGTTCGGCGACGAGGATCTGCAACAGATGGACGAACGGGTGGCGCAGGCCGGAGAAATCATCAGGAGTTTCTGTCTGGCGGGCATCCAGATCACCATGAACCAGTTCAACAAGAAATAAACGGAAAGACGCAGACCATGAGCGAAGCCAGAGTAGACAAATGGTTGTGGGCGGCCCGCCTGTTCAAGACGAGGACGCTGGCAGCAGCAGCCTGCAAGAAAGGCCAGGTGACCCTGCGGGGAGCCCAACTGAAGCCCTCGCGCACCGTGAAGGAAGGCGATGTGGTGGAAGTGCGCAAACCGCCTGTCACATACTCTTTCAGAGTGAAGCAGGCCATAGAGAAAAGAGTGGGCGCCAAACTGCTGCCCGACGTACTGGAAAACGTAACGCCCCCCGAACAATACGAACTGTTGGAGATGAACCGTATCAGCGGTTTCGTAGACAGAGCACGGGGAACGGGGCGCCCCACCAAAAAAGACCGCCGAAGCCTGGAGGAATTTACCTCGCCCGAATTTCTGGACGATTTCGGTTTCTCGTTCGATACGGACGAAGAAGAAGACGATGAATAACGCAACGGGCCGTTTCCTTTCTTCTTGGAAGCAGGAAACGGCCCGTTGCGTTATTTTCTCTCTTTATTTATACTTCAATGCCGTAAGTTCGGCAATCTTCACCACCGTCATCATGGCTTTCTCCATGCTCTGCACGGGCACAAACTCATTGCGCCCGTGGAAATTCAATCCGCCGGCGAAGATGTTCGGGCAGGGCAATCCCTTGAACGAGAGCTGCGCCCCGTCGGTACCGCCGCGAATAGCCTTGATACGGCAAGGCATACCGGCTGCCTCAATGGCACGGGTAGCTATATCAATGATGTGCATCTTGTCCTCCACCTTCTCACGCATATTATAGTACTGATCGCTGATTTCAGCCGTAACGGATCCGGTGGGGTACTTCGCCTGAAGACGGGATGCCAGCTCCGATACAAACTGCTTGCGGGCTTCGAATTTCGCCCGGTCGTGATCGCGGATAATGTAGGAAAGCGCGGCTTCCTCCACCGAGCCTTTCATCCCCGTCAGGTGATAGAAACCTTCGTAGCCCTCGGTCGTCTCGGGGGTTTCGTCCGCCGGCATGGCCGCCATGAATTCCGCTGCCACCCGACAGGCATTGAGCATCTTTCCTTTGGCATATCCCGGATGCACGTTCAGTCCTTTGATGACAATCCGGGCCGATGCCGCATTAAAATTCTCAAACTCCAGCTCACCCGTCTCGCTGCCGTCCATCGTGTAGGCCCACTCGCAGCCGAACCGCTCCACATCGAACAGATGAGCACCCATACCGATCTCCTCGTCGGGATTGAAACCGATCCGAATCCGCCCGTGCGGAATCTCGGGATGCGATTTGAGATACACTACGGCCTGTACGATCTCGGCAATGCCCGCTTTATCATCCGCTCCCAGCAACGTATGCCCGTCGGTTACGATGAGATCTTCTCCCACGTGATCCAGCAACTCGGGAAAACGGGAGGGCGACGTGACGATCTGCTCTTCGGCACACAACACAATGTCGCCGCCATCGTATTTTTCCACGATCCGGGGCTTCACGTCGCGTCCGCTACAATCGGGCGAGGTGTCCATGTGGGCAATAAATCCCACCGTCGGGACGTCCCATTCCGTATTGGCCGGCAACGTGGCAAACAGATACCCGTGTTCGTCCAACGTGATGTCTTCCAATCCCAATGCCGTAAGTTCGTCTTTCAGATATTGTGCAAAAACCATCTGCTTCGGCGTGCTCGGACAGCCTTGTCCTTCTTCGGACGACTGTGTGTCGAAGCTGACATACTTCAAAAATCGCTCAACTAAATTCATTTTTCGTTACTTTAATGGGTTCATAGTCGCAGGAGAATCCTCCTTGCCGTAAAATTAATCAAATCATCAGATGTACACAACAAACAGCCTTTTTCTTCACTCTTTTTTCCTGTTTTTCCGTCTATTCGGCCTGTTAATCTTCATTTTTCCACCCTGCGGAACCGAACGGTTCGTTTTATTTCCTTATTTTTGTGTTCGAAAACAGTTCGCAAATAAATCTTATTCCATGAACCATAATCTGATCAGACGCCTGGGGCTCTGCCTGCTGCTGACAGGCACCGCCGACATTCAGGCGCAAACCGACGTAACAGACCTGTACCTGGCCAATCCTTCGTTCGAGGCCGACGCAGCGTCCTGTACCTTATCTTCCCCCCAGAAAGTGACGAACAATGCCGACGGACTGCGCGGCTGGAACATCCGCCCGCAAGGATGGAGCACGACCAGTCCCGGCGTCTCCCTGCTCGTCTCACCGGAATGTTTCACCGACAACAACTTCGGGAAGACGACCGCAGCCGACGGCAATTTTGCTTTCTATCAGCGCTACGGCTGGGGCAGTGCCGCATCGGAACTGCGGCAGACTTCGCAAAAACCGTTACCGGCCGGAACCTACAAACTTGAATTCCATACCAAAGCGTTTGCCGCCAACGGCGCCGCCACTTATGCACAGGTGCAAGTGACCGACGGGCAAGGCAAGACGCTGGAAAGCCTTTCCTTCAGTTGCGAGGCCGGTGCCGCCGGCATCATGGCCACCTCTGCCTGGAAGAAACAGGCCGTCCGCTTCACCCTGGACGAAGACAGTCCCGTCACCGTGGCCGCTCAAATGACATGGGGCAACGGCGGCAGCTGCATCCTGTACGACGGCTTCAGCCTGACGGCACTGCCCGACGGTTACGAAGAGCCGCAGGAACCTACCATCGTGGGAGGCACGGAGACGGAAGTGCCCTCGCCCACCGAAGGTGTCATCACCCACCGTTTCGTACCGGAAGCCGACATGATGCAGGATCTGTTGCAGATGCTGGCCAACTCCATGCAATACGCCCATAATATCTGGTACAATTGCAGCGCTCCCAACAGCCAAAACGAGGCGTGCGGATTCTTCCGCGCCAACAGTGCCGGCAACAGCAACGAAGACGGGGTGCGCACGAATGCGGATTTCTCGATGATCTGTGCCTTCCTGTACAAATACGCACAAGGACAGGTGACGCTTCCGGCAGGCATCACTTGGGAGACGGTGAAGGAGATGGCCGTGAAGTCGCTCGTATTCGGTTATTCCACGCATAAGGCCAACCGATTAAAAATCACCTCGAACAACGCATACTGGGGTTCGGTAAGCACCGGCGATTGCGTATGGGAAAGTTCGCTGTGGGCCATGTCACTGGCCTACGCTTCGCACTTCCTGTCCGACGAACTGACGGACACGCAAAAAGGGTATATATATAATATGGTGAAAGCGGAGTGCAACTACGAGCTGAACCGCTCCGTGCCCACCGGCTACAACGGCGATACCAAGGCCGAAGAGAACGGATGGGAAGCGGACATCCTGGCCTGCGCACTCGGTCTTTATCCCGACGACCCGCTGGCACCGAAGTGGTTCGACCGACTGCGCCTGTTCGCCGTCAACAGTTACTCACAGGCCGACGACGCCACCGACGACAGCGTGATAGACCCAGACTACGACGGCACTACCGTGAAGGATCTGTACAAAGGGAAAAACCTCTACGACGACTACACTTTGCAGAATCATAATTACTTTCACACCTCGTACCAGAACGTCGTGATGCAGGAACTGGGCGAGGCGCAACTGGCTCTGGCCCTGTTCCAGGGAGCGGACGCCAAATGGAAAACCAACGCCCTGATGCACAACAACCGGAAGGTGATGGACGAAGTGCTCTGCCAACTGGCACTGGCCGACGGCGAACTGGCCATGCCGAACGGCAACGACTGGAGCATGTTCCTTTACGATCAGATTACCTCGTACGCCACGGCGGCCTGCTTCCTGCGCGACTCGAACGCCCTGATGCTGGAGAACCTGGCCTACAAATACATCAAAGCCCGGCAATCCACCACTCCCGACGGCAGCTGGCTGCTGAACAGCGACATAGGCCCGCGACGGATGGGCGTACAAGGACACCGCGTCATGATGACCTGGCTGATGCACAAACTGGCATCGACCGACGACCTGACGCCCGCCACCTGGGAGGCTTTCAGCCGGCAGTTCGAACCGGCCCGGCTCTTCACCACACAAAACATCGTACGAGCCAACACCAAAGACCGCTTCACCGTGTTCTCCTGGAGTGCCGGACTGAAGAGCTACACGGGCTACATCGCCGCCAACAATCCCGACAAGAACAAAATCATATCGCCCTACAAGGCCAACAACACGGGCAACCTGTTGGGATGGTACACCGTAAGCGGGAAAAAGACCGATGCCTCACCGCTCGTCAGCGGCATCTACAACCTGAAAGGAAACAGCTACACCATGAACGGCAAACTGGCCACGAACGAGAACACGCTGGAGAACAACTTCACGCTGTATTCCACCCCCGGCAACGCCGTCGTTTACATGGACTATGTGACGGGGCGTACCGACGGCACCATCACCCGCGCACAAGGCGGACTGATGGCCATCAGCACCGATCCTTTCACCAAGGAGAAACGAACGCTATACTACAGCAACGGACGCCAGCAGACCGACGGACGGCAGCTGACCGCCTTCGCCACACAATGGGTAAACATCGACAACCAGCTGGGCATGGTCAGCGGAAACAGCAAGGACAACCGGATGGCCTTCGGCGATTACGGACTAAGCAATTCCGTAGGCCTGTCTAAGATCTATCCGCTGTATTCCGACCAACTCCGCGCCTTCAAGGCGGGTGACGTGGTGGACCGCCGCAGCTTGGTATACTACAGCAACATCGACTCTGCCGCCACCGCCCGCATGGCCGACCGCCTGATGTCGCTGACCGATTCCGTACCAGCCGGTTGGAACGGTCTGATCTGCGCCGATCTCGACGAGACGGCCTACCTGCTGCTGAGCAACTACACGGGCCAGACCGCCTGTCGCCTGCAAGGTATCGCCCTGCCGCAAGGCGCACCGGTGTTCACCGTGGCCACCACCGTCAGCAACGATCGTTCGGAAGCTACGTTCAAATGCGACGTGAACCACAGTGTGGCCAACGTGCTGCGTACATTCGTCAGCGGAGCCGATGTCACCGCCCGACAGGCCGAAGGCGATTCGTGCAGTTTCTACATGTACAATCCGCTCCCGAAAGAGCAGCAGGCCGCCGTATGTATCCTGAGCGAAGGGCAGACGCTGACGGCCGACGTGCCCGTACGGCCCGACGAATGCGTGCGGGTGAGCGTGAAAGAGGGAACCGTCGTATACGAAACCGTACATGTCAACGAAGGCGAGGAGGACTTCACGGACATCACCGCCCGGTTTCTCGCCAATCCGAGTTTCGAAGAAGACCAAACGTGGAGCGCGACGGGAAGCCTGACATTGGGCGGCGTCAGCTATAATCCCTGCTATATAAATAAGGTGGAAGCCGCCGACGGCAAATGGCCGCAGATATTGCCCGTACAGGGCTGGAAGGGAGGCAACGCCCTGAACGGCGGCTCCAACTACGCAGTGCTCTACTCCATGCCTTACAGCACGACCATGTACTGCGTATCGCCCTCCAACGTAGGCAATTCGGCCAGCATCATGGCGGCCCCGGCCCAATTTGACGCGTGCGGAACGCGCTGCCTGAGCGTACTCAACTCCTGGGACACGGGTAGCAACGCCATCACCCAGACCGTCCGCCTGCCGGCCGGCGAATACCGTCTGAGTTTTGTCATGCAGTACGTATGCCCCAACGAAAGCCGGCATCAAGACGACCGTATCACGGCCAACGATAACGAGAACTACTCGCTCTGCGGTATCGCCCTAGGCGGAACCAACCGTTTTTACTACCCCGCCACGGCCAATAACTGGGAGCGGATCACCTGCCCTTTCACGCTGACCGAACCTACCGATGTGACTGTCAGCCTGGGGTTGCGCACTACGGTCGGCGTAGGTGCCGCCAACAACACACGGCTATACATCGACGACGTACGTCTGTGGAGCCGGAACGCCCCTCTGCCGGATGCCGTACGGGACCTGCTGCCCGACGCACCGGACGCAAAAACAGACGTCTACACCTTACAAGGCATTCCGGTCCGCCGACAGGTTCCCATCTCGCAGGCCGCCCACGGACTGAGCAAAGGGATCTACATCATCAACGGGCAGAAAGTATCGGTGGAATAAACCCGTCCTAACGTATCCGCCCCCGCAAAAGCATCGTACTTTTGCGGGGGCGGATACTTGTTTTTATCAATACATCCGGTTATTTGCCGCTCTCCTCCTTATACAACTGCGCCCCCCGGGCATCCATGATCAGCAGAATGGGATCTTTCCCCTCGGGAGTGACGAAAAATACACCGCCGTTGCCGAACGACCATTGATAGCCTCGCTGATCGCTCACATAGTCCTTGCCGTACTTCACCGTGAGCGAATCCAGATAGTCCACCGCACTCACATGCTTCGGAGTGACCTGGACCTTATACACCGTCCGGCTCTTGGGCGTATAGTCTGCCCGTACATACGAAGAATGGCCGTTGTAGGTGCCTTTATAAATATAATAACGCTCATCGCCTACTTTCTTCTGCAACTTAAAACCCTGATCGCGCATCCGATCCGTAAAATCATCCACCTTGCCCTTCACCTCCACGCCGGCAAAAACGATATGCGTCTCCGTCGCTTCGGTCGTTTCATCCTCCAGATGCACGCCATTCAAGACCAGATGTGCTTCCGCACATTCCACCACCCCGGATTTCACCCGCGCTCCGTCAAGAACGAGATACTGTCCCCGGGCAGCCATAGCCATAAGCAAAGCCGCCCCTATCATGAATCCCTTTTTCATAGCTCTCTGATTATTAGTTGATGTCTCCTTCTCCTTTCCAACAAATATACATAACTCCGCAAGAATCACCATGAAAGCCTTTCTTTTTTTGCATTTATTAATATTATAGTCTCCGGGGCACCGCTGCAAGTGTTATTCCTGTTCCCGAAACGAACAAATCAGACAAATTTAATAACCATCTGAAAATAACCATTTTACATAAACAGCAAGACATTAAAAAGTGGTGAGCAGAACTTTCGAACGCGGTGCGCACCGCGTTCAAACGGGGCGAGCATGACTTTTTCACGCGGCGAGCGCCCCGTTTTCGAGGGGTGAAAACGCTACTCCGGCCTAGGGCAACTAACCGCTAAAACAAGAGAAAGAAACCTGTTCCCGACCACTTCTGTCCATAGCCATTCATCCGGCTGACAGACGCGACATAATACGCCTCCTTCGTAACCCCCAATGCAAAAAGAGCTGCCCGGCATCACTGTCAGACAGCCCTATCTACATAAATATAGGAAAGGGGATATTTAGTTCCAAATATCCCAATCACCCTGTCCCTTAATATCGGGAACAGGATTTCCGTTTTCACTGGCGTTACCGCCCCAATGAATACCGTTCTCGGAAGAACTCAGCGCCATCAAAGCACTCTCTACCGATACTTTCACCACCTCGATAAAGGGAGAAACATAGTTTTTCTTTTTCGTTGATTCCATTTTTCCTACTTATTTCACTGCTTTTTCCCCGTTTACAATATAAATTCCCCGAGGCAGACCATCAAGCGCTTTTGTCGCTTTCACACCGGTTTTCAACATAATACCATTCACCGTATAGACATCCACAAGCTCATCCGAAGGGTACTTCGGACCATTGATTGCCGTGACATCATCCAAATGAACGGCGAGGCTCTTCACACCAGCCGCATCCGGCAGAACGATATATGCACGGAAGCCCTTGAATACTACCGGCACATCAGCGTAATAAAATTTGTCACCGCTGATGTAATATACGTCCTTTAGCGAAGCAAGGCAATAAGACCCGCTCATCGAAACATCACCAAGCGTAACAGTCCCGGGAATTGCCGCCCTCACCAGTACATTTTCGAATGCCAATGTAACGCTCTCCACGGCCTTCACCAAATAGGGCTTGCCAGCCTCCATTCGGGCAACAGGAATGAAGTTGACGGCACTCATGTCACCCTCAATCATCACACCAGAGAGCGTAAATGCCTCCGAAATACCGGCTTCGGCCATTTGTTCGGCTGTCAAATCGAACGGCAGACAAAGGGTATTCCACTGACCGGCTTTCAGAACGCGGTTTGTATTCACCTCGTTGGCCAGTATATCCTTAGTTACAGGATATGTTGTGCTGTTCTCATCGAGCGTAACAACATGGTACACGGGCTTCACGGTAAAGGTGAGTTCGCGCGAATCCACGGCCTCCACCTGG
>CAJUDC010000105.1 GCA_910584955.1 uncultured Paraprevotella sp. | reverse complement strand
CACGCGTAACAATTAAATCGGTTCGAGCAAACGGATTGGCTGCGAATTTGAGGAGCTATAAGTAACTGGCGAAAACTATCTCCGGGCAGGCAGATCGGGGCAACAGAAAAGCATGGACGTCTTATCCATGCTTCCAAGGCCCTGAGAACTGCCTATAATCACCAGATAAGCCACGCCCACGCCTATAGCGCAGACGTTCGCAGACTTATTCACGGTGACTACGTTCTGGAATTTCTCAGGTTCTGGAAGCAGTGCCGAATAAATAGCAAACGCTGATTAATAAAAAATGCTTTCAGACGATACGCCGCCGCATGCTCGCCTGCGCTTGCAAAAGTAGATAAAAAAGCAGAAACATAAAAGAGAATATAATGTAATTACGCATATTGCCTTCATTCCTCCAAGCGCCACACAAGCGTAACTTTGCATAGCATACACAAACCATCCTAAGGTCTCTAAGTCGCCAAATCCAACATGCGTCCTTATTTCCGAGTCTCAAGAAAAAAAATACAATAATTTTATTTTCAGAAAATTACACATCACCCAACATCCTGATAATTCTTCCCCGCAACTCGCTTAAACGGTGGTGCGCACCACGTTTCAACGTGGCCTAGGCCGCGTTGAATTGTTGCCTAGGCCAGAAATCAACGGGGTGCGCATGCCGTTTTTCATCCGTCCAGCCCCCTGATTTCTCCCTTTTCACATGCACATATAGCGCATCATAAAAAATGACCGTCTGTCTCCTTAAAGAAACAAACGGTCATCGTATACTCCCGGCACAACGAACTTACCAAATGTGCCGCCGGGTGCTACTTTTATTTCATCATTATCCGCATGGCAATTGTTTCCGTAGCGGTTGACATACGAACCACATATACCCCCCGAGCCAAAGGAATCTCGACCGAACCGCCATTGACACGGGCCACCGCGCGGCCATCCATGCCATATACCGCAACGACAGCATCCGCCGGCAAAGCGGCAAAACGGAGAACACCGTCGGACAGGGTCATACCGGCTTTCGCAAATACGGCATTTACCGAAGTCACCACACTACCCTCAAAGATATTTATATCGCGTCGCAGAATCTTGACAGCCCGGTCTATCTCATCCTGAGAGGTAGATGACAACGCCCCTTCGCAGTTGGCCACGGAAGCCGACAGGTAATCATAATCTTCCTGTGTGTAGTTGCCTTCCTGATCTCCGATGACAGCCGAAGCCAGCAGTTGGTCGGCACGTTCGATAAGAGCTTTCAACTCGGAATAGTCGTTCTCCCGACGAGAAGAGGTAAATGCCTCGATAGCCTGTTCAAGCCGGGCAACCTTGTCATTCACCGCCTGCTGGTTCAGCGCCTTACTGCCTATCGCAGCCTGCGCCTCGGCCACCTGTCCCGTAAGGACGTCGAAAGCAGCCTCAGGATATTTGCCGGGCCCTTCACCCTTCTCCGGTTCCGCTTCCTTCATCATGTCGTTCGCCACGGAAACCGCCTTTCTAAGAGCAGAAAAATCGATAATGACTTTCCGTCCCTCAAATACCTTGGAGGCCGCATCAAGTGATTCCGTACCGGCATCTATATCGCCCTGCGAAGCATCGGCTTCGTTGTATACGGCTTGCGCGGAAACCAATGCCTCCTTGTACGTCTCGATAGCGTCGGCAGGATATTGGCCGTCACAGTCACCGGCCACTGCAGCAGCCACTGCGTCGGCAGCCGAGGCAATCAAAGCTTTGAATGCGGCACGATCGATCGTTATAATGCTGTTTCGGAATTCATCACGCGCCGCGTTCAGGGCTTCGATGGCCGCTTCGGGCGCTACCGCCTTCTCCGCCTCACCGATTGCCGCCTGGAACGCATTCTTCGAAGCTTCCGCATACTGGCCCTTTTCAATACCGACAACCGCAGCCTCGCATTCCGCCTTGCAGTCGGCAATCAGATCTTTCAGATATTCTCCTGCCACAGACACCGTATGCGCCTTTCCTCTATAACTCTCCGTGTCGGCAAGCAAACGGGCCGTCACCTCATCCAGAAGTTCCTGCGACACGGCTTTTCCGGCCTCCTCTTCCGCTTTCGCCATTACCGCAGCAAAAGCCGTAATATCCGATGCAAAATACTCCCCGGGAAGATAACCCTCTTTCATCGTCTCCATCAGGGCTCTCGCCTGATTCATCGCCTGATCAAAAGCCTCGCGATCCAACACCACATCATCCGAACCGTCCGTCACGTTCCAATGCGAATTATTGGCACCTTCCCACTTGTCGCAATAAATCATGGACCCGTCATTGGTGGCATCGCATCCCAGAAAACCTTTTCCGGCCAGATTCTGCAACGTGTACATCTTCTCTCCGTAAATGCTGATGATCCATTTGGCCTCATCCGCCGATGACTCCTCCGCCCACTGGGTATCCCACGGGCTCAGCGTGCTCTTGACAAGATAGGAGTTTGTAGCCAGATTCTTTATGTAATAGGCTCCGGCAACATCCGAAGGCACAAAAGAATATTTCTGGCGAGTAGCCTCATCGGTGGTTGCCAATATCGGCTGCGTGCTGCCCTCTGCCTGATGAAGGGTCTTTTCGGACACATGGATAATCTGATATTCCACGCCTTCGACAGGCGCGTTGATCTTATTCGCTTGAAATTCCGCTACGGCGGCTTCCAACAGTTCTTTGGCTGCCACATAATCGGTCATCTCCTGCGATGCGGCGATGGTATTACCGAGTTTCGCATACGCCTCGGCCGAAATCATGAATGCCTTCACTCCGCACAGCGCCGGATCAATCATTGAATAGATGTTCTGTGCCTCTTTAAGCGCCTCCTCGTAGTAATATTTGTCATCGCGTTCGGAAACGGGAACAAACTCTTTCAACGTCCAACAGTTATTGGAACCGGTTCCGTTTTTATTGGAATAGACTTCGGAACCCGCCGTCCGAGCATCCGTTCCAAGCACCGAACCGCTGCCCATATTCCGCAACTGCACGAAACCGCCGTAGTCCACCACCTGGAAAATGGCATTGGCAGCCGACAAATCAATATCCGAACCGGACTTCGTATTCCAAGATCCCTCGCGATAAACAAACATACCGTCTTCGCTCCTCAGATTATACCCTTTGGCCGCAGCCCCTTCGGGAGCCGGAACAAATGTGAACACACGGTCGGAAGCCTCATCGTCGGCTTCCTGTATTTTCATAAATCCGCCGTCACCGCCGGTAGCCAGATAAAAGCCGCTGTTATGAATGATAGAATACTTCATCCCCACTGTAAAGGGAGGGTTCACCGCCTCGCGATACACAGCCTGAGCCGCCACGAGGTCGTCGTTCGCGTCATTAATCTGCTGCTGCGAAGTCGCTTCAGCCAATATTTTCTTCGCCACAGCAATCGCCTCGGACAGGGCTTTACGCACCTCTGCGGTATACTGTCCTTTCTGGCTGCCCTCCTCCGTAGAAGAAAGAAGAAGTTCTGCCGCCTCAATCGTGCCTTCAAGCTTTGCAGTAGACAATTCGGCCGACAATTCAACCTCTCCCAGATAAAAACAAGCCAGTTCCGTGGCAGCGTTCAGCCACCCGAACTGCGCCACACAGAAGGGCATTTCCGCCGTAAATACCAGTTGCGTCTGCACCCAGGTATCCGCCTGATAGTTTATCACTGCCATTTCCTTGGTAGTGGCATTATCCGAATTCCCCTGAAAGATTTTACTGTATTGCGTGTTACTCGACATACCGGCTGCCGTCCGTTTGGCCCAGCAACTGAACAAATACGTTTTTCCTTCCGTTATGGCCCAACCGGTCTTGACCGACTGTGCCGTACCGCTACCATCCCCTTTCAAAGCCGACAGACACGCCGTTCCGTCGGGGCCTTCGCCCGGAAGCACCGCAAAATTCTCTTCCGACAACGCAGTTCCGTTCCCGGCCTTCCAATTTAACAGGCCTTCATCAAAGGTGGGATTAAGAATAAGGTTACTCCCTTTAACCACATACACACCGTTCTCCGTCTGAACTTTGTCACCTGTCTGCGGAATATAATTCTGTGCATGGAGCCTACCCGCTCCCGACAGCCCCGCCCCAATCACTCCCAAGACCGCAATCAGAGGTCTGGCCAACGAAAAGAGTTTCTTTTTAATCATAGTATTTTATTTTAGATAATGATAATATCGCCATCCGATGTGTCAAACGACGCAAGCAAAATTATGGGTTTATCACGAAAGAAAAAAGCGTTTAAAAAAAGAGCCTTTGACGAAAATTTATTTTTCAACTCTTTTTACCGTTTTCTTGTGTTAAGGAGCCCGCCAAACTTCCCTCCGATCAAAATCCAATCGGATAAACAGCCCTATTGGGTCGTCCCCCAAAGAAGGCTGCGCGCCCAAGGATGGAATTTTTGAGTAGTTTTACCTATAATTCAACCTTATTCCCTACACAAGCGCATACAAGAGTGATTTTTATACCTATCTTTGCATATCCTATCAGACAAAAAACACACTGAACCTTACATGAAAGCAACATTGAAAACACAGGCGTTTCTGACCGTACTTATCTCCGTTCTTTTGCTTACGCTCCAAGCCGGAACAGTCCTTGCCGCCGACGCGCCCGGGTATGCGCCGACCGACACGTACACTGCATCGATCGATACGGAAAAGATTTTCCAACATCTTGAAATGTACAAACTAAATTCAACTTCCGGCTTCCCCACAAACAACATACATGCCATTCATCAGGACAAACACGGTTTCATCTGGATCGGTACCGAGTTTGGTTTATATCGCTACGACGGTTTCCTGATCAAGCGTTATAAGAATGACCAAAAACGCCCGGAACTGTTTTCTTCCAATAGGATCAACTGTATCGCAAACGACGGCGACAGTCTATGGTTGGGTACGAACAAAGGCATCAACCTTCTGAATCTGAAAAACGGAGACTGCCGGCAATATCATTTCGATGACTTCATCAACTGTGACAACATCAGCAGCATACTCATTACAAAAGGCAGTAACGGACAAACCAAACAGATGTGGGTAGGCACAGAGGGCGGACTTTATCTGTACGAACCGTCATCGGACCATTTTCTGCTCATGTGCAACCAACGGAATAATTCCAAGGTTCCGCACTGCGCCGTCAAATCATTATACGAAGACCACAAAGGCTATATCTGGATTGGCACCTGGGATAAAGGGCTTTATCGCTATGACCCCACCAACAGCGAGTTTTACGAAGTGCCTAAGTTTAACGACCTGAATTCAGCCCAGGTGGTACTTGAAGATCAATCACACCGCCTGTGGGTGGGCACATGGGGCAAAGGACTTTATCTGATAAGAAACCCGTATGAGACAAACAAGCCCCTTGATTTTCAAAATTTCATGACGGGAAACACCGACCGTCTGCTGCCTTCGGATGTCATTTATTCACTGACGGAGGATCCCTACACCGGCCTGCTGTGGATTGGCACCTCAAAAGGACTGTGCATCTATGCAAACAACCGCTTCCACAACATCCCTTCCGACAAAATGCCTTCACCGACCTACTTCAATCGAGGAGCAAGCACCCAACTGTGCGACAGAAACGGGAACGTATGGATAAACGCCTCACTCACAGGTTTGGTTACCGCATCGATTCGTCCGAAAGATTTTGAGTATCACCTGCTTCCCGAGGCATTGCAGGACAATGACGTCATCAACAGTATGACTTATGACCAAGCAGGCAACATCTGGATCGGCCTGGAACGCAACGGACTGGTATACTACCGAAAAGAAACCGGAGAATATATCTGTATGAAAGATATGCCGGTTATGAAAGATACGGATATACCTCAGAAAACAAACTGCATATACGAAACACGCAACGGCGATATATTAATCGGGACCACCCGTGACGGTTTCATGGAGATCAACCGTGACCGGACACTGCTGAAGCACATGAACATGCAAAATACGCCCTGGCTACCAGACAATTGCATATATTCTTTCCTGGAAGACGACATGGGAAACTTATTAATAGGCACGTGGCAAGGATTATGCGTAAGATATGCCGACAATAAAGAACAGCCTTCCCCCCTTCAGTCTCTGAAAGAAACCGGAACCGCCCAAATAAGGCATATCATGCAAAGTCGTGACGGCCATATATGGCTATCCACAAAAGACAAAGGTATCATGTGCCTGAAAGGAGATATCCGGTCGCCCCAATCCTTGGAGGTTTATTCATACCGAACTCCCCTCAACACCCAATTTCCCATAAACGATATAAACAAGACCCTGCAAGACAGCGAGGGAAGAGTATGGGCCTGCTCTTTAGAAAACGGACTGATGCTGTATGATGAAGAACAAGACGGATTCATTTGCGTAAACAAACAATATGGCATACCGGATGACGATATATGCAGCATAGAAGAGGGCAGAAAAGGCAATTTATGGATCTCCTCCCAACAAGGCATCATGTGTCTGCAACTGAATGCCGAAGGGCAATTCATCAATCTGCGTTATATACCTAACACCAACGAAACCGATGATGCTTATTTCGGGAAAGGCATATCCTGTTCCAATGGCACCGGAACGGTATGTTTCGGAGGCGTGGACAGCTACACCACCTTTGCAGACAAACAGCTGTCTCCCAAAACACCTGCGACAGAAATAAACATAACGGACATCAAAATATTCAATACACCGCTTGAGATGTTGCCGGCTAAAGAACGAAAAGCAATCTCGAAGCTGCTTCCCCCATATACCAATAAGATACAACTTTCGCACGCCCAAAACGATATAACCATCGAATTTTCATCCCTGACTTACGACACCAGACAGGAAAGCCGCTTTGCGTACAAACTGGAAGGACACGACAAAGAATGGATATACCCGGCCGCCCGACAACACTCCGCATACTACAGCAATCTTCCAGCCGGAGAATACATATTCCTTCTTAAAGCTACCGATATAAACGGTATATGGCGCGACAAGGCTCACCCGCTACATATAACCGTTCTTCCACCGGTATGGAAACGATGGTGGGCGATCTTGTTCTATTTCCTGTTATTGGCCGGAGCCGGCTATTCCCTTTTCAAATACCAAAAACAACGCACGTTACAACAAAGAGAATTGCAACTGGCTCATCTCGCCAACAAAAAGATAGATGAACTGAACCATAAAAAGCTACAGTTCTTCACCAACATCACACACGATCTGATGACGCCCCTCACAGTGATACAAGCAACAGTCAGCGAACTTGAAATGGAATGCCCGAACAAAGCCGAGCTATGCCGAATCATACAAAGCAACCTGAGCCGGCAAATACGACTCTTACAGCAAATTCTGGAATTCAGAAAAGCAGAAACAGGGAATCTGCAACTAAGAGTATCGGAAGGGGACATTGCCGACTTCTGCCGAAAAGAAATAGAAAGCATAGATCCTTTGATGAAACGCAAAAAACTGCATTTGTCCCTGCTATGTTCACCGGAACACATAAGGGGATATTTCGACCCGGACGCATTGGATAAAATCGTATACAACCTGCTGTCCAACGCTGCCAAATACACACAAGCCATGGGCTATGTGCAGGTGACGCTTACCTACGAAAACAACGAAGACTTCATCAATCTCACCGTCAAAGACAACGGACAAGGCATCGCCGCACACAAACAGGCCGATCTGTTCAAACGATTCTATGAAGGCGAATACCGTAAGTTCAACACCTACGGCACAGGCATAGGACTTTCACTCACCAAGGACCTCGTAACACTGCACCACGGAACCATCACAGTGAAAAGCGAAGAAGGACAAGGAACTACATTCACCGTTACCCTTCCGATAAGAAAAAGATTCTTTCATGAAGAAGAAATAGATGATCCTCCTTTGTACGTAACGGAAGAAAAAACGGATCCGGCATCTCTCATAGGAACCGGAGAACAAACACAGACCGTGCAGACAAAAAAACAGCAGGATGAACCGGAAACAGAACACATCGGAAGTGTTCCGCCCGTCCCAAGCCACACGCTTCTGATCGTGGAAGACAACGAAGAACTGATTACACTCATGAAACGACTGTTACAACCGCATTATAACATCATCACAGCCTACAACGGAAAAGAAGCCATCGAAATAATGGAAAACGAAAAAATCGACCTGATCGTGGCGGATGTGATGATGCCGGTGATGAACGGTATTGAAATGGCCAAGCAATTGCGCGACAACCCGGATTTCAGTAATTGTCCCATCATCATGCTTACAGCCAAACGTAGCGAACAAGACCGTGCCGAAGCTTACGAAGCCGGCGCAGATGCATATATAACCAAACCTTTCCATCTTTCCGTCTTACAAACACGCATACAAAACCTGCTCAAACGCCGCGAAAAAGCCATTAAAGAAGTCAAAGAAAAACTTTTTGAAGGCCTTGGCGAACTTGATATCACCAACGCCGACGAAGAATTTTTGAAAAAATGTATCAATTGTGTACATAAACATCTGAATGATGCCGATTTCGACCAACAGAGATTCGCTGATGAAACGAACACATCGAAATCCACGCTTTACAAGAAACTTAAAACGCTCACCGGACTTAACACATCTGCTTTCATACGCAACATACGTATGAAAGCAGCCTGCGAGATTGCTCTGAAAAATCCCAATATACGCATTTCGGATTTAGCCTACTCCGTAGGTTACAATGATCCGAAATACTTTTCGTCGTGTTTCAAAAAAGATTTTGGAATGTTGCCGTCTGAATACATAAAATCCAAAAGTCAAGATCCGGGCAACAACAGGTCCTCCGATACATTCCATAACAGCACAGGACAGGATAATCTATAGCCCGGCAGAACCGGTTGCTGTCTCAATAACCGATTCTGCCGTCCTTTACCTGTGACGCACCAGTCACCGCATCAACAGCCTGATGACGTTTCCGTACCGAAATGCTATCCGGCACCATCAGTGACGAACCGGCATACACCGCCTGTCGAGCATCCTTCTCCACAACGTTTACGTAATCCAACCGAGAAGGTGTCACCGGAACAACCATCCATTCGGGGACATTATAACTTTTAAACTGCTGACGATAATGAAGGGCGTCCTTTTGCGGAATAACAAACGGACGATGGGCCCGCCCTTCTTTGTCAAAATAAGCAATAAACAATCGGGTATAATTACCATCCATCCGACGAGAGCTAAATAAAATCCACCGCCCGTTCGACGACCAAGAATGATAGCTCTCCGCTTCATCACTATTGGCTTCCACAAGAGGATATACAGCCTCCGAAATATCCGAGGCCATGGCGATCTTTTCCAAATCCCCGGCTGAAAGTTTCAGCACATAAAGATCACTTGACTTATGCCAAATATGAAAATTACCATAATCAGCCAGAGCAAACAATAAGTATCGACC
>CAJUDC010000104.1 GCA_910584955.1 uncultured Paraprevotella sp. | reverse complement strand
TCTGTTCCCTGATTTTCTTCAAAAAGTTTGTTAATTCTGTTCATGATAATCTGTATTTGCAGGTTTATAAAAGGGAATGGTTCTTTAGCTCCCGAAAGAAAGATTGCAGCAGAGCGATGTTTTTATGGCCGGGGGTATCTTCGAATCTTGAGTTCAGGTCAATGCCCGTCCAATAGGGATGGGAAAACTGCCGTAGAGCGGGAAGACTGTCGGGGCCGATACCGCCGCTTAATATAAAAGGTATCGGTCCGGTATAATGTTGTAGGATCTGCCAGTCGAAAGCCCGGCCACTGCCACCGGTGCATGTACATTTCGTATCAAACAGGAAATAGTCGCAGTGAGCTGTATATTCCGCCACGCAGTTCAGGTCTGCCGGCGAAGCAACGGCGAATGCTTTTATCAGCGATACGGGACGGGGAATCCGAAGCAGTGCCTTGCGGAGGTCACGACAAAAATCGGCGGATTCCTTTCCGTGCAGTTGCACATGATCAAATCGGAATTCTTCCGTTTTTTGAAGTACGTATTCCATTGTCGGATTTACAAATACGCCTGTCCGTTGCGGCTGTTCGGGGAGATAGGCCGGCGGGACTTCCACGCCGCGTGGAGAATTCTTCCAACAAATGAATCCCATCCATGAAGGCAAGAGGCGTTCTACTTCACGAATATTCTCCGCCTCCGTCATACCGCATATTTTAATGATGAAATCCCTGCTCATGCTTCCAGTTCTGCTATAAATTCTTTTAAAGCCGTACCGGGATCAGCCGCCCGCATGAAATATTCTCCCATAAGAAACCCTTGGTATCCGGCCTGACGCAATGTACGGACGGTCTGCGGACAAGAGATACCGCTTTCCGAGACCAGTAATTTGTTTCGGGGCAGTTTTCCCGCCAGCAGAAGCGAATGTTCCGCATCGGTATGAAAAGAACCTAAATGGCGATTGTTCACGCCGATCATATCCGCTGCCGAATCCGTGTAGGTAAGTTCGGATTCATCGTGAATTTCCAAGAGGACTTCCAATGCCAGCCGGTGGGCGGTCTGAATCAGTTGCCGGCATTCCGTCTCCGACAGCACAGCGGCAATGAGCAGCACGGCATCGGCACCGGCCTGGCGGGCTTGAAACAACTGGTATTCATCGATGATAAAATCTTTGCGGAGGATGGGCACCGGCACAGTAGGGCGTGCTATGCGGATAAAATCGAGCGAACCGCCGAAGAATTTCTCATCCGTCAGGATGGAGACGGCCGAGGCGCCGGCAACTGCATAATCGTGAGGAATACAGTCGGGGCGTGCCTCCTCTTTAATCCAGCCTTTTGATGGAGAGCGGCGTTTAAACTCGGCGATGATGCCGTATTCCGACTGGGCCAAACTATCGCGCATAGACCGACGACCGGATATATATTCAGCCCTGTTTGTGTGTATCCCGTCGGCTTCACATTGTATTTGCCGTTCCACAGCGGTATAAAGATCCGCAGGAGGGAGCTTGGTTTTCTGCATAGCTACCTCCATACGTTTGCAGGCTATAATATCATTCAGTATATCTTTCATAAGATTGTTTTTATCAAGAATTTAAATCTATATACTTCTTTAAACACATCAATGCTTTTCCGCTTTCCAAAGATTCTCGGGCGAGTGCCATACAGTCGGTCAGTTCCTTGTCCGGTTTCATCACTTGGATGGCCAGTGCAGCGTTGGCCAGTACGACGTTCTTCCGGCTGTCGGTTGCCTCGCCGCGCAGCACTTGATCGAATATACGCAGGGCTTCCTGAGGTGTCTCTCCGCCGTAAACATCTTCGGGGCGCACCGTCGGCAGTCCTAAATCGGCGGGTTGCATGATACGTTCCCGACGGTTGGTCTTTATTTTGAAGTTGCCGGTCAGCGACACCTCGTCGTACCCGTCCAGACTGTTTACAATACCGTATGCGACGCCCAGCCGTTCGTACACGCTGCTGTATAAACGCATTTGGTTCATGGTGGCCACCCCCAGTAGTTGAAAGGCCGGTCGGCAGGGATTCACCAGCGGCCCCAGCAAGTTGAAACAGGTGGGAATCTGCATGGCTTTGCGTACAGGCGCAACCGATTTCATGCCGTGGGCGAACAAGGGGGCGTGCAGGTAAACAAAGTTGCAGTCTTCGAGCGAACGGCGTAGTCGGGAGTTGTCGTTGGTGAACTTCACGCCGTGGCCTTCTATCACCTGGCTGGCACCGGATACGGATGTGGCGGCATAATTGCCGTGTTTGGCTACTTTATATCCCGCACCGGCCACTACCAGACTGGCACAGGTGGATATGTTGAACGTATTTTTGTTGTCCCCTCCCGTACCTACGATGTCGATAACCTTATAAGGGGAAAGGTCAACCGGAAGCCCCGTCTCCAGCAAGCCGTCGCGCAGGCCGAGCAGCTCTTCTACTTGGATGCCGCGCATGAGCAAAGCCGTGAAGAAAGCGGTTATCTGCACGTCGTTGTATTCTTCGCGTGTGACAGCCAGCATCACTTCGCGTGCTTCTTCCCGTGAAAGGATCTCATGGGCGGACAGTCTTGTCAGTATTTCTTTCATGTTCATGTCCCATTGTCTTGTTTATCGGTTAATGTTCTATCCAGTTTTTCAAGATGGCGGTTCCGTCCGGTGTCAGTACCGATTCGGGATGAAATTGGATTCCCCGCACATCGTATTGTTTGTGGCGCAGAGCCATAATCTGTCCTTCCCGGCTGTAGGCGATGCTCTCCAGTTCGTCGGGCAACGAGTTGCCGTCCACCACCCAGGAATGGTATCTGCCGGCCGGTATTTCATCCGGTAGCCCCTTGAACAAATAATCGTCGCCGGTAAGCCGGACGGGGCATTGCACGCCGTGGAACACTTCGGACAGGTTGACGAGCCTGCCTCCGAAAACTTCTCCGATGGCCTGGTGACCCAGACAAATGCCCAAAAGCGGTTTCCGACCGGCATAACAGCGTATGACGTCGAGAAGCCGGCCCGCTTCCGACGGTATGCCGGGGCCAGGACTCAAGATAATCTTATCGTAAGCTGCCAGGTCTTCCAACCGGAAGCGATCGTTGCGCACTACCTCGGTTTCCGCCCCCAGTTCCCGGACCAGGTGAAACAGGTTAAAAGTAAAAGAGTCGTAGTTATCTATGATGATCAGTTTCATGCTTTCCGTTTTTTTAGGTAATTCATTTATATTGTTTCGGCTGCCGAGATGGCACGGCGCAGCGCTGCCAGTTTATTGTTCACTTCCTGCAACTCATATTCTTCGTTGCTTTGGGCCACGATGCCTCCACCGGCCTGAAACCACAACTCATTGTTCCGGCTTACAAATGTACGGATGGTAATGGCCTGGTTCAGCGCTCCGTCCGTTCCGATAAATCCGATACATCCGCCGTAGGCTCCCCGGTTGTGCGGTTCGTATTCGCTGATCAGTTGCATGGCTCTGACCTTCGGAGCGCCGGATAAAGTACCGGCGGGGAATGTATCGATGAAAGTCTTTATCGGTGAGGCTCCGCCTTCCAGTTCTCCGCTGACACGGCTCACCAGGTGGATGACGTGGCTGTAGTACTGCATGTCTTTATAGAAGTCTACCTTTACGTTGCGGCAGTTACGGCTCAGGTCATTCCGTGCCAGATCCACCAGCATGACATGTTCGGCGTTTTCTTTGGGATCGGCTTTCAGCTGCTCGGCCAGACGGGCATCTTGTTCGGGAACACCGCTGCGGCGGGTGGTGCCCGCAATAGGATCGATGTAGGCTCTTCTCTTTTCGATGCGGCAGTGCGTTTCCGGTGATGAGCCGAAGATGCGGAATCCGCCGAAATCGAAATAGAACAGGTAGGGGCTGGGATTGATGCTGCGCAGGGCACGGTACAACTTGAAATCATCGCCTTCGTAGCGTTGGACAAACCGTCGGCTCAGCACGATCTGAAACACGTCGCCCCTTCGGCAATGGGCGATGCCCCGTCGGATGTTGGCTTTGTGTTCTTCGTCGGTCAGCGTGCTGAAAGCTGTTCCTATGGCTCGAAAATCGTAATTCATAACATTCTGATTGTTAATAATACGTGTTATTCGATCTAATGTATCGCTTTCATTATCGGACAACAGTTCTACGAGCCTCATGGTGTTGTTGAAATGATCGAACACAATCACGTATTTGTAGAGGATGTACAGCAAATCGGGCGCGTCGTTCAGCTCCTGCACGCAGTCCTTTATCGGAATCTGTTCGAAATAGCGCACGGCGTTGAACGAGGTATAACCGTATAGTCCGCAATAAGGACTGCCTTCGCCGTCTATGTTTATTTTTTCCAGGAAATCCGTCAAGGCTTTTTCTGCCGGATAGGTTTCGTCAATGGAGTGACAGACCGTTGTCCCGTCCGGGAACTGCGCACGGGACATTCCGTGACTGAGGCTTATTTCCGCTAGAGGACACAGGGCAATGAACGAGCGGCTGTTCTCATGGCCGTGATAGTCGGAACTCTCCATGAGGGCACTCTGCGGATACAGGTCGCGCACTTTCAGGTAAATGCTTACCGGTGTGTGTAAGTCGCCCAACAGTTGCCGCGTTGCGGTATGGTATTGAAATGTGTTTGTTGTTTCCATCATTACAGATTTTAGAAAATTGGTGTATTGAACCGGCTGCTGTGCGCCAGATAGGTTTCCAGATCCTTGTCGCCGCGTCCGCTTACGGTGAGTACGACCACCTCGTCGGCGCGGAACTTTATTTTGGTGAGCAGCCCCAGGGCGTGGGCCGATTCCAATGCCGGTATGATACCTTCAAGGCGGGTCAGTTCGAATGCCGCCCGTAGCGCTTCGTCGTCGTTTACGGCCATTACGGTAGCCCGGTGCATCCGTGCCAGATGGGCATGCAGCGGACCGATGCCCGGATAGTCCAGACCGGCCGACAGCGAATAAGGCTCGATGATCTGCCCGTCGGCATCCTGCATGACCAGGGTGCGCGCCCCGTGGATGATCCCTGTCGATCCGCACTGTATGGTGGCGGCCGTTTCTGCTGTTTCTATGCCGTGTCCGCCAGCCTCGCCGAGGAAGATACGCACCCGTTCGTCGTCGATATAATGGTAAATGGTGCCGGCGGCATTGGATCCCCCGCCCACGCAGGCGATCAGACAATCGGGATAATCACGCCCTTCGTGAGCCAATAACTGTTCCTTTATTTCCCGACTGATGACACTTTGCAGGCGGGCTACCAGATCGGGATAGGGATGGGGACCTACCGTGCTGCCTATGATATAGAATGTGTCGGCGGGATGACAACACCAGTCGCGTATGGCTTCGTTGGTGGCGTCTTTCAATGTCCGGTTTCCGCTTTCTACGGGAAACACTTCGGCTCCCAGCATACGCATACGCTCCACATTCATGTGTTGCCGCTGAACGTCCGTGGCCCCCATATATACCCGGCAGGGCATATTCATCAGGGCACACACCGTGGCTACGGCCACTCCATGCTGTCCGGCCCCCGTTTCGGCGATGATGCGCGTCTTTCCCATCCGCCGGGCCAACAGTATCTGCCCGATGGCATTATTGATTTTGTGTGCACCGGTGTGGTTCAGATCCTCCCTCTTCAGATAGATGCGACAACCGTATTTCTGGCTCAGTCTTTGAGCATAATAGAGAGGGGAGGGACGTCCCACATAATCTTTCAGCAGGGCATGATATTCCGTTTGGAAGGATTGGCTCTCCAGGATCGGCAAGTACTCTTTGCGCAGATTCTCCACCGTCTGATAAAGTATTTCGGGGATGTAGGCTCCTCCGAATTCGCCGTAATAGCCGTTCGTGTCGATTTGATAGGATTTCATAGGGTAACTATTTTTTATTGTTATTTGTTCAGGATACAAAAAAACGGAGGCCTGCCGTAAGTACGACAGGCCTCCGTAGGTATACTTTTCACTATATCACAAGGCTGACTTCCTCACGACCGTTTCGGTTTTGAGTAAAGCCACCACCAATATGTGTTCTTGTTTATATACATGATTTATTCACTGATTTCGATCGCAAAGATAGCGGTTTCTGCGTATGAACCAAAGGAAAGCGTTACTTTTTTCTGTTAAAAACGGATTCTTTTTTATATTTTGAAGAAAAACCGCGCCGTTAAGCTATAATTTTTTATTCGGAAGACGGTATGGAAAAATCAAAGACACGAAAATCCCCGTATTCGTTCACGGGTGTCTGGGCCAGGTTGAACAGAATGTATTCGCCCGGCGGGAGTGGAGACAACGGCGTTACGGCAAATCCCATGCCCGGCAGATTCTCAATGCGGAAAGCCGACAGATCTACCCGTGTATAGGCATTCTCTTCCCATCGGGCCTTGGGCAGCGTGCGGTATGTACGTTTGGTTTTCAGCCGTATCAGTACGTAGTCGTTCAGGTTTTCCTGACGGGGATAAATGGCAAATGTCGGTCGGCGTTCGGTTTGCTGCCGGGCCTTTTTCCCCCATAGGTAACGAACGGCTTTCTGTCCTACGCGGATGCCTTGAATGTCCCAGCCCCGTCGGGTTTCCGTCTGGCTGGTGACAGCTGTCATCGGGTGCGGATTGTTTTCTACATATACGTATACGACCGGTTGCGGTTCCGGTCGCTGTCCGTAGGTAAGCGAGCTTGTCAGGACAAGCAGTAGTGCCAGACAGATTTTTCTCATATCCAAAAAGTTTGCATTTAAAACAGGTTGATTTCCACATCCGTTGCAGCCGCATAGCGTTGCAGCAGACCGGTAATGTAGCGGGCGCATGCCGCCACTTGTTCACGGTTTCCGTCGTAACCGTTTACCAGTGTCAGCAAATGTCGTGTATCCGGTCCCAGCTTGGTGCGTTCGTTGTCGCTCGTGGGGGTTCCTATGCCTCCCGCACGGTCACGGTATACCGGCATCCCCTCGATATTGAGAGGGCCTCGTCCGATGCCCTCGTATGGCTCTTCCGCCCGTCCGATACCCAGGGTTAGGGTATCGCCTTCGATACGGTCTTCGTCGAATCCGCCGATGGAATAACCGTAGGCTATCGAGGCCAGATTGAGCAGGTCTACCAGCGTATTTACTTGATACAATTCGTTACCTTTCAGGATTCTGCGTACCAGTGCCTCGCCCGAAGGACGATAACGGCTGGGATCCTTACCGCAGCGTTTGTAAGCCTCGCGTGTAGCTTGTATGGAAGGCATTGTCTTGATGGATTCCGGGGTGTGACGCGCTTTGTACTCGTCGCTGAAACGGATGATTTCTTCCCATAATGCCGGGCAGAAATCCGTGTTACGAACATCTGCATATAGCGCCGCTCCCACAACATCCGGGCAGCGGCTCCGAATCTCTTCGGATAATATAATCTGTTTCATTTCCGATTCTCCTTTAATCGTTTATTTCAGGCCTTCCCAACTTTTCAGGTCGTAGTCGGCTTCGGCTTTGCGTTCCAGTTCCTTGGGCAGCTTACTGAAAAAGTTGATGCCGGTAAGGCGTTCCACTTCGTCCACGCTGGTGGCATATCGGCTCAGGGGACGGTCTTTGTCTTCTTGTTGACAGACGAACCCGATGGCCTGGGCTTTCCCGTCTCGGTCGATGCGCATCAGCACTTTGTAAAAGGAACGGGGCACACTGATGCGGTTGGCACCGATAGCGGGCAGCCGGTCTGCCGGACGAATCACGGGACCGCAAACGATGTAGAGACTGTCATAACGAACCGCCCACCGCCGGCACTTTTCTTCCAGTTCTTTCCAGTCGCCGGCATTCAGGCTGTGGGTTTGCGGGCAGATGTTGCTCAGATAGAAGCATTCCTCCATGGCCTTTTTGCTGAATTTATTGTCGGCTGCCGGACACATGTGTCCCCGGTCGTAGCCGGAACGGCGGTAGTCGGCATCTTCTGCCGTTTGTCCTTTTCGAATGTCCGGGTCGGGCTGAAAGACATCGCTACGCTTCACCGTCCCCCGTGTGCGTTCGCGTGTCAGTACCCATGCCACCCAGTTGGGCAACTTGTGTTTGCGGTTGAACGAAACCGTATACCCTTCGTGTGCGACGATCTCTTCGGGGCGGTCAGTCAGATAGGCCGGTATTTCAAGTCCTTTGGGACGGGAGACGGTAGCCGTCCGCCCGGTATCTTTTCGTGTTCGTTTGTCTTGTCGGCGAGAGGTATGGGGCGTTTCCGCCGGCAAAGGTCGGTTCTCGTTCCGAACCGTCGACCTCTCAGGGGCCAAATGTTCGGCTGTATATAAGATGGCCGCCAAGGCCAGTCCTATAAGTATTTTCTTCATACATTCACTGTTTAATAAACCCGGGCCGTCCATAACGAACCGGCATCCGCTTCGTCTTCCGACAACAGATTGTTAAAGTCGATGTACGGCGAACCGTGGCAACCGCTGTCCAGCGTTACGAACAGAGCCGGACCGCTACCCACGGCTTCCCGGTTGGCCCATACCACCCGCCCGTTCTTTATTTCGAAAACTTTCAGGATGCGCAACAGCTCGTGTGCGTATAATCGACCGGAAGGAGTGTCGCTTTCTTCCTCAAAAAAAGCCTGTGCCTCCTCGGGACAGAAAGAGGAAAAGGGCGGTATGACAATCATTCCGTCGTCGGCACGGCAGACGAGCAGATAAATCTCGGTGGTTTCCGCTTCCTCTGTCAATTTTTTTTGCATGGGAAAACAATGTTTTGCGGTTACGGTTGCAAAGATAAAAGATATATTTCATCTTCCGTCGGGAGGAAACCGAAAAACAAAGTCGTGCGCAGAAAAAGGTATTCGAAACCGCTTGAAAACGGGGCGCTCGCCCCGTTTCAACGGCATGCGCACCGCATGAAAAAATGGCCTAGGCCGCGTTCAAACGTGGCCTAGGCCATTTTTTTGCCTGATGAGCAATTCTATTTATCCTTTATAATCAACAAGTTATAAGAATAGTTCGTCCAACCGTTATTGGAATCTAAAAACGCCAGTACAATTGCAAGTCCGCCGTATTATAATGCCGGTCGGCTGTCGTGTTTTTATCAAAGGTGAATGTATAGTTGGCCTGTAGTTTCAGGTTAGGCAGAAACTGGTAATTGGCCGACAGACCGTAGATGCTTTTTTGAGAGTTCCACGTTTTATCGTCGCGATAGACATCCCATTTACCGTAAATCTTGCATTTGTGAGTGACGGGGACACCCAGTGCCACATACCACGCATCGGCCCGGTCATCACCGGTTACAGTCATTCTCCCGTCGTCATCGATGCTGTAATCCGATATTTTATGTCCTTGGCTGGTGGCATATTCGGCCCGAAGGCTCCAGCGGGCTTCGTAACGCAGTCCGAAAGCCAGACGGTTACGATCCACGGTTATGTTGTTTTTCGTATAGGTGCCGCTCCAGCCGAAAGCACCGATAGCGAGATCCTTGACCGGAGAAACCCACAAACCTCCGATCACATCCTTCGAGCGGTCCTGGTCGTTGTGATTGATGCCCTGTCCGTTGTAGACGCCCACCTGGT
>CAJUDC010000103.1 GCA_910584955.1 uncultured Paraprevotella sp. | reverse complement strand
CCCGGTAAGAGCGAATCTTTTTTTGGCACCGGAATTAGTCTTTACCTTTGGCATTTTGTTTTTATTTTTAATTATTATTATTAACTGTGGTAACGCATATACCAAGGCGTTACGCACATTCTTTTCTTTTGTCAGTCCTCGCCTTCCACCCGAGGTCCCGTATACTCTTTCGGGGCGTTCTGCTTAGGCTGAATTTTCTCCGGCCTCGCAACAGCCTCTTGCTCGGAACCTTTTTCCGTTTTCTTAAGCTGAGCGTTCTTTTTCGGCGCAATGAATATAGTCATTCGCTTTCCTTCCAACAAAGGCATCTGCTCCACCTTGCCGTATTCCTCCAGGTCATTGGCAAAACGCAACAACAACACTTCGCCTTGTTCCTTAAACAGGATACTGCGCCCCTTGAAAAACACATAAGCTTTCACTTTATCACCGTCGGAAAGGAATCCCTGCGCATGTTTCAGCTTGAAGTTATAATCGTGATCATCGGTCTGCGGTCCGAAGCGGATTTCCTTTACATCCACCTTGACCTGCTTGGCCTTCATTTCTTTCTGACGCTTCTTCTGCTGATACAGGAACTTGCTATAATCTATCAAACGGCAAACAGGAGGAACGGCATTGGGCGATATTTCCACCAAGTCCACCCCTTTGGACTCTGCCAACTGCAATGCTTTACCGGTGGGCATCACTGCGGACTCTACATCATCACCTACTATGCGGACTTCACGCACATGTATCTGTTCATTTACACGATACTGCTGCTTCAAATTGTCTTTCTTCATTCAAAAATCTAAAACTTCTTCTCTTCTGTTTACTTTTTCTTTATTAATAGACATAGCCCTCCAAGGCGCTGCAAAGTTAATACTTATTTGTCATATTATGTACTTCTTCATTGATTTTCTTCGCAAAATCTTCAAATTTCATCGTGCCCTGGTCGCCTTCTCCCTGCTTACGCACAGCCACCGTGCCCTCCGACGCTTCTTTTTCGCCAACCACGAGCATGTAAGGAATACGCTTCATCTCATTGTCACGGATCTTGCGGCCGATCTTTTCGTTGCGGTCGTCTACGACGGCGCGCACATCATGCTCGTCGAAATAAGCGCACAACTGCTTGGCGTAATCGTTGAACTTCTCGGAAATGGGCAAAATAGCCACCTGATCGGGCGTCAGCCACAAGGGGAAATGACCGGCCGTATGCTCAATCAGCACCGCACAAAAGCGCTCCATAGAGCCGAACGGCGCACGATGGATCATCACCGGACGATGTTTCTGATTGTCTTCACCCGTGTATTCCAACTTGAATCGTTCCGGCAAATTATAGTCCACCTGAATCGTTCCCAACTGCCAGCGACGGCCCAACGCATCCTTCACCATGAAGTCGAGCTTCGGTCCGTAGAAAGCAGCCTCACCGTATTCCACACGAGCCGGCAGATTCTTCTCCTTGCAAGCTTCAATAATTGCGTTCTCGGCTTCGGCCCATACTTCGTCGGAACCGATGTATTTTTCCTTATTATTAGGATCGCGCAAGGAAATCTGTGCTTCGAAGTTCTCAAAATTCAATGCACCGAAAATGATCTGAATAATCTCCATCACCCGGATAAACTCATTCTTCACCTGATCGGGCCGGCAAAAGATGTGCGCATCATCCTGTGTAAAGGAACGCACACGGGTCAGACCGTGCAGCTCACCGCTCTGTTCATAGCGGTACACCGTACCGAACTCAGCCAGACGCAAAGGAAGATCCTTATAGGAACGGGGCTTCCAGGCGTATATCTCGCAATGATGCGGGCAGTTCATCGGTTTCAGCATATACTCCTCACCCTCTTCCGGGGTGTGGATAGGCTGAAACGAATCCTTACCGTAATGAGCGTAATGACCGGACGTCACATACAGATTCTTACCGCCGATGTGCGGGGTCATCACCTGCTGATACCCGTAACGCTTTTGTATTTTCTTCAGAAAGTCTTCCAGACGCAGGCGCAATGCCGTGCCTTTCGGCAACCACATGGGCAGCCCCTTGCCCACCCTTTCGGAGAACATGAACAATTCCATTTCTTTACCGATCTTGCGATGGTCGCGCTTCTTGGCTTCTTCCAACAGGGCCAGATATTCATCCAGCTGTTTCTTTTTAGGGAACGAGATGGCGTACAAACGGGTCATCTGCGGACGCTTCTCGTCTCCACGCCAATAGGCGGAGGATACGGCCGTCACCTTCACAGCCTTGATGGCCGAGGTGTTCACCAAATGCGGTCCCCGGCACAAATCGGTGAAGTTGCCTTGTGTATACGTCGTGATCTTACCGTCTTCCAGATCTTCTATCAGTTCATTCTTATAGGTCTGACCGCGTTCGGCAAAAAATGCGAGAGCATCCTGCTTGGAAATGCTGTTGCGCACCAGATTTTCCTTCCGCTGAACCAATTCGGCCATTTTCTTCTCCACCGCTGCAAAATCGGCCTCACGGATCACCGTCCCTTCAGGCGGCATCACATCATAATAGAAGCCGTTTTCTATAGCCGGGCCGATTCCGAATTGTGTTCCGGGATATAATTCCTGCAAAGCCTCCGCCATCAAATGAGCCGATGTGTGCCAGAAAGCATGCTTTCCTTCGGCATCCTCCCATTTATAAAGTACCACCGAAGCATCCTCGTTGATCGGACGATTCAGTTCTACCGTTTCACCGTTTACTCCGCAAGCCAATACCTCCTGTGCCAGCCGCGAGGATATGCTTTCAGCAATCTGTAAGCCCGTAACTCCGGCTTCGTATTCACGAACCGAGCCGTCCGGGAAAGTAATCTTTATCATAGTTGTTCGTTATTTTTCTCTTCAATCGTGCAAAAATAGTTATTTTTTCACGAAATCATTCTCATACGCTGAAAAAAATCAAAGAAAAAGCGCTCTGCCGCCTTCCTTTATCTTCCCTTTGAAGCGGAATAACGCTTAATTAAATTATAAGCGGAGTACATTCCCAATTCGCCGGCCCGACTTAAATCCGCCAGTCCGCCCTGCAAATGCCCGGCCAGCAGATGAGCCACTCCCCTGTTGTACCAGGCATCCGGGAAACGGTTGTCCAGCCTGAGCGCTTCCCCATACGCGACTATTGCCTTGTCGTACTCCCGAAGCTGTACGTAAATGTTTCCTTCATTATAATACGCATAGGAGAAGTCGGGAGCCAGTTTCGTCACACGCTCCAGATCGGAAAGAGCGGCCTTATATCCCAAATCCGGGTCGGAGCGGAACGGTTTTTCCGCCTCCCCGTCCGTTTTAAGCGAAACGCCGGCCTGTCTGCATCTCACCTGCACACGGACCAGAAGCGCCAGCGGATTATCCGGCTCCGCTGCCAGACAACGGTCTAGATCCGTCATGGCTCCCTCAAAGTCACGCACCTGATAATAATCCAACGCCCGCGCCAGATACAACTGGGCATCCGGGCGTCCGGCTTCGATTTTCTCCGTCAGATCGGCAATCGAAGCAAAATGTATATTCAGTTGCGTCTCATCCAGCGACATTTCGTCGTTGGACAAATAAAGAGGTTGAAGCAGCACCTTGCTGTTATTTAACCGCTCCACCGATTTGTGGTAAGGCACGTAACGGTTTACCGCATTCTCGCGCCGATAATAGGTCAGCACATACAAAGGAGCCGGCTGCAAATCCACCGTTTTGTCCTGTACACGCCCCCGGTAATCACTGGCATACCGGCGTTCCGGTTCGTTCACATCCGCCTCCACCAGTTTATTGTAATCATTCAGGTCTCTGTCGCTCCGTTTGCGTGTTTTCGTATGCGCCGGATTCTTTTTCCCTCCGTAGCGCTGTTCCATCTGTGCCTTCATCACCTTAAACTCATCGCGCTCGGCTCCGTATGTATCGCCGATCTTGCGACGGATGGAAGCCCGGAACTGATATCCGGTCCAGAACGAAGGATTCTCATCAATCACCGTACTGATGTCCCGGATGGCTGCCTTATAGTCGCCGGTATTATCGAGCATCAACGCCCGGTTGAACAAGGCGATCATATTGTCCGGTTCCTGCTCAAGCACAAAATCAAAGTCTTCGATGGCCCGGTTGTCATCCCCCACCTGCGCCCGCAGAAGTCCGCGATTGAAATGCCCCAGGTAATTGCCCGGTTCTATTTCCAGCGCCGTATCATAATCCGCCATAGCGCCCCGCAAGTTGCGCTGGTGGTAACGGGCAAGGGCGCGATTGATATAATTTCCGGCCATACGGGGCAACTGTGCGATGGCCTTGTCGAGTTCTTCCTCCGCCTGCTTGTACTGCCCGCGTTGCAGACTGACCATCGAGCGCATAGTCCACGCCTGCCCCTCATAAGGATTCACCTGCAACGCGCGGTCCAGATAAGCCAGTCCTTGCAGGGTGTCGGCGCGATTAAAAGCGATCTGGCCTTTTATCGTATAGTTATCTGCATCTCCGGGCCAATACCTGATCATGCGGTCCAGGCAGGAATCGGCAGCCGCATCGTTTTTCAATTCCAACTGACACAGCACCAGATTATGCCAGCAGGACTTGTTTTTAGGTTCATAATCCAACGCCCGGTAATAATCCGTAGCCGCTTCTTCATAGCGCTTCAGGTTCACCCGGCACAACGCTCTCAACTGGTAATAACCGGCCATATAGGAATTCCGGGCGATCGCTTCGCTGCAATCCAGCTCCGCACCCGTAAAGTCCTCCAGATAGAACTTGGCCAGTCCCCTGAAGAAATAAGGTTCGGCCAGGTAAGGCTTCACACTGATTACAAGGTTAAAGCGCTGGATGGAAAGCACATAATCTTCATAATAGAGCGCATTACGCCCCATCATCATCACCCGGTCGGTGTTGATTTGCGCCCGAAGCCCCATCGGGAGCAACAGCCCCAGAAACCAAAGCAACCGACCGACACGCATGCCTATTTCTTCGTTTTTACTTTGTAGTCGCAACGGAAGTTTCCTTTCAGCAGCGAACCGAGTTTACCTTTTATCATCTGTTTACGCAACATCGACAGACGATCAATGTACATCTTCCCCTCCAGATGGTCAAACTCATGCTGCATCACCCGGGCCAAATAACCCTCGACCCATTCGTCGTGAGGCTCAAACTTCTCGTCCTGATAAGTCACATGAATGCGTTTGGGGCGCCGCACGGGTTCATGAATACCGGGCAGGCTCAGACACCCCTCCTCCATCACCTCGGTATCGGTCTCGTCATATTCCACGATGTGCGGATTGATGAACGTGCGGATAAAGCCCTTATATTCGGGCATGTCCTCGGACAGCAAATCCAGGTTGATCACTACCAGACGAATAGCCAGCCCCACCTGCGGCGCAGCAAGTCCGATCCCCTCGGAACGGTCCAGCGTTTCGTACATATCCTTTATCAACTGCTCCAACCCCGGATAGTCCGGCGCTATCTCTTCAGCCTCTTTCCTTAGTACGGGCTGACCGTACGTATAAATCGGTAATACCATATTTATTTGATGCTTGTTTCTTATTGTCCGTAACGATGCGTCTCCATCCATCCCTGCAGGATGATGGTGGCGCTGATCTCATCAACCAAAGCCTTGTTCTGCCGGGCTTTCTTCCGCAGGCCGCCCTCCAGCATGGCGCGATGCGCCATAACGGAAGTAAAACGCTCATCGGAAAACTCCACCGGTATATCGGGAAAACGCTTCCGCAACCGTTCCGTAAAAGGACGGATCCGGGACATATTTTCCGACTCCTCGCCCGTTGTCTGCCGGGGCAATCCCACTATAATGCGCTCCACCTTCTCACGCGAGGTGTACTCCGCCAAAAAATCCAGCAACGAGGCTGTCGGCACCGTTGCCAGCCCGTTGGCAATCAGCTGTAAGGGATCGGTAACCGCCAGTCCCGTACGCTTTTGCCCATAATCAATAGAAAGAACTCGACCCATAATTCAGGGCAAAAATAAGGAATTATAACGAAAAAACAGCCCTTTTACCGGATAAAGAACGTTAAGCCGGCTAAAATTACAGCCAAGGAGCCGGTACGGCAAAGCCTGCAAGCGTCCTGTATAAAAAAAACAGGAACCGACTTCACAGCCGGCTCCTGCCTGATACATCTTACATATATTCACTTTACCAAAAGAAATTTATCACTTCTGCGTATAAAGCAACCACGCATCGGCATATTTGGCCCGAAGTCCGTCTCTGGACTGTACGGCAGATTCCTTATCGTCAAACGTAGTAGCGATCACGCGATACATATTGTTACCGGCATTGAATGCGATCTGTGCGGCATAACCCGCCGTACCCAACTGCTGTTGCAGCCGCTCGGCATTGGCTTTCACACCGAAACTGCCACACACCACACTGTATTTCTTCAGACCGTTTCCTGAAACGACCGTCACATTCTCCGTACGAACGGGAACATTGCTTACATCCACCGGCTGAGTAGGTGTCACAGGAGTTACCGGAGTCACTTCAACCGGTGTGTTCTGCTGAACCGGGTTCTCCGTTGCCTGTACCGTCTCCCGCATTTTGGCTTGTTCATAAGCCTTTTTATAAGCACTCTCCTTACTCTTACAAGATCCCATAACGAAGACCATGCACAAGGCAGCTCCCCACACAAATAACTTTTTCATACTTTCTTATTTTTAAAAAGATTAATATTTTTGTTTTCTCACACGCCCCAAGCCTGCCTTACCGGTCGTCCAGCCGGGCCTTTTCGAAACGCGACAAAGACATTCTCTTCTTCAGCCGGACGGAAGGACGGAAATTGATCTTCTTCACTTTCACCGACGGTGCCCGAATCCCATCCTCCTCCGTAGCCAGCACCGACTGTGCGGAAACGGAAAACGTACCCAAATCATCAATACAGACATTGTATCCGTCTTTGAGCTTGTCCTCTACGGAAGAAACCAGAGCCTCTATCGCCGCTTTCAGATCGGCTACCGTAAGCGTGCATCCGGCAGAAATCTCCCGGCAAAGCCGCTCCGTCGTCACGGTTCCCCGTGTCACCACCTGAGCGTAATAACCGACTTTCGGATCCTCACTGATGTTGTCTTTCATCGGCGTCAACCTATACTGAATACTCATACCTTATTTATTTTTTAATAAGACCTCCACTCCATTCTTCAAAGACCTGCCCCACTATTTATAAGAGTGTAGACCTTCTCTTAAAAAGGTGTAGACCTTATTTAAGAAAGCTCTAGACCTTATTTATAAAAGGTGTAGACCTTATTAAATTGAAATGTACAGCAAAGATATTAATATTCCTGATACATTCCAAACATTGCCCTCTAAAAAAAGTTAAGTGTGGCGGTAGAAGCGTTTTTTGTTCCTAAAAAAGAGGGCATAGGCTTGCTTATCTCCCGAAAAAAAACTTATCTTTGTGCATCACACTTTAAAAAGAGAACGATTATGAAAGCATTGAACTATTTGGTAGCCTTCCTTGGCGGAGTTGCTGTAGGAGCTGCAACAGGAATTTTGTTTGCCCCTGAAAAAGGAGTCGAAACACGTGAGAGAATAGCCGAAGCCCTTCGCAAAAGAGGCATCCGTCTGAACCGTAAAGACATGGATACGCTGATTGACGAAATTGCCAATGAAATCAAACCGGCAGAAGAAGCTTAATCCGGTCGTCACATGTTTGGAAGCGAAAAGAACATAGAAAGCATGAAGAAACTTTTTTTGGAGTTCAAGAAATATCTTGAGCTCCAAAGGAAGTTTTTTATGTGGGGCGTAGGCGAGAAACTCACTGTGCTGCTTGCCACACTGGCCATTTCCGTGGTCGTGATTATTCTGGCGGCACTTACCCTCCTTTTCCTTACTTTTGCTTTGGCGTATTATATCGGAAACATTACCGACAATCTGCCTTTGGGCTTTGTCTGTGTGGGAGGCGTGCTCGTTCTGACACTCATCGTTTTTTATGCTTTACGGAGTAAGCTGATCATACAGCCGCTGGCTAAATTCATTATAGAATTGTTCCTGGAAAAACAAGACAAGGATGATCGTAAACAATAAGGATAAGGATAATTCCCAACCCATAGTTACCGACTGGCTGGCTTTTATGTACGCAGAAAAAAGACGGTTACGGGAAGAGTTGAAGATCAGTAAACAAAATCTGCACAACGAAATGCAGGATTTGTTTGCTCCGCTACCCAAAGCACATACTCGCTGGGAAAGTATGATGGTGACATTCAACCGAGGACTTTCGATCTATGAAGGAATAATGACAGGAATGACCGTCGTACGCGGCATCCGGCATATCTTCGGAAAAAGGAAATAAGGTGGACACATTTTTTGAATGGGTTCCACCTTATTATATATGATACATCGCTGCTGCCTTCGGTAATCCGTGACAGCACTACATCTAGCGCCCGGACTTGCGGACGCCGGAGTTCGTTTTTTGACGGGTCTCCTTGAATTCCCGGATTGCATCAGCCGTCGGAATCTGCTCTTCTCCCTTGAACGCAACAACAAAAGCATCGGCAAATTTCTCACGGACAGTCTTCTGTGCCGCACGGACTGCATCGTAATCAGCCGACAGAAGATAAAGGCACTTATATATCTTTCCGCACTTAATAAACGTTACCGGTTTCATCCCTTTCAAACAATAATCCGAAAGGGCTAGTTCTTCGGTAGAGGTAAGGATTTGCAGGCCAAACCGTAACGCTTTATTTTCTTTATCGGCTTTCTGTCCTTTATCCGCAGCAGCAGAAACGGCGGATGCCTTTGACGCCTTACTCGGACTTTCGTCTGTAGCGCGTTTTTCCTTGGCTGTAACATTACCGGTGGACGTTTCCGACAATCGTTCCATAGCAAAAGAAATGTTTTTCACCGTTTTAGGCTGTTTCCCCCTGCGCAACAAGGCCAATTCGTCCTGATATTTTCCATTGGATACGATACTCTTATACTGACCGATCGCGTGGCAGATGCTTTGCGACACCTCGCGGACACCTTTTTTCGAAGTCAGGTAGCTTTCTTCATCAAGGGTAGAAATAAACCCGACTTCGGTCAGCACACTTGGCATGGATGTATGGACCAGCACATAATAGCTCTCGCGCTTTACACCACGGTTTACCCTGCGTCCGTAAGTCAGATAACTACGTTGCATCAATCGGGCAAACAGCTCACTACGAGGCAAAGTACGGCTTTGCACGGCATCAGCCACTACATTTATTTTCCGTCCGCCCGATGACTTTGCCTTACCCGACGCCCTGCCTTTTTTGACGGGAGGCGCAGGCAACAAAGCATAATACGACTCTACGCCACGAGCCACCCTCGACTCTTCGGACGAATTGGTATGGATAGACAAGAACAGATCGGCGTGATTCCGGTTGGCCAACCGGACGCGTTCTTCATACGAAAGATAAATATCGGAACGCCTTGTGAGGATCAGTTTCACATCTTTCAGGTGAGCCTTTACCAGCCGTTCCACTTCCAACGTTATATTCAGGTTAATGTCTTTTTCATTGGAGAAAGTCCCCTCTGCCCCCACATCGTGACCGCCGTGACCGGCATCAAGCACGACAACGAATTTC
>CAJUDC010000102.1 GCA_910584955.1 uncultured Paraprevotella sp. | reverse complement strand
GCAGCGGGTGTCGGTCGGATATGGCTTGCGAAGAGGCCGCTTTCTTGCGCAGTATGCCGGCCGGCTTGCAAAAAAGGCAGGAACGGGCGGTGAGGGAGGCCATGTCGGGAAACACCGAGGCGCTGAACGCGGTACGTCGGGCGCGGAATGTGCCGCCGGATTATCCGGCCGGGATAGAAGTGACTGAGATAGGGGATACGTATCGTTTGTACCGTCCGTCGGGAGCCGCCCGACGCAAACTTCCGGTACTGATGTATCTGCACGGGGGAGGATGGTGCTTCGGAAGCCTGAACAGTTGTGCCCGCTTTTGTGCGCAACTGGCACGGGAGGCGGGTGTGGCGGTATTGGCGGTGGATTATCCGTTGGCGCCGGAAGCTCCCTATCCGGCGGCTCTGAATGCTTGTGCCGAAGCGTTGGGGATGATTGACAGGAGGGCGGAAGAGTGGGGGATCGACCGGTGCCGCGTTTCGGTCGGCGGCGATAGTGCCGGTGGTAATCTGGCACTGGCGCTGGCTCTTCGGGAAAACGCTTTATGCGGTCAGACGGCAAACGGCAGGATGGATCCCGCCATTCGTTCGCTGGTCTTGTTTTATCCGGTGGTGAAATGCTGGGCGGAAGACAACGAATATTGGAGAAAATACGGTGAGGGATTCGGACTGGATGCGTCCTTGATGGAAGCCTTTAATGAAGCCTATGCCGGACAAACAAACCGCAGGGAGCCGCTGCTTTCGCCGGCTTGCGCCACAGACGAACAACTGGCTGCATTGCCGCCTACGCTGATTGTCAGTGCCGGACACGACATTTTATGCGGACAGGGAGCCGAGTTTGCTGGTCGGCTGGCCGCACTCGGCGTGGCCGTGAAGCGGTTTGAGCTTGTCTCTGCCTCTCATCTCTTCATCACCGTGCCCGGACAGTCCGAGGCTTTTCGCGCCGCCGTCCGGCTGACGGCCGGTTTTATGAACGGAGAGGAACCGTAGCCGCCTGCGTGTCTTATTTGCGGGAACGCTCCTTGATGATGCCGTGCCGATAGGCGTACAGCAATTCTTTCAGTTCTTCTATCTGTCCCTCCAGTTCGCGTCCTTTGTCGGTGTCGCTCACCATCATGCGCTGGCTGCTCAACTCCACAATCTGGGTGGAGCTGACGATGTCCGTTCCGTTTCGGATGGCCTCCTCGGCCGAGGTGAACGGTTCGTGCTGTACCAGCTGAAACCCACGGCTGTGGTAGATCAATGTATATCCCGCTATGCCGGTGGTGTCGTGGTAGGCTTTGGCGAAACCGCCGTCGATGACCATGAGCTTGCCGTTGGCCTTTATCGGGTTCTCTCCTTTGGCGGCCCGTACAGGCACATGTCCGTTGATGATGTGCCGGTGAGGGCCTTCCACACCGAAAGCGTCCAGGATCATGTCGCACACTTTCTCGTCGTTGCGCAACGTATAATAATATCCTTTCTCTTCCACGTGCATTTCTTTGGCTTCCAGAAAATAGCGTTCAAAGGTAGTCATTTTCGATTTGTCGAAAAGAGGGGAGTCGGCGCCGCACCACAGGTACCAGAAGTAGTCGACGGCAAACTGACGTTCGGCTTGCTCCGTGTCGCTGTTGAAGGCCGACCGCATGATGATGCCTATCTGATGAAGCAGCGCCCGTCCGCAGAAACGTTGCCCGTTCAGGTCCACTTCTTTCAGCGAACCGTCGGCATTGAGCGGTACCGAGGCGTGGAACAGCAGGTTGGAATTGAATATACCGTACATGCAACCGTGGGAAAACAGGCATTGGATGTGCTTTTTCAGTTTGTCGCTGACCCGGAAGGAATGATGCAGTTTCTTGACCAGATCCGCTTCTTCTGCCGTCAGTTTGTACGGATTGGCCGGATCAACGGTCGGGAAGAAGCAGTCCTTCATCACATAGTCCTGTCCGTTGATGCGGAACAGATGACGGTCGAAGTCGATGAACTCCAGAAGCTTGCGGTCGCTCATTTTCCATTCCGGCCGACGGTCTATCAGGTCGGCTTCCAGCTTGAACTGAATGATGCTGATGGCTTTGTGCATCTGCGCGATCAGGCGGCGGGTTTTCTCGTTGTGTGTGGTGTCGTCCTTGTCCAGCTGCGGCCCGAACAGGTCGCAGGGGTCATCGGCATAGGTCTCCATGGCAAAGGTGGCCAGCGGCACCAGGTTGATGCCGTATCCGTCTTCCAGTGTGGTCATGTTGCCGTAACGCAGTGACAGGCGCAGCACATTGGCTATACAGCAATCGTTGCCGGCTGCCGCTCCCATCCACAAGGCGTCGTGGTTGCCCCATTGAATATCGAAGTTGTGATGATGGCACAAGGTGTCCATAATGATGTGCGCTCCCGGGCCTCGGTCGTAGATGTCTCCCAGAATATGCAGTTGGTCCACGCTCAGACGCTGGATGACGTTACACAGGGCTATGATGAAGTTTTCGGCGCAGCCGGTCAGAATGATGGTTTCGATGATACGGTTGAAGTAGGCCTGCTTGTCGTTGTCCGAGAGCGATTCGTGCAGCAGTTCCTCAATGATGTAGGCGAATTCCCGGGGGAGCACTTTCCTTACCTTGGAACGCGTGTATTTGGAGGATACGGTCTGGCAGATTTCCACCAGTTGGTGCAGGCGTATGTTGTAGAAGTCGTCCAGATCTTCTTCCGCCGCCTTGATATATTCCAGCTTCTGTTCGGGGTAGTAGATGAGGGAACAGAGTTCGCGGATCTCGCTTTCACGCATATTGTTGCCGAACAGTTCCTTCACTTTCCGTTTGATATTTCCCGAGGCGTTCTTCAGGATGTGCAGAAAAGCTTCGTATTCGCCGTGAATGTCCGCCATAAAATGTTCGGTACCCTTGGGAAGATTCAAGATGGCTTCCAGGTTGATGATTTCGGTGCTGGCTGCTCCTATATTCGGAAAAGTCTGCGACAAAAGTTCCAGTATCCGCATATCATTCTCTATTCGTTGTTCCTTGACGGCGTTTTTTATGGCATTCATAAATGACTTTTGTTGATGATGCAAAATTACGAATTCCTTTTTATTCGCCCAATTTTTCGTCGGAGCTTTTTGCGGGTTCCCGGACAACGGTTTGTTCATTCTTTCGTTTTCTTTTGTTAATAATGTCTAGAATCGGCGGATTACGCAGGAGCTTTTTCTCTCAGGTCCGGTAAATTCGTTATCTTTGCGCACAAATTCATATTTGTCTGGGATGGTAAAGAGGATTGTTTTTATACTTCTGGCAGGCTGGGGGACAGCCGACCCTTTGCGAAGCGATACGTTGCCTGTGGAAAACGATTCGCTATCGGTGGCTACGGTGTCTTCCGTCCAGGACCGCAAATCCGGTAACGTATTCCGATGGATAGGCCGTTATTTGCGGAACACCAATAAACCGAAGAACAAAGCTTTCGATTGCAGTATGCTTATCGGTCCCAGCTATTCGGCTGCCACTTCTCTGGGACTTGGCGGTACCGCTTCCGGTCTTTACAGTTGGAACCGTGCCGATACGTTGCTGCCCAAATCAAACGTTTCTCTTTTTGCCAATGCTTCTTTGTCGGGGATGCTTGCGATAGGAATAAGAGGCAACAACTTCCTGCCGGAAAACCGCTATCGTCTCAATTATCAGTTGCAGTTGTACACTTTTCCCAGCTACTTGTGGGGCGTCGGTTATGAGGAAGGACTTAATTCCGATAATAAGAGCGAATACGACTGTATCAATCTGGTATTCAAACCGGATTTCCTGTTTCGCATCAATTCCAAGATGTACATAGGTCCTACGCTGAATCTGAAGTGGGTGAACAGTTACGGTCATGAGAACATGGCGTTGCTGAAAGGGCAGGACAAGTCTGTTGTCAGTTGCGGTGCCGGTATCAACTTCACGTACGATACCCGTGACTTTGTGCTGAATGCCTATCGCGGGAATTATTTCAGGGTGGAACAGTTGTTCTATCCCGATTGGCTGGGTAACGAATATGCGTTCACTTCCACCGATCTGACTTACAGCGCTTACCGTAAGGTGTGGAAAGGAGGGGTGCTTGCGATGGAATTGCACGCTCTGTTTAATTACGGCGATGTGCCCTGGACCATGTTGGCCCAGGTGGGGGCGCAGGGACGTATGCGCGGATATTACGAAGGCCGCTACCGCGACCGCAACATTATGGAAGGGACGGTAGAATTGCGTCAACACATCAAGGGGCGTAACGGCATAGCCGTATGGGCGGGATGCGCCAATGTTTTTTGCAATTTCGACCATATCTGGATGGAACAGACACTGCCCAGCTACGGAGTGGGCTACCGCTGGGAGTTTAAAAAAAGGGTGAACATTCGGATCGACTGGGGATTTACAAAGAATTCTCCGAACGTGGCATTTAATATTAATGAGGCTTTTTGATAAGCTTCATCAGGAAAATAAGATAAGAACAATGAAAATGAAAAAATGGGCCGGTGCCGGAGCAGCCGTATGGTTGTCGGTAGCGGTAAACGCTCAAACCGAATTGTTGAAATATGGAGATTTTGACAAATGGGTAGTAAGGAACGTGAAGGAAAGCGGAATCATCGGCGGAAACACCAAGATACTTCATGAAATCGGTCCGTCGATAAACTGGAAACAAAACGAACCCTATCAGAATGCCGGCGGTTCTCCCTGGGCCACATCAAACGTAATGGCCAAAGTCTGCGGAATCACGAAGACCAACACTTCCGTGTATCGGGAAAAGAGAGGAGACGGTTATTGTGCCCGTTTGGAAACCCATATCGAGAAATGTGTGGTACTGGGAGTGGTGAATATAAAGGTGCTGGCTGCCGGATCGGTTTGGCTGGGAAGCGTACTCGAACCCATTACCAGTACGTCGAATCCGATGGGTAAGCTGTCGGCCGGAGTGCCTTTTACCAAAAGGCCGAAGGCATTGATGTTCGATTATAAAGTGAAACTCTCCGGTAAACCCGACCGTATCCGGGAAACCGGTTTCAGCCGGGTGAAGAAGGTGGAAGGTATGGATATGCCGGATGTAATCTGCGTGTTGCAGAAAAGATGGGAGGACGCTGACGGTACTATCTATGCCAAACGCGTGGGCACCTTGGTACATCGTTTCGGAAAGTCTACGGACGGGTGGGTGAACGGTGCTCAGTTTACCATCCATTACGGAGACATCACCCATCAGCCGTTCTATAAAAGTTATATGGGACTGATTGGAGGAGACGATACCAAATATTGCGTTAACAGCAAGGGAAAGAACGTACCGGTCAAGGAAGTGGGATGGGCTTCGGAAGACGAGGTGCCCACACACATGTGCCTTCAGTTCGATTCCAGTCACGGAGGAGCGTATGTGGGTTCCATTGGGAATACATTCTGGATTGACAATGTGCGTGTGGTGTATTAAAGACCTCCGTTCCTGACAGGGACGGATTTTTATGCTTACGATCTGATTTATATACATGCAGACAGACAAACAAACTTATGCGGGAGTGCCTACTCCCTGTTATATTCTGGAGGAAGAGCTGCTGCGTCGCAATCTAACTTTGATCCGTTCGGTAATGGACCGTTCGGGGGCGGAGGTGATTCTGGCCTTCAAGGCTTTTGCCCTTTGGCGTTCGTTCCCCATATTCCGCGAATATATCCGCCATACTACGGCCAGTTCGCTGTACGAAGCTCGTCTGGCTTACGAAGAATTCGGCAGTAAGGCTCATACGTATTCTCCGGCGTATACCGAAGCGAATTTTCCGGCCCTATTGGCATGCAGCAGCCACGTAACCTTTAATTCGCTTTCGCAATACGAGCGTTTTTATCCGCAGGTGCGCACGTATAATGCGGCGCACGACGGGGAGACGATTTCGTGCGGTGTGCGTATCAATCCCGAATATTCCGAGATAGACGTGGAATTGTACAACCCCTGCGCTCCGGGTTCGCGTTTCGGCATAACGGCGTCCGCCTTGCCCCGGGAACTTCCCGAAGGCATTGAAGGTTTCCATTGCCATTGCCATTGTGAGAGCGATTCTTATGCCTTGGAACATACCTTGGAACATATAGAAGCTAAGTTCGGGCATTGGTTGCCTCGGTTGAAATGGCTGAACCTGGGAGGAGGGCATCTGATGACACGCCGGGATTACGATGTGGAACATTTGATTGCTTTACTGCTTGGTCTGAAGAAGCGCTATCCGAATCTCTCACTGATACTGGAACCCGGTTCGGCGTTTGCCTGGCAAACCGGTCCGCTGCTGGCCGGGGTGGTGGATATTGTAGAAAATCAGGGAATACGTACGGCGATACTGGATGTAAGTTTCACCTGCCACATGCCGGATTGCCTGGAAATGCCTTATCAGCCTGCTATCCGGGGAGCCGAATCACTGGCTTCCGATTACGTGAAAACGGAAGAAGCCCGTAAAGAGCCTGTGTATCGTCTGGGCGGAAACAGCTGTTTGAGCGGCGATTTTATGGGATGCTGGCGATTTGAGCGGCCGCTACAGATAGGCGACCGTCTTATATTTGAGGATATGATTCATTACACCACCGTTAAAACAAATATGTTTAACGGAATAGCACATCCTTCCATAGCGCTGTTGCATACCGACGGCACATGGGAATATTACCGCAAATTTACGTACGAGGACTACCGAGACCGTATGTGCTGAACCGGATACGTATTATATAGGGAAAGCCTGGCCTCTTTCTATATAATATAAGGTGTGGAAAGAGCGACAGGATAATTTTTATTGATATTTCTTGTTGCGGCGGGAACTTTTGGAAGATATCTTGCGTCTAAGTGATCAGAAAATCGCAATAAAACAGATAACACAAATGCAAGATAGCAAGCAAACAGAATCCTTTTTCCGCGAACTGATCAGATGCTATGGGGCGACGGTGAACAAGGTGTGCTACATGTACGCCGAGAATGCCGAAGATTTTGAAGATCTGAGACAGGAAGCATTTATCAATTTATGGCGTGGCAGCGACCGTTTTAAGGGTGACTCCGATATAACTACATGGATATATCGGGTCACCCTTAACAGTTGTGTGTCCTATTTTCGCAAGCACCGTAAGCTGAAAGATACGGTGCCGCTGGATTCGCTGACGGAATTGACCGACAGCGAGGGGGACGACACGGAACGGTTGGCCGAAGTGCATCGGCTGATCAACCGGTTGGACAAGATAGAAAAGGCGCTCATATTGTTATGGCTTGATGATCATCCCTATGAGGTTATTGCAGCTATAATGGGACTTCCGCGCAACACCGTGGCATCGCGTATTCATCGTATCAAGGAAAAACTTGTTAAATATTCGAATCGGTAATCTTATAAACAAGGTAATATGGACTTACAGGAAATAAAACAGCAGTTGGACTGCCTTAACGAACGAATGAACAAACTTGAAACCAGTAATGAACATCTTATTCAGCGTTTGAAACAGGAAACCGTATGTTCGGCGCGGGAAAAGCTGATACGCCAATATCGCCGGTTTGCGGTTCTTGCACCTATATTGGGAAGTTGTCAGCTCATTTTATTACGTCATGAATTGGGATGGGGATTAAAATTAATCATAGCCTTTTATTTTATAACGGCCGGTTTGATGGATTTATATCTCTGGCAGGGGATGAAGGGTCTGGATCTACATACGTTGGGAGTGGTGCAGCTGGCACGAAAGTCTCTTTTCTACCGTCATCGCCATCATCAGTTCCAAGTGATACTGATAGGGATAGCCCTTCCGACACTGTTCATGCTTTATCTGCATTGGGAAGACAATGTATATGCCCGATGGGGAATGTTAACCGGTTTGCTTCTCGGGGCTATAGCAGGGACTTCCGTCTATTTTCGTATGATGAGAAGCTATCGTGAACTTGCTGATTCGATAAAAATGCCATAAGAAGATGTTTTTTTCTCGTTAAATATTTGCAGATATAAAAAAATGTTGTACCTTTGCAACCGCATTCAGGGGAATGCTTATGATATTGAAACGATGTAAGAGAAGTCATATTGCGGAAATAGCTCAGTTGGTAGAGCACGACCTTGCCAAGGTCGGGGTCGCGAGTTCGAGTCTCGTTTTCCGCTCTGTAATGACAGAGATTGCGTGAAAAAAGCCCAGGTGGCGGAATGGTAGACGCGCTAGTTTCAGGTACTAGTGTTAGCAATGACGTGCAGGTTCGAGTCCTGTTCTGGGCACCCCAACCAATCTGTTTTTAGCTTTGGAGAGATGGCGGAATTGGTAGACGCGCTACTTTGAGGGGGTAGTGACGATTGTGTCGTGGGAGTTCGAGTCTCCTTCTCTTCACACCATAATATAAGAATCAGTTTATATTGCGGAAATAGCTCAGTTGGTAGAGCACGACCTTGCCAAGGTCGGGGTCGCGAGTTCGAGTCTCGTTTTCCGCTCTTCCAGTTTGGAATGAAGAATTTTTCTTATTGAAATAAAATGATGAAGATGAATAGGAATCGTTTTGCATAGTAATATATGCAAGACGATTTTTGTTTTTTGTGTGTGGTGGAGAGGGATAACGGGACAGCCATACACAGCCGAATGAGGAAGGGGAATTCATAAAAGAGTAGCAGGGCGTACAGGAACGGACTTATTTTTGTATTTTCACTTTTGGAATAGTAAACACGAAAGCATATGGAGAAGAGCATGGGGAACGAAGATAGACCGCTGAAACTGATTTTTAATTATAATGATGTGTTTTATAGTTTCTTCTACGATGATTCGGATGCTTGCATTCATCGTTCTCGTGAGTATGCCGTCAATTATGTATATTCGGGAGAAATGGTTCTCGATAATGGCGCGGAACAGATACATGTAGGGAAAGGGGAATGTGTATTTATCCCGCGTGACCATCATCTTACCATGTACAAGAAACCGCATAACGGTGAGCGTTATTGCGGTATTTTTCTTCGGTTCAAACGTGCTTTTCTGCGTAGGATGTACGGACTGTCCGAGCAATATAAAATGTCTTCTACTACTCCTAAATTGGAATCGAGGGTTATGAAACTGCCCGATACGGTGGAACTGCAAAGCCTCTTTACCTAGATGACACCTTATTTTGATCCCGATGTGAAGCCGCAGGACGACTTCATGAACTTGAAATTGCAGGAAGGATTGCTTGCCCTATTGCATATAGACAAACGTTTCGCTTCATTGCTTTTTGATTTTAACGAACCTTGGAAAGTGGATATTTTGGACTTCATGAACGAAAACTATATGTATGATTTCACTATGGAGGAATTTGCGCACTATACAGGGCGTAGTTTGGCTACCTTCAAACGGGATTTTAAGAAAATAAGCGACCTGACTCCCGAAAAATGGTTAATTCGCAAGCGTCTTGAAATGGCGTATGCCAAAATGAAAGAAAAGGGTGCCAAAGTGAGGGATGTTTATGCGGAAGTCGGGTTTAAGAATCCTTCTCATTTTTCGACCGCATTCAAAAGACAATACGGTATATCTCCGACGGCCCTGTTTACATGAATTGAGCAAAACGATACTGAGCTTTTGAGCAATATTCTTTGAGCCTCACAGCAATGCCGTTGTGAGGCTTTTACTT
>CAJUDC010000101.1 GCA_910584955.1 uncultured Paraprevotella sp. | reverse complement strand
AAAGAATCAAGAGAGTGCTTGAACAACTTGCCGATATATTATTTAAGGCGGCGGAAAATCAGAAAACAGTATCCGATAAACGCGATGTAATAGCCGAACGGATGAGACAGAAAGGAATTTGCGAAGAAGATATTCAGTTCTTTCTTGCAGACTAAATTTAAAAGTAACGCTCCGTACGGTGGTACGGAGCGTTACTTTTTTCTCATCGGGGAATATGATCGCAAAGTATATTATCCCATTTGCTACTCCTCAAACAGTTCGTCTATTCCCACTTCTTCCACTGTCTCTTCCTCAGCAAACAAGGTATCGGCACAAGGATCGAATCCTTCCGGGAGGTCAAACTTCTCATCTGGAGAATATCCCAGTTTTCCGTCCTTGAAGACTTTATTCAAGAAATAGGCACAAACGGGCAAAGCGGACGCAGCTCCCTGCGCATACGTCATACTGTTGAAATGAATATCGCGTTCTTCGCCTCCGACCCAGGCTCCGCAAACCAACGAAGGAGTAAATCCAATGAACCAACCATCCGAGTTACGGTTCGTCGTACCGGTCTTTCCGCCCATCTGTGCCCGGACATTGTACTTATAGCGCATCCGACTGCCTGTTCCGCCATCCATAACCCCCTGCAACAGCACCAGCATCTTATAAGCACTTTCCTCGCTGATCACTTCGTTCATACGGGGCTGGAACTCAGCAAGGACATTGCCTTCGTTGTCTTCTATCCGAGTCACCAGCAAAGGAGCGATGCGGATACCCCGGTTAGGAAACGCCGTATATGCACTTACCATTTCGGACACAGAAATGTCACACGGTCCCAAACACAACGCCAATGAGGGATGGATTTCCTGATTCTGAATGCCGAACTCATGTATCAGACGTACCAAAGCAGACGGACTTAACTTACTCATAAGATAGGCGGATATCCAGTTGTTGGACTGGGCCAGCCCCCATTTTAACGTTACCATCTCACCGTAGCGGGAACGGCTTCCGTTTCGAGGCGTCCACGAACGACCGGCCACCGTATATGTTTGCTGCACATTGGGAACCTCATCACACGGAGACATACCGTTCTCCATAGCCAGTGTATATAGATACGGTTTTATGGTTGATCCCACCTGACGTCGTCCCACTCCTGCCATGTCATACTGGAAATGCGTATAATCAAGTCCGCCGACATACGCTTTCACATGACCGTTTCCGGCATCCATTGCCATAAATCCCGAACGCAGAAAACTCTTGTAATAGCGAATGGAATCCAACGGTGTCATCACCGTATCGACCTCTCCATGATAGGTAAATACCGACATCTCCTGCGGAGTATGAAACGCCTTTTCTATTTCTTCGGCAGAACAACCGGCTTCTTTCATCACAATGTATCGCTCACTCTGCCTCTTGGCCCGTTCCATACTCTGCCGAACCTGCTCAGCCGACAAAGCCGATGAATAGGGACGCGTGCTCTGTCCCCTTTTTTCTTTGTCGAAAAGCGGTTGAAGATAGCGGGCTACATGGCTTTCTACGGCCTCTTCGGCGTATTTCTGCATGCGGGAGTCAACGGTAGCATGAATCTTCAATCCGTCTGTATATATATTATAAGGTGTTCCGTCTTTCTTGCGGTTCTTATTGCACCAACCATAAAGAGGATCGTTTTCCCACGCCAGGGAATCCTCGTAATATTTCTGCCACTGCCAGGAAGCATAGTCCTTCCTTACCGGTTCCTTGGCCATCAGCATCGTACGTAATCGTTCACGCAAATAGGTGGCGATTCCCATTTTATGGTCTACTCTTTTGAAATTCAGTTTCAGCGGTTCCTTCTTGTATTTTTCCACTTCCGAACCGGTCAGGTAGCCGGCTTTGGCCATTTGCTCCAAGACCACATTACGACGCTCCTCGCAACGTTCCGGTTTCCGAACCGGATTGAAATAGGAAGGATTCTTGCACATACCGATCAGTGTAGCCGCCTCGTTGACGGTCAGTTCTTTCGGCTCTTTGCCGAAATAAGTCTTGGTTGCCGTCTTGATACCGACAGCATTATGCAGAAAATCAAAATAATTCAGATACATGGTGATAATCTCTTCTTTGGTATAGAAGCGTTCCAACTTGACGGCTATCACCCACTCTATCGGTTTTTGCAAGGCGCGTTCCATGGTAGTGTGCGCCTTTTCCGAATAGAGCTGTTTGGCAAGCTGTTGCGTAATCGTGCTGCCGCCTCCGGCATTGGTTTGTCCCATAAGCCCTCTTTTCACCACCGCACGTGCCAAGGCCCGGTAATCAATGCCCGAATGGTCATAGAACCGAATATCTTCCGTGGCAATCAGCGCCTTCACCAACCAGGGAGAGAGGTCCTTATATCCCACAAAGATACGATTGGCCCGACTGTACGACCAAGTGCCCAGCAACTTGCCGTCGGCAGATATAACCTGCGATGCGAACTTGTTTACCGGATTTTCCAGTTGATGCAAGTTCGGCATATATCCTATCCTTCCTTTTTCGATGGCAATAAAAGCCAGCGAGACACCGGCCACACCTATAAACAGGAGAATCCAGAGCGTAATGATAAATGTTTTTCTCATCCTTTTATTATCTCTTAATGATAGATCATGCAAAAATACGAATAAACACCGGAATAAACGAATAAAAGCAGAATATACCGCATGGAAAAACCGGATTTCAGCGGACAGGACAAACCAAATTCTACCGGAATAAAAAAAGTGATGCTTTTGTTTGGCTTCTGCCCCCCGGCTTTGCTTTTTTTTTCCTACCTTTGAAGTCCGAAATCATCAATCAACTAAAGATTAATTTTTACAGCAATGGAAGACAGAAGCCTAGTTACTATTGCGGATCACTCGAAGGAGAAGATCATGTACCTGATTCGGATGGCACAAGAATTTGAAATGCACACCAACCGGAAGATTCTGGACGGAAAAATCGTTGCGACACTCTTCTTCGAGCCTTCAACACGCACCCGGTTAAGTTTTGAAACGGCAGCAAACCGGCTCGGAGCCAGGGTTATCGGATTTACCGATCCTAAGGTGACCAGTTCCACTAAAGGAGAAACCCTGAAAGACACCATCATGATGGTAAGCAATTATGCCGACCTCATCGTCATGCGGCATTATCTGGAAGGTGCGGCCCGCTATGCCAGCGAAGTGTCTCCCATTCCGATCATCAACGCCGGAGACGGGGCCAACCAGCATCCTTCGCAAACCATGCTGGACCTGTATTCCATGTATAAGACCCAAGGAACGCTGGACAATCTCAACATCTATCTGGTCGGCGATTTAAAATACGGCCGTACGGTTCATTCTCTTCTGATGGCCATGCGCCATTTCAACCCCACTTTCCATTTCATCGCACCGGAGGAGCTTGCCATGCCCGAGGTGTACAAGCTCTATTGCAACAAGCACAACATCCGGTTTGTGGAGCACACCGACTTTAACGAAGACACCATAGCCGGAGCCGATATTCTGTACATGACGCGTGTGCAGCGGGAGCGTTTTACAGACTTGATGGAATACGAAAAGGTGAAAGACCGCTACCTGTTGAAACTGCACATGCTGAGAAAAGCCCGTCCCAACATGAAAATACTTCATCCGCTCCCTCGTGTCAACGAAATAGAGTATGCCATAGATGATGACCCGCACGCCTACTATTTCGAACAGGCCCACAACGGTCTGTTCACACGGCAGGCCCTCATCTGTGACGCGCTGGGCATCACCTTGGAGGACATTAAAGCAGACAAGACGATTATAAACTAACAAACAGATCAGGACATGAAACGTCAGGAATTATTGGTGGCCGCACTGGAAAACGGCACCGTTATCGACCATATACCATCGGACAAGCTTTTTGAAGTGGTAAACGTACTGCATCTGGAGCGGATGAAGACGTCCATAACCGTCGGCTACAACTTGAAAAGCGAAAAAATGGGTCATAAAAGCATTATCAAGATTGCCGGCAAATTTTTTTCCGATGAAGAGCTGAACCAGTTGTCGGTCATATCGCCCAATGTCACGCTGTGCATCATCCGGGATTACGAGGTTGTAGAGAAAAAGGAGGTCAGAATGCCCGATGTGTTGAAAGGCATTGTCAAATGCGCCAATCCCAAATGTATCTCCAACAATGAACCCATGCGCACGCATTTTCATGTAATCGACAAGGAGAAAGGCATCCTGCAATGTCATTATTGCAACACCGAGACCGATTTGGACCATGTAAAACTGGTATAACAGGACCCCCTTCAAAGAAACATGAAACAAGACTGGAAACCCGGAACACTGATCTATCCGCTGCCGGCCGTTCTCGTAAGCTGCGGAAGCACCCCGGACGAATACAATCTGATAACGGTGGCCTGGACGGGTACCCTCTGCACCAACCCGCCCATGTGCTACATATCCCTCCGTCCCGAAAGGCATTCCTACGACATTATAAAAAGAAACATGGAGTTTGTGATCAATCTTACCACCGAACAGATGGCCTACCCTACGGACTGGTGCGGCGTACGCTCGGGCAGGGACCATCATAAATTTCAGGAAATGAATCTGACACCGGGAAAAGCCAGAACGGTGAAAGCTCCCCTGGTAGAGGAATCGCCTTTGAACATCGAATGCAGGGTGAAGGAAATCCTGTCGTTAGGATCGCACGACATGTTTGTGGCGGACGTGTTGAACATAAAGGCCGACGAGCGCTATCTGGACGCCCAAACGGGCAAATGGGCCTTGGAAGCAAGCCATCCGCTGGTTTATCTGCACGGCGGATACTACAAACTGGGCGAGCCGATCGGCAAATTCGGATGGAGCGTAGAGAAGAAAAAGCAGTAATACAAATAAAAAGAGTAAAAAGATGATGAAAAAGGACAATCAGGTATTTGAATTAATCGAACAGGAATACCAGCGCCAGCTGAAAGGGATCGAATTGATCGCCTCCGAGAACTTCGTAAGCGAACAGGTCATGGCCGCCATGGGATCCTGTCTGACCAACAAATATGCGGAAGGCTACCCCGGCAAGCGTTACTACGGGGGATGCCAGGTCGTAGACGAAGTGGAACAACTGGCCATCGAACGGGTCTGCAAACTGTTCGACGCCGAATATGCCAACGTGCAGCCGCATTCGGGAGCGCAAGCCAACGCCGCCGTTTTTCTGGCCTGTCTGAATCCGGGAGACACGTTTATGGGACTGAATCTGGACCACGGCGGGCATCTGTCGCACGGTTCATTGGTCAACACATCGGGGATTATCTACAAGCCGGTCGGCTATAACCTGAACCGGGAAACCGGACGGGTCGACTATGACGAAATGGAGCAACTGGCCCTGCAGCACAAACCGAAGATGATCATCGGCGGCGGTTCGGCCTACAGCCGGGAATGGGACTATGCCCGCATGCGGAGTATCGCCGATAAGGTAGGCGCCATTTTCATGGTAGACATGGCCCACCCTGCCGGCCTGATAGCGGCAGGACTGCTGGAAAACCCGCTTAAACACGCACACATCGTTACGTCCACCACCCATAAAACCCTGCGCGGTCCGCGCGGCGGCATCATCCTGATGGGCAAGGATTTTGAAAATCCGTGGGGCAAGCGAACGCCTAAAGGCGAAATAAAAATGATGAGCCAGTTGCTGAACAGCGCCGTATTTCCGGGCATACAGGGCGGTCCGCTGGAGCATGTCATCGCAGCCAAAGCCGTTGCTTTCGGCGAGGCGCTCGAACCGTCGTTCAAAGAATGGGCCTTGCAGGTGCAGAAGAATGCCGGCACGCTGGCCGACGAATTGATGAAACGCGGATTTCACATCGTCAGCGGAGGTACGGACAATCATTCCATGCTCGTCGACCTGCGCTCCAAATATCCCGACCTTACGGGAAAGGTAGCGGAGAAAGCCCTGGTTGCCGCCGACATCACCGTGAACAAAAACATGGTGCCTTTTGATTCTCGCAGCGCTTTCCAGACTTCCGGCATCCGATTGGGTACGCCGGCCATCACTACCCGGGGAGCCAAAGAAGACCTGATGGTGCTGATAGCCGAACTTATTGAGAAGGTGCTCAACGATCCTGAAAACGAACAGGTCATAGCGGAAGTACGCCGGCAAGTGAACGAGACCATGAAATCCTATCCGCTGTTTGCCCGATAAGCAGACAGGAAGGTTTCGGACAACGTGTGTGAAACCGTTGTGAAAGGGCAGTGAAACCGCAAGGGAAGCGCCCTTCACACGTAAAGCAATGAGAGAAAGATTATTACGGACACCGTGAAACGGTGAACCCATCCTTTCTAAAACACAGGGGGAAGAGATACGGCCATTCTCTTCCCCCTGTGTTTTTTATAGCAGCGATTGGATAAAAAACGGCCTAGACCGCATTTGCACGCGGTGCGCATCGCATGCAAATGCGGTCTAGGCCACGAAATAACGAGATGAGCACCACGTAATCAGCTATCGATCAACCGTATAAAAAGCATGCTACATCCGGTTTTCATCAACCTCCTACAAACCGGAAGCATCGGTATCCACCACCAAAAAAGTAGTCGCTATCTTCTGGTTGCCAAACTCATACCCGTTGCGCGACTTGGCCCCGCGAGGAGCATATTCATACACATTGCCATCCTTGCGTACCGGAAGCAGGTCCCAATATTCGGGCCAGCAGTCCACAGTGCGGACAAGCGTCAGGCGCGGAGCGTTCTCCATGCGTATCAAAGGCTCCTCTTCCATGGAATACGCACGCCTCAGGTTCACCTTATATTTTTTCAACGTCGGAACAGGCGAACTGCCGTCCACCTCCGTATGGAGATAGAACAACAAAGAGCCGAACCCCGGATTATCACACGTAAAACCGGCTCCTTCGGGACGCACGAAACGTCCCAGAACCTGGCTCGTATAAGGCATCTTCAGCCGCTTGCGACCTACGTAATGATTGTATGCAATCTCGAAGACGGAACGCCACTGCCCCAGCGCTCCTTCGCTCAATACCGTCCAATTGCAGTATTTTCCCGTAAGATCCGTCCAGGTGGAGAACGGAACCTCATAGCCGAGATTCGCTTTCGATGTGTATTCATAACCGTGCATCAGCCGGTTTCCCATCGCACCGTACAGATCGTCCCCCTGATTCCAAGCCACTTCGCAGGTCTCGGCCAGCTGTCCCAGACCGAGCATGACATGCGCCTGGTCGCGTCCCGACTCCTGACACTGTCCCGTCTCACCGATGTAATGGGGCAACGAGCCGTTATCCTTTCCTTTACGGTAATAATCCACCGCACGCCGGTATTGTTCCTTGTCGTTGCAGTATACCCCCACGGCCATACGCATTTTATTCACAGCGGCTCCCCAATTGCCGTTGGCATAAGGAGACATCCGGTCAAATTCGTCCAGCACGGGCAGAAACACATTCTTGAACATGGCTTCCGTCATCCGGCTATCGTTCCGGCTCCATCCGTCATACCCGTAACGCAAGAGTTCGCAGGCATTGATCAGGATGAAACCTTGCAAGCCTGCACAAAGCGGACCGTCATGGCCGTCTATCTTCGTCAGCCGTCCGGCATATCCCCGGATAATGGCCAATGCTTTCTCCGCATGACTGCCGTCTTCCGTAATCACATACATAAGGGCATTGTAATAGGCAGCCAGAAAATCGTCCTCACTGGCTTTCTTGGTTCTTCTGTGCTCGCCGTCGCGTGCGATAATGTCAAAAGGACCGGCTGTACGATAACCGGCAGAGGCTTTGGCATCGTTTCTTAGTTGTTCATACGACCCCATCGCCACCGTATCTCCGGCAGTCACCAGTTCCCGCATACGCCGGATCGCATCCCGGGAATGAAGCAACCCCGGATGATTAAAGGCCGACACCTCGGCTGCCAGCAGCCAGAAAAGCATCGCCCAACTCAATACGTATTTCATAACGATATAACTATTTGATGATTACTTTTTTTCCGTTAACGATATAGATACCCGGGATCGGCATGCCTTGCACACGACGACCGGCCAAGTCGTACACTTCGGCATCACGTGCCGGACAAGCCCCGTTTCCGTTCTCCACAGGTTTGATGCCGTCCGTCTTGTCGACAGGTATCAACAAGAACGGGTAGTCGGTCAGTTTCGTATGATTGACCGACACGCTGCCGTCGGCCTCCACATTCCAGTATTTGAAACTTCCGCTCGACGTCCCCGTCCGCAAAACAAAAGGATCGGCCCCCAACGGCTGCTCGATGTAAAAAGAATAAAAGCTGACGGCGCTCAGTTTGGCGGCGGTAGTGAGCGACAGGCTGTCCGGCAGGCTGACCAGGTTGTGGCGCGTATTCTTATTGTCGATAAACCATACTTGACCGTCGACCGGTGCATCGGCGCTACCCTCTTCGAAGGTAACGGACTGATTCTTGCCGTGTGCCGTCAGCAACCGACCGTTGCCGATATGCTGAATGACGTAGTTGCCGGGATCGACGGTCGTCGGAGCCGGTGATTTCACGAAAACGGTAAACTCAAATGTCACGGTCTCACCGGCCAGTGTAAAGGTGGCTGTATAAGTGCCGCTCGTCTGAAGATCGGTCAACTCTATCTTGTCGCCGCGAAAGCCTCCGGTCCATTCTATCTTGTCGGCACCGACCACAGCGGGCTTGTCCAGTCCCAAAGTGACACAGCCTCCGGCTTCCACCACACATTGCGTCGTACGCACGGTCCCCCCGGAAATCTGAATCCACGGTCGGGCCGGCACCACATTCACATGAAAGGTGCAGTTGCTCACCGTTTTGCTCTGATTGGTATAGGAATACGTGTAGTCTTGCGGTTTCCGTATCGACGGTGTGGTGATGCTTTCTGTAGTCTGCCCCGAAGACCAGCGACCAGTTCCCCAGCCACACAGCGGCGTGGCACTAAGCGTGACGGTCTGACCATAAATCACATCAACCGTACAAATACCCTCGGTTGTTTTCCCTTCGTACGTGACAGCAGGTACAATCCTGGTGGGCGTATTGTCGTTTTCCACCGCAATGGAGAAGCATTGCTGACTTTGTACCCCTTGCTTATTGGTATACGTCACTCGATAGATGTAGCTGCGGTCGGTAATTACGGTGATGTCCTGCGTGGTTTCTCCCGTATTCCAAAGCCATTTACCCGTGTTTTCCTCGCCTTCGGGCAATTGCGGTAACAGTTTCACCGTTTTCCCCTTGCTCGCTGCCGAAGTGGTATAGTTCTTGGTATACGTATTGGTCAGTCCGCCCAGATCGCTCTGTTTCATCAATTTGCCATCCACCTCGATATGTCCTTTCAGTTCAGTAGGAATCTGATGAGGTTGTGCCAGTCCGTCCCGTGTGTTCATGAGCACGGAATAGCCCAGCTGGTCATAGCCGCCACTGGTTCCTCCGCTGCCGCCTCCGTCAATCCCCATCATCTCCAACACTTTCTCGGAAAAGGGCATCCGCACTCCTTTCACGCCTTCGTAATGTCCGATCACCGTCCCTCAGAAAGGACGGATCTGAACTCCCATCGCAGGTTCCGTCATCAGCCAGGAACGTGAATCCGTATAATAAAACCCGTTGCTGGCATAATGATAGTTTGTCCACGGCAGACCTTTCACCTGTTGAACCTGAGCGGCGATATATTCCAATCCGGCTGCCAGACGATGATCCATATACCTTAAATTCGCAGCTTAATTACTTGTTATAAATGCAAGTCCTTGACAAACAT
>CAJUDC010000100.1 GCA_910584955.1 uncultured Paraprevotella sp. | reverse complement strand
AGGCATCCTGGTGGGGCTGCACAGTGATCTGTCGGACAGCGCGTTCTTCACCAAACCGCTGGACCGCGTAGCCCGCACCAACGGCACGGGACACTTTACTATCAAAGGGATCCGACCGGGTAAATACCGTATTTTCGCCTTGAAGGATGCAGACGGAGATTTCACATTCAGTCAGAAAAGCGAGGTGATCGCCTTCGACACAAGTGTTATCGAACCGTCGTGCCGCCCCGATGTGCGCTATGATACACTGTGGCGCGACACGCTGCATTTCGACAGTATAAAGGCTGTACCTTATACACACTTTTATCCCGACAACATCGTACTGAAAGCCTTTCTGGAAGACGGACAGGACCGCCATTTGCTGAAGACGGAACGCCCCGTACCCAACCGATTTACCCTGTTTTTTACGGCACCGTCGGATTCGTTACCCATTATCCGGGGCCTTAACTTCGACGCCGAAAACGCATTCGTAACGGAACCGTCGCTACACAACGACACCATTACTTACTGGATTCCCGACACGGCTATCGCTTATATGGACACCCTGACAATGTCCCTCACTTATCTGGAAACGGATTCGCTCAAACAACTCGTGGCACGTACCGACACCCTGGAACTGGCTGCCAAGACAACGCGAGCACGGCAACTCAAGGAACTCAAAGACAAAACCGAAGCCTGGGAAAAGGAGCAACGGAAAAGACGGCGAAGGAATAGGAACGCCGACACAACTGCCGAGAATCCCTATCTGAAACAATACCTGGACTATACGGTAAAGCCGGGCGGAAGCATCGACCCGGATCAGAACATCACCGTCTCTTTCAATGAACCGCTGGCAAGCGTTGATACGACAGCCTTGCACTTCTATCAACGTATAGACACCAATTGGGTGGAAGCCCCGTTCCTGTTCCTACCGGTGGAGAACGCCCCCCGAAGCTATCGGCTATATGCCGAATGGCGCCCGAAAGGAATGTATAAATTCGAAGCCGACACCCTGGCTTTCACCAACGTATTCGGGATCTCGACGCGTCCTTTCAAACAGGAAATACGAGTACGCTCACTGGACGATTACAGTTCGCTGTTCGTGAAACTGGAACTAGCCGATACGGGTGCCGTGGTACAATTGCTCAACAAAGCGGACAAAGTGGTACGCTCCGTACGCGCCATCGACGGAAAAGCGGATTTTTTCTTCGTCAAACCGGGAGAGTATTATCTGCGCCTGTTTATCGACCGCAACGGTAACGACCGCTGGGACACCGGTGACTACCGCAGCGGCAGACAAGCCGAAGAGGTGTTCTATTTCCCGAAACCGATGCAACTCCGGGCCAAATGGGAGGTGGAGCAGGACTGGGACGTACGCGGCATCCCGCTAACCCGCCAGAAAGCCTCGGAAATCACCAAACAAAAACCGGACAAGGAGAAGCAAATCAAAAACCGCAATGCGGAAAGAGACAGGGAAATGCAACGAAGATAATTCCTAAACACGAACACGCATGAAAAGATTCTGGACCTTACTGTTTCTAGGTGGACTGGTCGGAGCTGTTCTTTCCCGCAGCGCCGCCCAATGTACATCGGAAAACACCGCTTTCCAATCGGGCGAGACGTTGGTATACGACTTGTACTTCAACTGGAAATTCGTATGGCTGAAAGCCGGTTCGGCCAGTATGAACATCACCGGAACCACCTACGGAGGACGGGACGCCTACCGTTGCCATTTGATTACACGGGGTAATAAGCGGGTAGACAAGTTCTTCGTCATGCGCGACACGCTGGTCAGCATTGTCAGCCGCGACCTGGCTCCCCTCTACTACCGCAAAGGAGCCCTTGAAGGCGACCGTTACAAGGTGGACGAGATTTGGTACCGCTACAGTAAAGAGAAAACACATATCAAACAACGTTATCGCAACCATCGGGGCCACGTCAGCGTGCAGGAGCGCACCTCAGCTTCGTGCGTCTACGACATGCTGAGCATGTTGCTACGCGCCCGTTCCTTCGATGCCAGCACGTACAAAAAAGGAGAAAAGATACGTTTCATCATGGCCGACGGCGACGATATGGAAGAACAGGTCCTTGTATTTCGGGGCAAAGACAAATTCAAGATGGAGAATACCGGTATCACTTACCGCTGTCTGGTATTCTCTTTTGTGGAATACGAAGACAACAAAGAAAAAGAAGTCATCACATTCTACGTTACGGACGACGCCAACCACCTGCCCGTACGTCTGGACATGTACCTGCGCTTCGGTACGGCCAAAGCCTTCCTGACCGGTGTAAGGGGAACACGCAATCCGCTTACCTCTATTATTAAATAAGGTGAGGCTTCATCGGAAAAACCGCAAATGCTTTACAACCGGAGATCCGGGCGACGGTGATGCTGCGAACGTACACGGCTCAGCGTTTCGGGTGTCATGAGCAGATAAGAAGCGATGTCGTTCACCGACGCACGGTGGGCCACCGTAGGAAATTCCCGCAGAAAACGGGCATACCGTTCCTGTACCGATTCGAAACGCCAGGAATCGGCTTTTACCTGATGTAAAATCAGATTGCTCTCTAAAAAACGACGCAACCACTCCGACAAACCGACGTGACGGCGCCCCAATTCCACCAGACGGGCATAAGGTATCAAAAACAATTCACCGTCCTCGAGTGCCTCCATCATCAAGGTAGTAGGTTTGTTTCGGAAAATACTTTCTATACAATAAGCAATCTGCCCCTCGCAGGTGAAATGCTCGGTAATTTCCCTGCCGTTCTTGAAATAAAACTGACGCAACAGACCGGCAGACACATACACCATGTCGTGGCACACCTGTCCCCGGCTCACCAGCATCTCGTTCTTCTTCACCGTCCGGTAACACATTATCGACGCCAGAGCTTCCTGCTCCTCTCCGCTCAACGGGCCGTAAAGCGGCGCTATCCGTGCAGCCATCGTCTTTCCGTCTTCTTCCATTCCTTCTCAGATTATTCCGGTTACGGTTGCGAAATTACATAATCCGCCGCACATATAAAACAGATCGAACCCACTTACCGGCACGCCAACGGCCCCTATCGTTCCCTGAAATGTTAAAAGGCAGACGGAATATGCTTTTCTGATTTATATCAGAAGACTTTTTGAAAACTTCGTCTATATTTGTGCCGTCGCCAGGCGACGTTCTACTTTGTTTATCATAAAAAAACACCTTATGTATCTGATCGGTTTTGATATAGGCAGTTCATCGGTAAAAGCCGGCATCGTGGATGCCGCCACCGGCCGTACCCTGAGCAATGCTTTCTATCCCAAACAGGAGGCTCCCATCCGCAGCGAGAAAACCGGATGGGCGGAGCAGCACCCCCACGACTGGTGGACATATCTGAAACAAGCCCTGACCGAGGCTCTGGGCACAGCCGCACAAACAGCGGGCTGTCCGGCCGCAACGCTACGCGAAAACATAGCCGCCATCGGTATCAGTTACCAAATGCACGGACTGGTGTGTGTCGACAAACACCAGCGCGTACTGCGACCGGCCATCATCTGGTGCGATTCGCGGGCTGTCCCGTACGGCGAGCAGGCATTCCGGGAACTGGAAGAAAATTATTGTCTGACCCACCTGCTCAACTCACCGGGCAACTTCACCGCCTGCAAACTGGCCTGGGTGAAAGAGAACGAACCGGAAGTGTTCGAAAAAATCGACAAGATACTGTTGCCGGGCGACTATATAGCCATGCGGCTCATCGGCGAGGCATGTACCACCGTGTCCGGCCTCTCCGAAGGCATATTCTGGGATTTCCGTACGGGAAGCATCAGCCGGGAACTGCTTTGTCAGTTAGGACTGTCGGAAGATCTGATCCCGACGCTCTGCCCCACTTTTGGCGAACAAGGACGAGTGACGGCCTCAGCCGCCGAAGAGTTGGGCCTGAAAGCAGGCATACCTGTCACTTACCGGGCCGGCGACCAGCCCAACAACGCTCTGTCGCTTAACGTATTTCATCCGGGTGAAATTGCTTCGACAGCCGGGACTTCGGGCGTTGTCTACGGTGTGAACGGTGCCATAACCTCCGATCCGCTGTCCCGTGTGAACACCTTTGCCCATGTGAACCACCGACAGGGAAACCTGCCAAACGGCACATTCCCTGCCGAAGAACAGATCCGTCTGGGCGTATTACTCTGTATCAACGGAACCGGTATTCTGAATTCCTGGATACGACGTAACGTAGCCCCGGCCGGATGCTCTTATCAGGATATGAACGCAATGGCCGCCCAAGTGCCTATCGGCAGCGACGGTGTAAGTATCATACCCTTCGGCAACGGCGCCGAACGCGTGTTGCAGAACCGGGAGACAGGATGTTCCATACACGGTCTCAACTTTAACCGCCATCACCGCGAACACCTGATACGTGCCGCCCAGGAAGGCATCGTTTTCTCGTTCAAATACGGTATCGACATCATGGAAAGCATGGGTATGCACGTGAACAAGATTCATGCGGGCCGGGCCAACATGTTCCTCAGCCCGCTGTTCCGCGAGACGCTGGCCGGAGTAACCGGCGCCACTATCGAGCTTTACGAAACCGACGGGTCCGTAGGCGCTGCCAAAGGTGCCGGCATCGGTGCCGGTATCTACCGCGACAACCGCGAAGCCTTTGCCGGGCTGGAACGAAAGGCTGTAGTGGAGCCTGATCCACGCACCCGCGAAGCCTACGACGAAGCCTATCGCCGGTGGCTCAATCTGCTGAATCAACCAACCAATACTTTATAATTATGGAAAAGAAAGAATATTTTCCCGGCATCGGCAAGGTGCCTTTCGAAGGAAAGGAGAGCAAGAACCCGTTGGCTTTCCGCTATTACGACGCTGAAAAAGTAATCCTCGGCCGCAAGATGAAAGACTGGCTGAAATTCTCCATGGCTTGGTGGCACACACTGTGTGCCGAAGGCGGCGACCAGTTTGGCGGCAGCACGAAATCATTCCCTTGGAACACCGCCGCCGACCCGCTCCAGGCCGCCAAAGACAAAATGGACGCAGGCTTTGAATTCATGCAGAAGATGGGAATCGAATATTTCTGCTTCCATGATGTAGACCTTTGCAACGAGGCCGACAATATCGAAGACTACGAAGCCAACATGAAAGCCATTACGGCTTATGCCAAACAGAAAATGGCGGAAACCGGCATCAAACTGCTGTGGGGAACGGCCAACGTATTCAGTCATAAGCGCTACATGAACGGCGCCGCCACAAACCCCGACTTCGATGTGGTGGCCCGGGCTGCCGTACAGATCAAAAACGCTATCGATGCCACCATCGAACTGGGGGGTAGCAATTATGTGTTCTGGGGCGGACGCGAAGGCTATATGAGCTTGCTCAATACCGATCAGAAACGCGAGAAAGAACACTTGGCACGAATGCTAACCCTGGCCCGCGACTACGCCCGCAGCAAAGGTTTCACCGGCACTTTCCTGATCGAACCGAAACCGATGGAACCCACCAAGCATCAGTACGATGTGGATACCGAAACCGTGATCGGATTCCTGCGCGCCCACGGCCTGGAGAAAGACTTCAAAGTAAACATCGAAGTGAACCACGCCACCCTGGCCGGACATACGTTCGAGCATGAACTGGCCGTAGCCGTAGACAACGGTATGCTTGGCTCCATCGACGCCAACCGGGGCGACTACCAGAACGGATGGGACACCGACCAGTTTCCCATCGACAACTACGAACTGATACAAGCCATGATGCAAATCATCCGAGGAGGCGGACTGGGCAACGGCGGTACGAATTTCGATGCCAAGACCCGCCGCAACTCCACCGATCCCGAAGACCTATTCATCGCACATATCGCCGGAATGGACGCCATGGCCCGCGCCCTGGAAAACGCAGCCGACCTGCTGGAGAACTCTCCCATACGCCGGATGATAGCCGACCGCTACGCCTCGTTCGACTGCGGCCAAGGCAAGGAGTTCGAAGAAGGCCGGATGAGCCTGGAAGACCTCGTAGCGTATGCCAAAGCGAACGGCGAGCCCAAACAGACGAGCGGTAAACAAGAACTTTACGAAGCCATTGTCAATATGTATTGTTAAGTTTAGGCTTTTATCCTTTTATCATCCCAGACCGCCCCACTTTACACGTCGGGCGGTCTTTTGGCATTAAAAAGACACTTCAAAAGGGCTTAATATATAAATAAACGTTAAAAACAGAACGCAACGACAAAAAGTACAGCCGTTCTTTTCTTGCTTTTAAGAATTTAATTGTATATTTGCTATGAGAATGAATTAATATTACCATGCTATGAAAGAAAAGAAGTTATTGACTAAAGCCGAATTTCAGGTGATGCACATTTTGTGGAACCTACCAACTCGTGGTGCGTTCACAGGTGATATTTTGGCCAAATATCCCGATCCCAAACCGGCTTATACTACCCTCGCTACTTTTCTCAAGATACTTACCAACAAAGGCTTCGTAAAATCCATCAAGGTGGGTACGATGCTTTATTTCACTCCCGTCGTTCAGCAGGAAGAATACACAGAGAACTATCTTTCCAATGTGAAGGACGTATTCTTCGGCGGATCGTTCATGTCGCTTATTTCTTTCTTCACCAAGCGTGAGAAACTGAGCGATCAGGAAATCGACGAACTTGTCGACCTGATCAAGCAGAGCAAGGAATAGCGCAGATTTTCCTTGCGTGATTCATGATGCCCGATGCGCTTCCAAACTTACAACTGATATTCGGAATCTACCCCGTAGCTCCCCCTATTGTCGCAGGTATAGTATGGTTGCTCTATCGGGTGTTATTGTTTCAGAAAATCCACCCGAAACACGGATTGATCTTTCTGATAAGCGGCGCCGTAATGGCTTTCTTCTCCTTTTTCTGTGAAATCGCAAGACCATTGCCCGCTTATGCATGGGAACTCTCGCCCCGCACCCATACATGGAAAATGTACGAACGCTTTTACAATATCCACATAAGAAGCGAATGGGCCGGGCAATTGGAAGAATACTATCGGCAATTTACCGAAAGCACAGGCTTTCAGCCCATCTTTCTGTTAATCGCCATCATCCTGCTTCTTATCTTGGCCATACAACTGAAACATTTGAAGCGGATACGGAAAGAGGCCCGTCCGACCCAAAAAGAAAGAGGAATACAGATTTATCAAACCGGACTTCCGTCGCCGTTCTCATTTCGGAACAACGTTTTTATTCCTGCCGATCTGCCCGAAAAATACCAGCCCCATGTATTGGCTCATGAAATAGGACACGCTCAGAACCATCATTTCAGCGAGTTGTTATGGGTACAACTTATGCTTTGCACCCAATGGTACAATCCCTTCTTCTGGTTGCTATTGCACGAAATCAGATTATTGCAGGAATTCCAGGCCGATACGGAGGCCTTGGCTTCCAATCTGGACCGCCGGGAATATCAGCTCAGTCTGATAGAGATGACAACAGGGCAGGAAAACCTACTTTCTTTTAAAGCCTATTTCGCACAGTCATCCATCAAACAAAGAATACGCTTTATGAATACACACATCATCTCGAAAGTCAGTTTACCGCGCATGCTGGCAGCATTGATTGCCATAGGGATAGTCAGCCTCATCACCATCGGTTGTCAACCCGAAATCCAAACGGAAAAACCCATCGACAACAGTACACCCGAGCACCCGCTCTACGGTACATGGATACGCAAGGCTGCCATTGCAGAAGGAGAGAGTGGTCCGGTGGCATCCATGAACATGTACTACAAGATTTTTGGTAATAACACAGCCCTTCTGCTTCAATACGATTACGGAGGGGCCAAAAGTATCTCCGCCCGTTTTATGGGCCGTACTATTGACTTCACATACGTGAACGACACGCTGGTACGGGAAGACGGTAAAGACATTCACATCAAACTTATTGATAAAAGCCATTTCTCACTGACATGGGAAAGGCATACCACCAACATTTACGATGAACCGATAACCGACACAGTAACCGAACTTTGGGAACGTGCCGAAACCCCGAAAGGCATTTTAAACGTCACGCAATTCAGACCGGAACAATAATCCCGATACGAAACACAAGAGAAAGGCGTCATATTCCACACTTTTCTTGATAAAGAAAGGATTTATACGGATAAAAGAATTTGACTCTCTGCCCCGCATTTGATTGGCAGGAGGTGTCCGTACGACTATAGTGTACCACCTTTCTGTCGAGCATGAGCACAAGAAACGCACGGGATGCAGGCCCTAGAAAAACAGGATGCTCGCCCCGTTCGCACGAGACGAGCATCACAAATCACCGTTTTACCAGTCTGCCATCAAAATAGGCCGGCTTGCATCGACAAGCCGGCCTATAATAGTCTTACTCCGTCCTGCTGCTCAAACAGTCACGGAATGCGTTCCAAATCTTTTTATTTTACATTTCATGTTTTCATATTCTTTACAAGAAAAGCTTTTTTACATTCGGCCTTTTTTCTCTACGGCCCGACAAAGATAAGACACAAACAGCCTCATCTTTTGCGACAGACCGCAAAAAGGCTGTTTTTGAACCACCGAAATCCAATATCCCCCTTTCCTCTCAGCGCACCGTAGCCCGAAGACCGGGAACACGTTGCAGCACTCCTGTAAGCAGAGCCGACACGACAAAGGCTGTCAGTGCCATCGCAGGAATACGCAATCCCACAGGCCACGACCCACAGGCATACAGATCGTAAGCCACCTGCACAAACACAAAATGACACAGGTAAATGCCGAACGACCAACCGGCCAACCGATGAATCCATGCCGGTGCGGTGCCGTTCCACCGCTGCATCAACACAAAAACAGGCACGGTCATCAGAAACACGTTCACCCCGGTAAAGAGCCACAAAATCTCCAGATAAGCGTAATCGCCGGGATAACGCTGCTGAATGGCATCGAAACCGAAAGCCGTGATGAGATAACCCGCCAGAAACATTACTGCCGACACGCCCAGCAGACGGGCACGGCCCCATTGCAAGGGGTACTTCACCAGATAATGAGCCAGCACCATATATCCCAGAAAACCGGACAGGTAATGGAAAGTGCCGTAGGCATTCCAATCGCACACGCCCAGCAGTCCCATGTTGCCGTAATTGCCCGTATACCCCAACGACGGTGCCAAAAGCTGCACATAAGGCAAGAAAAGCGTCACTCCCCATATTTTCAGGAAGAGCCTCACTTCGCTACGTTCCGCCCGGTCGAGCCAGGCACTCACCACAGGCAGAATCAGATAAAGCCCACCCAGCATATAAAGATACCATAACGGCGTGGTTTCATAATTGAAATTAAATACAAAAGTGACCATCTTCGTCCACAGACCGGAAAGAGTGAACTGTGCCGGATCGATGCTCGGACTGACCGTAGAGGGACCGTAATGGAAATACAGGAAAAAGAGAACCGGAAGCATCAAGGACCAAAACACAAACGGCACGGCCAGCCGCCCCAGGCGTTTGCGGTAGAAGTCGGACATCGAACCGCGTACAGGCAGCAGCAACACTCCCGTCATCATGGCGAAAAGCGGCACACAGGGACGCATCAGACTTCCTATAAACTCCCCCGTAAGAAAGGCGGTACGGTCGTTGTCGAAACAAGCGACAAAAGGATCGCAGCAGTGCGAAAGCACCACCATAAAGCAGGCCAGCACACGTAAGGTGTCAATCCAGCCGATGTTTTTTGTTCTCATACAAATATCGTTTTTAAGGTTCATCAAAAACCTTAAATTCGCAGCTTAATTACTTGTTATAAATGCAAGTCCTTGACAAACA
>CAJUDC010000099.1:6245-9799 GCA_910584955.1 uncultured Paraprevotella sp. | reverse complement strand
GAAATAAAATTGTATTAACATCCGACAGACGTAAAAAGATTAAACAAGAAGTTCTTTAACGGTTTTAGAAGAGACCTTATCCCGAAAAACGACAAAAGAACGACCGTTGAAAAAGAGTCTTTGAATTGCCGTATGTAGTGTGAAACACCCGATCGCAAACGGATTTTCTATTACAGGAACCAACAACATACAGAGACTCGCAGACCATTCTATCCGGCACAAAAGGCCGTGTAATGGGACGAAGTTAAATGAAGTAATGCAATTATTAACAACGATGACAGAAATATGAGAAAAACAGTTTTTCTTTCTATAATACTTGCGTTTTTTATTGGGTCATTTTCTATGATAAAGGCTCAAGACGTAGCGGTCAAAACGAATCTCGTTTCAGACGGTTTACTGAATATAAACCTAGGTGCTGAGATCGGGCTAGCACCTAAATGGACGCTTGATGTTACGGGTGACTTAAACACATGGACACTTTCGCATCAACGCCGCTGGAAACACTGGCTGATACAGCCCGAAGCCCGCTATTGGTTCTGCGACCGTTTCGGCGGACACTTTATCGGCGGACACTTGCATGGAGGCCAATATAACATAGGAGGATTCAACGGACGATGGCATCTGCTGGGCACGGATGCCCGCAAACTCAAAGACACCCGTTATCAAGGATGGTTTGCAGGAGCTGGTATCGTTTACGGATATGCCTGGGCATTGAGCCGCCATTGGAATATTGAAGCGGAAATCGGACTCGGATGGACTTATACCCGATACGACCAGTTTCGCTGTGCCGGCTGCGGCAAAAAAATCGACAGCAACCATCCGCACAACTTCGTCGGACCGACTAAAAGCGCCGTAAACCTTGTATATGTGTTCTAACCTGTTACAGATGAGAAATATGAAAAAGATATTATTCATTATCATAATGCTGATCGTCCGGTCGTTGCCTGCATGGACTCAAATCGCTCCGGCCCGTGTGCCCGATACGAAGCATGTAAGCGTAGCGAAAGAAGGCAATTATCTGGCTGTGAAGATGAACATGGATCTACGCCCCATGAAAGTAGAAAGCAACCGGGCTGTACTGCTGACTCCGGTTCTGGTTCACGGCGACCAAAACATAGCGCTTAACTCCGTTGCCGTATACGGTCATCGACGCTACATTTATTATCAACGCGAATACAAAGGTATGCTGTCCGGGAATGGTGAGACAATGTTCAAAGCCTCCGAAAAACCGGATACGCTCCCTTATCACATGCTTCTTCCATGGCAAGAATGGATGGATGGCGCCACACTGGAATTGCGTCGTAACGACTTCGGCTGTTGCCACACCGTAATCGCACAAGGTGTTCGGCAACTACACATGATAGATATTCCCAAACCTTTCATTCCGCAAATGGCTTATAAATGTCCGATAGCCGAGAAAGTAAAAAACCGTTCCGTCAGCGGACACGCATTCATCGATTTCCCCGTAAACAAGACAGTCATCTACCCCGATTACCGTAATAATACAGCGGAGTTAGCCAAGATCATCGGCACGATAGATTCCGTACGCAACGACAAGGATATTACCGTTAAATCACTATCTATAAAAGGTTTCGCCTCGCCTGAAAGTCCTTATTCCAACAACACGCGTTTGGCTAAAGGACGTACGGCTGCCCTTAAGGAGTACGTGTTACGCCTTTATCATTTCAACAACGATTTCATCAAAACTTCTTATGAGCCGGAAGACTGGGAAGGCCTGCGGACGTTTGTCGAGCAATCCGGTTTGGAACACAAAAAAGAGCTTCTAGCTCTAATCGACAGCGATATGGAACCAGACAGCAAAGAAAGGAAGATCAAGACGACATATCCTGACGAATACCGTTTCCTGTTGGCCACCATCTATCCTGCCTTACGCCATTCCGATTATAAAATCGATTATGAGATCCGCACGTTCACGGATATAGAAGAGATTAAACGACTGGTACGGACGCAACCGCAAAAACTGAGCCTAAACGAATTCTATCAAGCGGCTCAGACTTATGAAGCCGGCAGCGATGATTATAACTATGTATTCGAGACGGCAGTGCGCATGTATCCGTCCGATCCGATCGCCAACCTCAACGCCGCCAACTCGGCCCTCAGCCGGCAGGATATAACGGCAGCCGAACAGTATCTTGCTAAAAGCGGAGATAGCCCGGAGGCCGATTACGCCAGAGGGGTGCTGGCCGTAAATAAAAAAGATTACGAAGCAGCCCGACGATTTATGACCCGTGCGGCAGACCAAGGCCTCAAACAGGCCGAAGAAGCATTGGTTTACCTTAGCAGATTCAAATAGTATATTGTATCCAATCTATTAATAATTAATTTTTCAAACAATGAAAAAGAAAGCTTTCTTTATTCCACTTCTAGCAGCTATGGCATTTGCAAGCTGTTCGAGTGATGAGATCATTGAAAATACTGGCGGTAATCAGTCCAGTGAGTTTGTCGGAGATGTTGCCTATATGACGGTGAACATCAAAGACGTTAATGCGGGCACGAAGTCTACCACAGACGGAGGCTACAAAAACGGAACTGAACATGATGTGAACGATGCACGTTTCTTCTTCTTTGATAAAGATGGAGTATTTACTTCCGAAGCCAGTGTGTGGAACGGAGGAAACTCTACATCCCCCGATCAAAACATCGAATTCATCGGAGCAAACGTAATCGTACTTAAGAACCTTACCGAAACCGGTCTGCCCTCTTATCTGCTGACTGTGCTCAATGCTCCTGACTTCAAACCGGAATCAACCCTCGAAGCCACAGCCAAATCGTTGCAGATGCAGTGCCGCAATGACATTAGTGACACGAAGAAAGGGTATTTCGTAATGAGTACTTCCAGCTATCTTGGCGGCAGCAACCACGATGATTTTATCGGAGAGGATTATTCCCCCCGTTATTATACGACAAAAGTAAATCCTGAAGATTTCAAAAAAGAGCCTGCAACCACTTCGACAGCAAGTGTTGAGATTTTTGTAGAGCGCTTAGCAGCCAAGGTTGAATTGGGACTGGGCACTGCATTCCAAGAAACAGCGATCGACGATATGTACAAAATCAAAGCTTCCGTTGGCGGTAATCCGAACAACGAAGGCGATGTGAACGAAGGTACAACCGAACTGTATGTTAAATTCCTGGGCTGGGGATTAAACGCTACGGCGAAGCATACCTACTTATCCAAACAACTGAAACAAACTTGGAGTACGGTTTCTCCTTTCCAAGGATGGAATATTACGGAAGATCACCGCAGTTTTTGGGCCGAATCAAACGTTTACGGTAAAACATCTCTTCAGGATAGTCTGAATTATATAACATACAGTAACCTTACAGACGGAATAAAGACTACCCATATAGAGTATTGCAACGAAAACACCAACTCACCTCAGAACTTCCTAAACAACCTTTCTGCAAATGCAACTTCCGTACTTGTAAAAGCTCAGATTTGTGACGCAAAAGGGAACGGTCTTGATTTAGTACGTTACAACGGTCTTATGTTTAAGAAAAACGACTTCTTGCAGTATGTTCTTAACAAGATCGAC
>CAJUDC010000099.1:0-6235 GCA_910584955.1 uncultured Paraprevotella sp. | reverse complement strand
TCGGTGCCGGTAAACTTAATATTTGGAGAAAAGTTTCAACGACAACAGGCGATGACGATAAGGAAGAAAGCCAATATAAACAGATTGGTGCCGACGATGTAAAACTGGCTTATGCAGAAGGTACGAATGCCGGTAAAGTATTGGTTAAGGGTAATCTGGATGCAACCGAACAGTTCTATAAGAAAGAAATTCAAGATAACAAAGCCGTATATACGGAATATGCCAAAACTGCGGCCGAAGGAGAGATCCCCGCAACAAATGCCGCCATTGACGCCCTCAACAATTATCTTGGCAATGTAACGACAGAAGGCGAAGCATTTACTGGTGGCGCCATGTATTACAACATTCCTATCGAGCATCAGGCTGCAAGTGAAGGCGCAAACAATACTATTGAAGGTTACTACGGTGTAGTTCGCAACCATTGGTACAAATTAACTATCAACAACCTGTCGAACCTGGGTCACGGCGTATTCATTCCGGAGGACGGCTCAGAAGAGAAGCCTATTATCCCCGAGGATCCCAAGGACAGCTATTACCTGGGTGCTCAGATCAATATCCTCTCTTGGAAACTGATTAATCAAAATGTAAACTTATAATCGGTCAGTCCCGACTGAAAATAACTGCATAAAGGCCGGTGTTTGATCGCCACAAACAAGTACCGGTTGAACGCCGGCCTTACTTATGCTTATCTCCACGTATGCAAACACACTTCGAAATGTCTGCATACAGAACAAAGCCGTTAAGAGGACGCTAGACCTCCTGACAAATCGGAGTTTCCCAAACAACAACTCCCACCGAAACCGAAATCCAGAGCCGGAGAAACCCGTTTGACAACGAACCGATATCCGGCCACACTATATACGAACCGAACGATATAATTAAATAAAAGAGAATAAACATTGTGATACGTTTTGCCGACTTTCTTTTCACTGTACGTTTGCGACTTATGTTAGTGCTGATTGCTGCCCTTACGTCAGTATCATCATGTGATAGTCTTATATATGACGATCAAGGTGATTGTAATCCTTATTATAAAGTGAGATTCAAATATGATATGAATATGAAATGGGCCGACGCATTCTCAAACGAAGTAAATGAAGTGACCCTCTACGTGTTAGATGATAACGGACGAATTGTATGGAGCAAGCACGAGACGGGAGCAACCGTCAAAGCAGACGGCTACATGATGGATGTTCCTGTGGCTCCCGGCACTTATACACTGATAGCCTGGTGTGGTGAAGGTCACACCACATCTTTCTCTGTTGACAAAGATGATCTCGACTGCACACTGTTACGCGACCATACCTCCGACGGGAAAGCATATATCAAACATGACATCAACCGCCTTTACCACGGTACTCTCGAAGCACAGGAATTTCCCGAACAGGAGGGCGTACATATTTATACCGTGCCATTGGTCAAGAATACAAACGATGTACATGTCGTATTGCAGCACCTTTCCGGCGAACCGGTAGACAAAGACAAATTCACATTTACCATTACTTCCGATAACGGTTCGATGGCGAAAGATAATAACTTGAGGCCGGATGAAACAATCATTTACTATGCTTGGCACACCGAACAAGGCGAGGCCGAAATTTTCCATCCCGCACCCGAAGTTCGCAGTTCCTCTTCTTTCAGTGCAGCCGTAGCCGAGCTTACCGTTGCCCGGCTTATCGAAGGTAACGATACCCGCCTTACCATATATAACGATAAAAGCGAAATCGTCCTTTCCATTCCTCTCATCGACTACTGTCTGATGGTGAAAGGATACCACAACCGCAACATGAGCAATCAGGAGTATCTCGACCGACAAGACAACTACAACCTGACTTTCTTCCTAGACGAAGGTAACCGCTGGGTAAACTCATACATATACATAAATTCTTGGAAAGTAATTCTCCAAAACAGCGACATTTAATAAACCTAATTGTTGAAACTTTTTAGTACGACGAAACAGAATGAACTTACGTCCTCACATAAGTCTTCGATTGTGTCATACCATCTTTCTGATGTGTGGCCTTATCGGACTATCCGCCATAATCGGATGCTCGTCCGATATGGAGGTATGGCCAGCTTCCGACGACGAAAATCCGACGTCATTTCATGCCAGTTTTCGTTTGACAATCAATGATAAGACCAATTCCGACACACGCTCTGCCGGTCATTTAGGCGACGAATACGATCGTGGTTCGGGATACGAGAACTATATCGACATTGCAGGAAGAGATTTTCGTTTTCTCTTTTTCGATGCCAACAATCTTTTTGTGGACTCGCTTACCGTGACATCCGTATTACCCGTAGAAACAACTGCCACATCCAAGACCTACGAAGTGCTGGGGGCTGTAGGAGAAGCCATCAAAAATAAATCCATCAAAGTGATAGCCCTTGCCAATTGGGGCACATATCCCGACAACTTGGAGGCTGGTAAAACCACTATTGACGATCTCTGTGCGCAAACATACAGTTTTTCGGCAGCCCAAACGGTGCCTTCCGAAGAAAATACCATACCGTTGTATGGTGTGAAAGCACTCGGCACACTTGCCTGGGATGTCAACCATTACTGCCATCTCGGTCTCATTCATCTGCTACGTGCTTATGCGAAGGTGGAAGTATCCCCTGCCGAAGGCTCCCTTTGGAATATCAAAGACGTGAAATTGCGCCGTTACAATACACGCGGATTCTGCGCGCCAGCCGGAGTTTATACACAAAACGACTACGTGCACGGCAATTATGCAGATGATTATGTAGCCCTGCCTCATATCCCTCAAAATTGCGAAAGCGACAGTGAATTGCCGTTTGTACACAGAGCGGACGGTACGTTTGTCATCTACCTGCCCGAGTATCGCAACATAGGCCGGAGCATCGAAGAACGGTCGCGAATTTACGTGCAGTTCGAAGACAACACTTCCGATTACTATCCTGTCGATTTTAAATATTATGACAACCCTCCGCAAGGAACGGAAAAAAGCGTGCCATTCGATCTTTTACGCAACTGTTGGTATCGTTTCACGGTAAAGAAAAACATGAGCGGAGTGACGGTTCAGCTGGTACCTTATGCAGAAGTGGAACTGACACCTGATTTCGGTCTCGACAGCCCTCTGCAACGGCTCATACCCATATACGACGAAGACCGTACAAAGATCCTTTATTACTATGACACCGAAACAGACAAATACTATGTATTGGAAGGCGAGAAACTGATCGAGACCATCAATCCGTTCTGGGCTGTAGACGCCGGTACCCAATGGCGAATCATACGTGACGACAAAGGAGAAGTACTATATTATTATGATGCGAAGAACGATATATATTACGGACCTGACAAAAAGACCGTTATACCGAATCCGTATCAATAAACCGAACAAGAATCAGATAATATGATGAAATCAAAACAAATGCTATATCTATGCGTTGTAATACTCGTATCGCTTGCGATGGGATGCACCGACGATTTGGGAATTAGTGCCGACAATATGGATGAAGGAGAGGCTACGCTCTTGGTTACCGCCTCTTTCAACCAGGAACAGACGGAACTGAGCACCCGTGCCGTGGAGGCCGATTCGGGCAATATCATTGAGAACATACATACGCTCTACATGGTGGTCTACAAAGCCGACGGCACTTTATACCAACTTTATCCGGTGTACGGCATAGCCCCCCATAAAGATGTTACCAATGTGAAATACGAACTCGCCGATAACCGGAGTAAAGACGAAAAAGGCCCGAAAGAAAACCAGGCATTACAAGATTCTCTGACCGGGAAAGTGACATATGAACTTAAACTGAACCGAGGGTCTTATTACATCTACGCCGTGGCCAATGTTGACAACTTGCCCGGTATGGACATCTCCACACGCGACAAATTGAAAGCAATTGAATTTACATGGGATAAGAACGAAACGGACAAGAACAACCAGATGTTCGGTGTATACAGTATCGAACCGGACCGTACGGCAAGCGACGGTTCTCCGCTGGAAGTATCCGGAAGTGCCACCCGACTGCATTGCTGGGTGCGCCGTCTAGTCTCGAAAGTAACAGTGGCTTTCGACGGCAGTGATCTGTACGACAATGTACAGATCTACATCACCGACATCGCCATCAAGGATATTCCCAAGAAATGCACACTAGGTAATCCGAACAGATCCTGCCCGGACAATCCGAACGGCGACCCCGTACAGAACCGGCTGAAGCGGCACGATGCTACCAATGGAGTAATCGAAACCGGAAAGAGCATTCACATACAGACATTGAGCGAGGATGTGTCCATGATACAGCCCGAACGTTACCTGCATGTCTGCAACGACAAGCACCGCTATCTGGGCATCGACGAAGACGGCGGAAGCATATCCAATGCGCATGCTCACAATGCCTTGTCGCTCTTCTTTTACGAGAACATGCAGGGTACTGGCAAATCGAAAAAGCAATCAAAGAACGGGATCACCATAGATTTTCCGAACCCGGACATCCACAAGCCCGAAAGCGGCTGGAAAGACGAAAAGGCATACGGCACGTACGTAGAGGTAACGGGGTACTATCGCTGCCTCACGGCTACGCATGTGAGTTCCGGCCCCATCACGTTCCGCTATATGTTGGGCCAGAAATCCCCGGAGGACGACGACTACAACGCCATACGGAACACTCACTACAAGCTGACACTCAAGTTCAAAGGCTACGGTAATGACGCCGACTGGCACATCGACTACGAAGAGCATCCGGGCATCTACATCAACTCGCCGCAGTATATTTCCTATTTATATAACAAGCAAATGGTAGTGTCCGTCAAAATCGTAGGCAAGATGACAAGTACCTTGCATGCCGAGATTGTAGGAGTAGGTAAAGAGACAGACAACTGGAAAACAGCCCGTAAAAACGGCGAAACGTTTTGGCGTCCTTGGGGAGACGGTTCGAAAGAATTTCCCGATCCGCAGAACGAAACGGACCCGATCATTCCGACATACGCCTATCCGTGGGACAATACAGCTTTTAAGTTTGTTACCGGAATGGCACCTGACGGTAACAAACGACCTTATTACTGGTTGGGGAAATACCCTTATACCCTTGAGGGCAGTGTCTACGAAGACGGACCGTGGAACAGTTTCCTGTCGCTCCGGCAAACTAATATTGTGGCAGTAGAAGACAACAGCGTTACGAAACCGGAACAAACCAACTACAATTATCGTTTCTTTACAGGACAAATCGGAGGCAACCATCGTGGAGAAAGAACATACGAGATAGACAAAGGGACCTACGACAGCGACACCCCAGACGGTTCATACCGGGTGGAATATACCAAAAAAGCCCCGGACGGCACACCTACGGAACGTATATTTTATATACCCTTATATACCCGTGCAAAAACATTGATCACCCGAAGCGGTTATGTAGGCAACAACCCCTATGTAGGTTATCCGCGCAAAGCCAAAGTAAAGTTCTGGGCCAAGATTGACGACCCTGACAAAGGTTCCGACGATAAAAAATCTATCGAACTGGATATCATACAGGTGCGTCGTGTTGTCAATCCCAAAGGAATATGGCGAAAAGCCAAGACAAGCAACCCCGATTTTCACGTGCGATTGCTCCGTTTGCCGAAAGACGATCTGGAAGAAGACTTCGTATCCTTCAATTCCGACGGAGGATGGTGTGCCGACATTGTCAGCGGAGGTGATAATATCATTTCGCTCAGCACTACCTCCGATGGAAGCGGGGACAACAAGGCACAACACGGCGTGACCCATATCGAAGGCGCTTCGGAACATCCAATCGACTTCAAGATACGCTTCAACGGAGAAGAGGGATGTGCCGTCGTACGTGTGCGCTATCATAACTATACATGCGAACACGATATTTTCTGCTCCGCAGGTGACAAACCGATTCAGCTGACCACCCGAACCAGCCCAACCGACAAAAAAGCATTGTGGTGGCATCCCCGCAACGTACATCATTTCAAAACCGATGGTACACCTGTCTACACCGACACACCGGTAGAAGAAGGGTCGCTCTTCCGACGGGGAGTCAGCACCGCCATCTTGCCCGAAAACAACAAAGCATCCAAATTAGGACTTCCCCCCGGAAGTTTTATGGTATTACAGGCCGGTGCCACAAATACGTCCTCTGCCGACTGGGAGGCTTTAAAGCCTAATAAAGACAAAAACTTCTCTAGTTGGTCGATTCCCAATACACCTCAAATTCGCAGCCAATCCGTTTGCTCGAACCGATTTAATTGTTACGCGTG
>CAJUDC010000098.1 GCA_910584955.1 uncultured Paraprevotella sp. | reverse complement strand
GTACGGTGCAGAAGCCGTCATACTTGGGAACGCTGCCGATGTAATCCTTGCCGTAGTCTTGGCGCAGGGTCTCGTTGTTCCACGCTATGCGTTTCCTTATATACCCTCCGTTCAGTTTGGGTTGCTCTACAATCTTGTAAATCGTTGTCCCCACTCGGATGAATTCTTCCTTTGCCATGCCGTCATCCAATGGCGGTCGGTGGCTGTCTTGTTGTTTGTTAGCTGACATAATCAAATGGTTTTAAGTTTGAAAAATACCAGCTACAAAAGTATAAGCATTTAATGTATAAGTTGTTACGCAAAATATAGCAGAATGCGGAAAAACGCCTCTCGAAACAAAAAAAATCAATGGTTTGGGGCTGGAATCGGATTAGGAAGATGAAAAAACTCCCGAAAAACGAATTGTCGGATTGCGCTTTTCGGGAGAAAAATCAGAGTGCCTGTTTATACGTTTATGACAATGGTATGCCGTTTGTCCTACCCATAGTCAGCGAAAAGAAAACGGTTTGTTTTTCTTTTCGCAAGTACAGTCTTTTCAGAATGGCATTGCGCACTTGCTCCGCTCCGAATGTTCCGATGCGGAAAGCGAGGGCGATTATCGTTTCAAGATTGTAAGCTTCCATGCTGCAATTATCGGATATGCGTATGGTGCGCCTTATCTCATACTCCCTTAATGTGCCACTTTTGCAAAGAGCCTTTATACCTGCCCGAATGGTTGGGACGGTTACACCGAACAAATCCAACAACTCGGCTTCGTTCATCCACACATCGGTTATATCTTTCGGCATAACCACATTACCGAACTCGTCCATTGTGATTATATTTCTTTCCTTTTTCATTTCCGTTTGATTCAAGGGTTATTGAATGGCGTTGCAAATGTTCTTTTCCATATCCTCCAGCCTGTGCGACAGGGTTTCCATGTCCTGACTAATCTTTTGGGCGGTTATCTTTGCGTAGATTTGGGTCGTCTTTATGTTGGTATGTCCCAAAAGTCGGCTGACGGTTTCAATCGGTACTCCGTTGGATAATAGGACTGTAGTCGCTGCCGAATGTCTTGCCACATGATAGGTCAGACGGGATTTTATACCGCACAACTCGGCAATAGTTTTCAACTTCTTGTTGCAAGTCGTGTTGCTCGGCATGGGGAATACCTTGTTGTCCCTTGTCATGCCTTTGTACTTCTCTATTATCTTTCGGGGAACATCCAACAGTCTGATATTGGATTCCGTGTTGGTTTTCTTTCTTCGGGTGATAATCCATAGATTGCCGTCAAAGAATGTTTGCAGGTTGTCTTCCGTGAGGTTCTTGACATCGGAATACGCCAACCCTGTGAACGTGGAAAAGATGAACAGGTCTCGGACAAGCTCGTGTGTCTTGTCGGGCATATCGGTGTTCATCATCGTGTGTATCTCCTCATTTGTGATATATCCCCTGTCCACGCTTTCGGGCGAATTGATATATCCTGCAAATGGATTGAACGGCAAACGACCGTCATTCCTTGCTATGGAGATAATGTGTTTCAGCACAATCATGTAGCCCCAAATGGTATTGGTACGGCATTTCTTCTCCGTGCGCAAAAAATACTCGAAGTCGTTGATGAATGTGAGGTTCAATTCTTTCAGCGGAATATCCTCACGCTTGTAGGTATGGGACAGGAACTCACGGATGTGTTTGTAGACGGTCACATAACGTTGAAACGTTCCCTTTGCTCTGCTGTGTCCCACTTTCTTGGCAAATTCGGTGTTGTGCTGCTCGAAAAGTTTTAGCAGGGTTTCCTGCTTGACACCGATACCGAGATAGGCATCCTTGAGTTTGGCGGCAGTAACATATCCGTCCGTCTGCATCAGTTCCTGATAGCGACGGTTTACTTCTACTCGGATTTTATCAACGGCAATGTTGATTCGCTGCGCTTCGACACTTTTGCCCGAAGCACGGTTGTTCTTCACATCCCACAGCCGCAAGGGAACATCCATCTTGCAACTGAACTGTTTAATCTCTCCGTCCACCGTAAGGCGGCACATTAAAGGCAGGTTTCCATTGGGTTTCTCACTGCCTTTCTTCACGTAAAACAAGACCTTAAAAGTACTTCTCATAACTCACTCTTTTTTTGGTTACAAAATTAGTTTATAGTGAGTTACCGACAGATACGACAAATGAAGCCAAACGATGCAAAATTTAGGTTTCGCAAAAAAAATTGCATCATCACACGGGTAATGATGTGGTAACTGAACTTTTGCGTCATTTGTCTATATTATGGTTTTCTTTGGCTTTTTGCCGAAAGAAAAATATAGCGTAACGAACGCTGTTCCAGTACATTCGCTACGCTTTTCTCAAATTTACTATTTCGCTATGTGTTTATTTTATAAGAAAAAGAAGCGCAAAAGTAATGCTTTTTATCTACTTTTGCACATAATCTGACAAAAGAATGAGAAAGAAAGAGAGATATGCCCGGATTATCGAGGCTTTTGAAAAGACAATGCCCGTAGCCGAAACGGAACTCTGCTACAACAATCCTTTTGAACTGTTGGTTGCCGTCATCCTGTCGGCCCAATGCACGGACAAAAGAGTCAATCAGGTGACACCGGCTTTGTTCGACGCCTTCCCCACCCCGGAAGCTATGGCGGAGGCCACCCCCGAAGCCGTGTTCGAGTATATCCGAAGCGTGAGCTACCCCAACAACAAAGCCCGTCATCTGGTGGGTATGGCCCGCAAGTTGCTGAGCGATTTCAACGGCGAAGTACCGTCCGATCTGGACGATCTGATACAACTTCCCGGCGTAGGGCGCAAGACGGCGAACGTCATCCAGGCCGTCGTTTTCCAGAAAGCGGCGATGGCGGTAGACACCCACGTGTTCCGTGTAAGCCATCGCCTCGGACTGGTGGACGACAAATGCACCACACCGTTCAGCGTGGAGAAGGAACTGGTCCGGTACATCCCCGACGCTCTCATCCCCAAAGCGCACCACTGGCTCATCCTGCACGGACGCTACACCTGCATCGCCCGCAAACCGAAATGCGATATTTGTGCCCTGAAATTATGGTGCCGCTCCTATACTCGGATGTATGATCCGCAACCGGTGGAAAAACGGTCGACCGATTCTTCCGATGCCCCTATATAAATAAGGTGTGTTTTTAGACGGTACAATCTTGCAAGTTACAATCAAAAAAAGTAACTTTGCAGGGTTGTTGAACGAAACCGACCGCATGACTATCATTTTAAACCTTTAAATAAAAAAGAGATGATGACTATCGACAATTACAAATTTGCCGGCAAAAAGGCAATTGTCCGCGTGGACTTTAACGTTCCTTTGGATGAAAATGGTAAAATAACCGACGACACGCGCATTCGCGGTGCCCTGCCCACACTGAAGAAAATATTGGCAGAGGGCGGTGCCTTGATTATCATGTCTCACATGGGCAAGCCTAAAGGCAAAGTAAATCCGAAATACTCTTTGAGCCAGATCGTCGATGCCGTTTCCGAGAAACTGGGTGTTCCCGTTCAGTTTGCTCCCGACTGTGCCAAAGCCGCCGAAGCCGCAGCCGCACTGAAACCGGGTGAAGTGCTGTTGCTGGAGAACCTGCGCTTCTACGGCGAAGAAGAAGGCAAGCCCGTAGGCATCGACAAGGAAGATCCGGCTTACGACGAGGCTAAGAAAGCCATGAAAGCGTCACAGAAAGAATTTGCCAAAACCTTGGCTTCGTATGCAGACTGCTACGTTAACGACGCTTTCGGAACCGCTCACCGCAAACACGCCTCCACGGCTGTCATTGCCGATTACTTCGATGCCGACAACAAGATGCTGGGATATTTGATGGAGAAGGAAGTACAGGCAGTTGACAACGTACTGAGCAACATCAAACGCCCGTTCACGGCCATCATGGGCGGCTCTAAGGTATCTACCAAAATAGGTATCATCGAAAACCTGATGGACAAGGTAGACAACCTGATCCTTTGCGGCGGTATGACATATACATTCGCCAAAGCACAAGGCGGCGAGGTCGGCAAATCCATCTGTGAGAACGACAAACTGGATCTGGCACTGGAAATCATCGCTAAGGCCAAGGCCAAAGGCGTAAACCTCGTATTGGGTACGGACTGCGTGGCAGCAGACGATTTCTCCAACGACGCCAATACACAGATCGTTCCCTCCAACGCCATCCCCGAAGGCTGGGAAGGACTGGATGCCGGTCCTGAGACACGCAAACTGTTCACCAACGCCATCAAGGACGCTAAAACCATTCTGTGGAACGGTCCGGCCGGCGTATTTGAGTTCGACAACTTCACCGGCGGTTCCAAAGCTATTGCCGAAGCCATTGCCGAAGCTACAAAGAACGGTGCATTCTCCCTCATCGGCGGCGGTGATTCCGTAGCCTGCATCAACAAGTTCGGTATGGCAGATCAGGTATCCTACATCTCTACCGGCGGTGGTGCCCTGCTCGAAGCCATCGAAGGAAAGATATTACCGGGTATCGCAGCCATCAAAGGCGAATAATTTATCCTGAAACCCGGGAGAAACATCCGAAAAGGGCAACTTGTATATACGGGTTGCCCTTTTCCTTATCACAGGCAAATGAAGAAAATACTGACACTATTACTGCTGCTGGCGGGGCTGGCCGGATGCAACGGACGTTCGGATGCCGGCATACCGTCCCCGCAGGAAGCGGCGCGGCTGGACTCGGCGGCACTGAAAGTAGCCCTTATGCCCACGCTGGACTGTCTGCCTTTCTATTACGCCGAGGCGACGGGCATATACGACGAGCTAGGACTGGATGTACGGCTACATACTTACACCGCGCAACTGGATTGTGACACAGCCTTGGCACGGAAACGCGTGGAAGTGGGATATACCGACCTCATCCGGGCTATCCTCTTACAGAAAGAGGGCACACCGCTGTACGTCATCATGAAATGCCACGGAGGGCAGCAACTGATAACGGCACGCAGCAAACGCATCAAAAACATCAGCCAACTGAAAGACAGAATGGTAGGCATAGCACGCCATTCCGTCACAGACTTCTACAGCGATCTCATCATGGACAGCGCACGCATGGAGAAAGAAGCCATTTACCGGCCGCAGGTAAATGACATCCAACTGCGCACCGCCATGCTCTGCAACGGTACACTGGATGCCGTTTTTCTGCCCGAACCCTACGCCACACAAGCACGCATCGAAGGAAACAGACGGATATTCGGACACAGCATAGCGGACAGGCCGCAACTTATGGCGCTGGCCATAACGGCAGAAGCTCACCGTGACCCCAGACGAATCCGCCAGACCCGTTTATTGCTGGAAGGCTACAACCGGGCTGTAGACGCACTGAACCCAAACAGATCGTCGGAAAGTCTGAGAACCGTCTTAGGCACTATTTACCGACTTCCCGCCCAGGCAACCGACAGTTTGCAACTTCCCCGTTTCGAACCGGCCGCACCGCAACACGACGATAACGTACGGGCTGCCGTAACTTGGCTGAGAAGCCGTAACCTGCTTCCCGAAAACCATCCGACCGATTCTTTGATCAGCACTCAATTTATCCGCAAATAAACTTCATGGACGAACAAAGTTATTATCATCTCCGCACAGATGCCGAACAGGCTTTGCTGGACTATCGGCTGTACGACGCACTGGCCTGCCTGCAAGGTATACTCTACGATACGGGAGAGCCTCAACTGCTGCGCGAACACGAAAGCCTGAAATGCGATTACGAAAGGATGTTGCAATTTATGAGCGCAGGCGGCACCGACCCGCAGCGCAACGAGATTCACAGGCAACTTATACGCAGGGCCTTTGCGCTGCTGGACAACGCCGGACGCATCTTTAAACGGACAAAGACAAGCTGTGCATACGCAATGGCATACAGACAGTTGTGCGACAGGGAAGAGACCGACCTGGAAAAACTATCTTCCCGCATGGATCAATTGTGCGACAGTCTGGCAGAAGAACGTAACCGGCACGACTACAACGGACGGACTGCCCGCATCCGTGAACTGGAAGCTGTTACGGCAGAAGCTTCCGGTTCCTTATTTAATCGGATCTGGACCGCCAACTGCGTGAACCGTGACGAAGAAGAAACAATGCGATCCATTATAGAACGGCAAGAGGAGCACTACCGGCCTTTTCTTATCTCCGCACTCACGCTGAATCTCTGGGAAGGATTCAATGCCGGTATATACCGCATCCTGCTCTACTTTTGTCTAAGCACAAATGTCAGGATACGTACACGGGCGCTCACTGCCGCGATATGGGGCTACATGAAATACCGGACCCGATTCACCTATTATCCCGATCTGCTCAAAGGACTTTCCCTGCTAGGACAAGAACCGCCTGTGGCAAACGAACTTCTTATCCTTCAGAAACAACTCTTTTTAAGCCTGGAAACGATACGGGCCAAGAAGAAGCTACAGGAAGAGATTCTCCCCGACCTGTTGAAAAGCAAAAGATACCAACGCAACAAGATGGGGTTCGAGGAAATAGACACTGACCTGGCCGATGCCCTGCGAGGAACACCACCGGAAAACTGGAAGCCCACGCGAGAGGACATGAAACTGGCAAACAACATGAAAGAGTTCATGCAGATGGGCGAAGAGGGCATTGATGTAAATCTGGCCACTTTCTCGGCCCTGAAGAGTTTCGACTTCTTTCGGAAAGTAAGTAACTGGTTCCTGCCTTTCGATTCCCGCCATCCCGATGTAAGGGATCTGTTCTTCACCGATGAAGACAAACCCATGCAGTTTCCGCATTTTCTGCTGCAAACCGGGAACTTTTGCGAATCGGATAAATATTCGCTTTGCCTGATGCTTCAACGCATACCGAAGAGCCAGCGCACGGCTGTTATGGATAAATTCGGCGCACAGATCGAGGCGGCAGGAAAAGACGAGGCGCTGCACGAACGGATGCAGCAGGCGGAAACACCGGAAAGGCAGTACCGCTCTTATATCGAAGACCTGTACCGCTTTTTCAAGTTGTACCCGTCGCATCACGAATTCACCGATCCGTTTGCAAACGATTTGCTCTTCACCCGCTACGAGGTACTGAAAGAAATGACCGACACACCGACATACCGGAAAGAAATGGCCGAATTCCTGATGAAACTGGGTTACTATGCCGATGCCATCACTTTTTGGGAGGCACTGCAAAGCACGGAGGGCGCCACAGCCGACCTGCTGCAAAAGTTGGCTTATTGTCAGTGGAAGAATAAAATGCCGGGCAAGGCAGTGCTGACTTATCAACAGGCCGACCTGTTGAGTCCCGACAACGAGTGGGTACTCAACCAACTCCATCTGTGCTACTCGGAACTGGGACGCTTCGACAAGGAGTTGGAGTGCCTGCTCAAACTGGAGGAGATGTCGCCCGAAAATGTTCAGGTTATATCCGAAACAGGATTCTGCCTGATGCAACTGCACCGGTTTGAAGAAGCAGCCAACCGGTTCTACAAACTGGAATATCTGGGCAAGCGTGTGTTGCCTTCCTTGCGTGCCATCGCCTGGTGCGCGTTCAAGATGAACAAACTCAAGCAGGCCGAGAAATATTATACGAAGATACTGGAAACCGGCGAAAAGGCCAAGTGGGAAGACTATCTCAACGCCGGCCACACGGCCTGGCTACTGGGCGACCTGAAAAAAGCGATCGGCCTGTATAAACAGTATATTGAACGGTACGGCAAACAATTCCCCGATAAAAAGAACTGGCTACAGCCCTTTAACGAAGACATTCAAGAGCTTACCGCACACGGACTTTCGTTGCAGGATATTTGCCTGATGCGCGACATCATTCAACCGTACAGCCATTAAAGGCAATAAGCGGGTACGTTACGCCAGAAAATAATATAATCTGTGCAACAAATCGTTGCACAGATTATTTTTAGGACTAGATGAAAGGGGACAAGAAATGATAAAGCCACCCCATGAAACGGCGCTTGGGAGAGCGCATCTTCTTCCAGTTGTCGGAGGTCAGATAGGTAGACGACAGCTTATCCTGCTCAAAAATGCCATTCAGGCAGTTGGTCGTGCAACTGTCCATGATGAAGGCATTCACTTCGTAATCGAAGCTGAGACTGCGACTGTTCAGATTAGCCGAACCGACCGTGCAGAAAGCACTATCCACCATCATCACCTTGGAATGGTGAAAACCTTCTTCGTAAAAATAAACATCCGCTCCTCGTTTCATCAGTTTGTGCATACGGTATGCCGACACATCGGGCGACATGGGAATATCGGATTTCGAAGAAACCATAAACTCTACCCTAACCCCCCGTTTCAAGGCCCGGTAAAGGGCTTTCTTCACATTGCGCACCAACGTGGGATACGGATTAATCAACCGGACGTGATGTTGAGCATTGTCGATAGCCGCCTGGTAGGCTTTCCGCATAATTTTCGGTTGAACCAGCGGAATGCGGTCTACCACACCTATCACCTTCTCCCCGGCTGTAGCGCAAGTGTCCGGCTTCAGCCCCGTAAATAACGCCGATACGTTTCTGTCGCCCGGATAGTATGCCGGCCCGTCGATGACCTCATCCGCCACTTTAGCCCACATCGTACGGAAAATCCGTTCGTATTCCGTCACGGCATCTCCTTCAATGCGCATGTGCATGTCCCTCCATGCTCCGAATTCCGGTCGGCCGTGCAAATAATAATCGGCCACATTCATACCGCCGGTATAGACCATCACCCCGTCAATGATTACGATCTTGCGGTGGTCGCGGTGATAGGCATGGTTAATCCAAGGGAAGACCACCGGATCAAAGGCATAAATCTCCACCCCGCTCTGCCGTATATGCTCCAGATGCTCCTTCTTGAGCGGCTGGTCGTTGCTGCTGTTCCCGAATCCGTCGAAAAGAGCGCGCACCTTCACGCCCTCCTGCGCCTTGCGGGCCAACAGTCTGAACAGGACATTCCCGATGGAATCGTTACGGAAGTTGAAATACTCCAGATGCACGAAATGGCGTGCCTGCCGGATGGCATCGAACATATCATCGAACTTTTCAAAGCCGTCCTCCAGCAGCACCACCCGATTGTTGCAGGAAAAGCGGACCCCCATATCCTCCAATGCCCGTCTGGTAAGTGAATCGGAAGGCAACTCCTGTGCCCGAACGACACCGGTCGCTCCGAGCCACGCGATACACACAACAAGATATACAAAACTTCTCATATCCGGTTTTCGTTTTCGCTATACCGCAAACACCCCTTACAGCATGCAACTGAAATGATCCACTACGCCCAGCAGATGCCGTTCTTCGTCAACCACCAGCACGGTGTGGATCTTGTTACGGTGCATGATACACTGAATCTGATCGATTTTCGTATGAGGAGCAACGCATTTGGGGGCTGTCGTCATCACCTGGCTCACCGGCACATTAAAGAATTTATCCTGCAAACTTTCCATCGCGCGCCGCACGTCGCCATCGGTTATCAGGCCTACAATCCGGCCTTCTTCCTCAGCCACACACAGCCCGAGCTTGCCTTTGCTCACGTGGATGATCGCCTCACCCAATTTCATACCTGGGGGAATGACGGGCAGATCGTTGCTCCGCATCACGTCGCGCGCCGTTGTCAGCAACCGCCGTCCCAACGAGCCGCCCGGATGAAAGCGCGCGAAATCCTTGGCTTCGAAATGACGCACCTCGATAAGCGCACAGGCCAAGGCGTCGCCCATCGCCAGTGTAGCAGTAGTGGAAGAAGTAGGAGCCAGATTCATGGGACAAGCCTCCCGGCTCACTTTCACATTCAAATGAAAGGTAGAGTACTTGGCCAACAAAGAATCGGGATTACCGGAAATCCCCACGAGGGGAATCTCGTGTTCGATCAGGTAAGGTACAAAGCGCAACAGTTCGTCCGTCTGCCCGGAGTTGGAGATGGCAATCACCACGTCGTCGGACGTCATCACGCCCAGATCTCCATGAAACACATCCAGAGGATTGATAAAAAAGGCGGGGGTCCCG
>CAJUDC010000097.1 GCA_910584955.1 uncultured Paraprevotella sp. | reverse complement strand
CCTCGGCATCGAAGCGTTTTTCCAACCGGCGATAAATGTCGTTCAGATAGGAAGCATGGCTGGAATACCATACCATTGACGAATCGAACTCTGCCTCCGTAATCCGATGCTTTCGGAAAGCAGCCTGCACATACAGATAGCGACGCTGCTCCACGCTGTCGCCCGTTTCGGCCATGGCCTGTGCCAGATGGTAATCGTAAAGCACATTTTCCATCGTCTTCTCGGACAACACATGACCGGGTATGCCGGGCTTACACGCACAAATGCCGGCCACACCGGCCAGCAGCACCGGCCAACGAAAAGCAACCGACTGGATGATTTTACCGAACAACCTCATTTAGGCAACCTGGCTCTGTAAAACAAGATCAAGGCAACGATACCGCAACTGATGGCAGCATCCGCAAAGTTAAAAATAGGACTGAAGAATATAAACGGATTGCCCCCCACTCCGGGCACCCACTCGGGCCATACGGTACGAATAATGGGGAAATAAAACATATCCACCACCCTGCCGTGCATCACCTGCTCATAACCGGTACCGAAAGGAACAAACTCCGCCACCATCGGCGCCGGAGGACTGTTGAAGATCAATCCGTAGAACACGCAGTCAATGATATTGCCCGCCGCACCGGCCAGCACAAGGGCCAGACAGACCACATAACCGGTGGACGTACCGCGCCGGATGATACGCCACAAATACCACACGATGCCGATCACAGCCACAATGCGAAAGGACGTCAGAAAAAGTTTGTCGAAAAGCTCCAGCCCGAAAGCCATCCCCCGGTTTTCCGTAAAATAGATGTAAAACCAATCGGTAATACGGATGCTTTCGTGCATATACATACCGGTCTTCACGGCTATCTTGATACATTGGTCGATCCCCACGATCAACCCTACCAACACCAGTGCCGTCAACCCCTGTCTTGTCTTCCTCACCACCTTCACTGTCAGTTCTTTCTGTTTTTCATGTTCTTGGCTTCCACACTTAACGTGGCATGAGGCACAGCCCGTAAGCGTTCCTTGGGAATGAGTTTGCCCGTCTCCCGACAAATGCCGTACGTCTTGTTCTCAATGCGCACCAAGGCCGCCTGCAATCCTTGTATGAATTTTTGCTGCCGAGCCGCCAACGTCATCATTTCTTCTTTCGACTGCGTATTGGCTCCTTCGTCCAACGCTTTATAAGTGGGCGAGGTATCGTCCACTCCGTTGCTGTTACGGTTCATCAACACCGCCATCATGGCCGCATAATCTTTCTGGGCCAACGCCAGCTTATCTTGTATGAGGGCTTTGAACTCCGCCAATTCCTCATCGTTATAGCATGTCTTTTCCGCCATTGTCTTCTTTTTTTATACTGTTACTCATTCGTCCGCCCTAACCGGCATCAGGCTTTGGCGACTTTCACGGTGAGTTTGTACTCCTCGAAATCCAGTTCCGTCCCGTTGTCCACCGTATCGGCTACCGTCAGCGCATCGGCCAGTACCTGACCGCAAATATAATCCCGATAGGCCGCTACAGCCTTATCCGTCTGTTCCTGGCTCGACAACACCACCGTGATACGGTCGGTGATCTCAAACCCACTGCTTTTGCGGATGTTCTGTATGCGCTTGATCAGTTCGCGGGCAATACCTTCGTTGCGCAATTCGTCGGTCAGCGTAATATCCAGCGCCACCGTCAGACTTCCTTCGTTGGCCACCGTCCAGCCGGGTATATCCTCGCTGAAAATCTCCACATCGGCAGCTTCGATCACTGCCGTCGTACCATCGGCCAGCCCCACCGTCAGAGAAGTCCGGCTCTCCAGCTCGGCAATCTGTTCCTGGGTCAGCGCATCTACAGCGGCAGCTACGCTCTTCATCTGCTTGCCGAATTTCTTGCCCATCGTACGGAAATTACATTTCACCTTTTTCACCAACATGCCGCTGCCTTCCACAAATTGCAGTTCCTTAACGTTGACTTCGTCCAGAATCAACTGCTTGACAGCCTCGATGCGCTCACGCTGGGCGGCGTCGGTCACGGGTATGGAAATACACTGCAGGGGCTGCTTCACCACAATGCGCTCGCGCTTGCGGAGCGAAAGCACCATTGAGGTGATCTGCTGGGCCAGTTCCATACGGCACTCCAGTTCTTTATCCACCCGCGCTTCGTCATAGACAGGGAAAGCGGCCAGGTGAATGCTCACGGTCGTGTCACGGCCGGTTGCGGCATTCAGATCGGCATAGAGCCTGTCGGCATAATAGGGAGCTATAGGCGCCATCAACTTGGCCACCGTCTCCAGACAGGTGTACAGTGCCTGATAAGCCGAACGCTTGTCGGTACTCATGCTACTGCCCCAGAAACGTTTACGGCTGAGACGTACAAACCAGTTGCTCACATTGTCGATGACAAAATCCTGTATCAACCGTCCGGCACGCGTAGGCTCATAGTCTTCGTAGCAGGTTTCCACCTCCCTTACCAACGTGTTCAGTTCGGAAAGAATCCAACGGTCTATCTCGGGACGTTCGCTCATCGGCACTTCGGGTTCGTCATAGCACCAACCGTCCACATTGGCGTACATGGCCAGGAAAGAATACGTCTGGAAGAGCTTGCCGAAGAATGTACGGGCCACTTCCTGCACTCCGGCCTCGTCGAATTTCAGGTTGTCCCAAGGCGACGAGTTGGTGATCATATACCAACGCACGGCATCGGAACCGTACTTTTCAATGGCTCCGAAAGGATCCACGGCATTGCCCAGACGCTTGGACATCTTCATCCCGTTTTTGTCGAGCACCAGTCCGTTGGATATGACAGCCTTATAGGCTACACTGTCGAAGATCATCGTGGAAATGGCGTGGAGGGTAAAGAACCATCCGCGCGTCTGGTCCACTCCTTCGGCAATGAAATCGGCCGGATAAACCGTACGGTTATCCAGTTCCTCCTTATGTTCGAACGGGTAATGGATCTGTGCATACGGCATGGCACCGGAATCGAACCATACGTCTATCAGATCCGTCTCGCGCTTCATCGGATGTCCTGCGGGACTTACCAATATCACATCGTCTACAAACGGACGGTGCAAATCTATCTTGTCGTAGTTTTCCTGCGTATAATCTCCGGGGACAAAACCTTTCTCACGAAGCGGATTCGCCTTCATCACACCGGCTGCAACGGCTTTTTCGATCTCCTCGTACAGTTCAGCCACGGAACCGATACAGCGCTCCTCTCCCTCTTCCGAACGCCAAATGGGCAAAGGAGTGCCCCAATAACGGCTACGGCTGAGGTTCCAGTCATTCAGATTCTCCAGCCATTTACCGAAACGGCCCGTTCCCGTAGAAGCCGGTTTCCAGTTGATGGTCCGGTTCAGTTCCATCATGCGTTCCTTGACAGCCGTACTCTTGATAAACCAACTGTCGAGCGGATAATACAAAATGGGTTTGTCGGTACGCCAGCAATGCGGGTAGTTGTGCACGTGCTTTTCTATCTTGAATGCTTGTCCCTTCTGCTTCAGATCCATGCAAAGAGCCACATCGAGTGTCTCGTCTTTCTCGCCCTTCGTTTCGTCATAGGCGTTCTTCACGTATGCGCCTTCCCAAGCACTGTACAAAGCGGTGTTCACCCGGGCTGCCACAAACTCCTCGTCCAAATCGGCCAAGGCGTAGAACTTGCCCGTGAGATCTACTAACGGACGCAACTCGCCTTTCTTGTCAACCATTTGCAAAGGCGCTATGCCCGCAGCCTTGGCCACCTGCGCGTCGTCGGCACCGAACGTAGGTGCGATATGCACGATACCCGTACCGTCTTCGGTAGTGACGTAATCGCCGGGAATCACGCGGAACGCATCGCCATCGGGGGTTACCCACGGCATCAACTGCTCGTAGCGCATACCCACCAGATCGGTTCCGACATATTCGGCCACCACCTGATACGGAATCACTTTATCACCGGGCTTATAATCTTCCAAAGGCCGGTTCTCGCCACTGAGATTAAAGTAAGCATTCAGACGGGCTTTGGCCATCACCACCGTCACGGGATTGCCCGTATACATATTATAAGTGCGCACACAGACGTATTCGATTTTCGGCCCCACACAAAGAGCGGTATTCGAAGACAGGGTCCAAGGTGTAGTGGTCCATGCCAGGAAATAGGCGTCTCCCCATCCGGTCATTTCGGGGCGGGGATCCGTCATTCGGAACTGGGCCGTCACGGTGGTGTCCTTCACATCGCGGTAACAACCGGGCTGATTAAGCTCATGCGAACTCAATCCCGTACCGGCAGCCGGCGAATAGGGCTGAATGGTGTATCCCTTGTACAACAGGTTCTTTTCATACAACTGTTTCAGCAGCCACCACAACGTTTCAATGTATTTATTATCATAGGTGATGTAAGGATGCTCCATGTCGACCCAATAGCCCATCTTGTGGCTCAGGTCCGTCCACTCCTCGGTATACATCATTACATTCTTGCGGCACCGGCTGTTGTAAGCTTCGATAGAGATGGTCTTACCGATGTCTTCTTTGGTAATGCCCAGCTCTTTCTCCACACCCAACTCCACGGGAAGTCCGTGCGTGTCCCAACCGGCCTTGCGCTTCACCAGAAAACCTTTCATGGTCTTGAAACGGCAAAAAGTATCTTTAATGGATCGGGCCAGCACATGATGAATGCCGGGATGGCCGTTGGCCGACGGAGGCCCTTCAAAGAAAATAAAAGAAGGACATCCCTCACGTTCCGTCATACTTTTGTGAAATACATCCGTTGCATCCCACTGTGCTAATACCTCTTTATTGACTTCCGAAAGATTCAGACGAGCACGTTCTGCAAATTTCTTTCCCATAAAAATATCTTTCCGTTACTGTTATTACCTACACTAGTGCCCGCAAAATTACGAATTTAATCCCGAGAGGGAAAGAAAAACCATGATAAATTGTACAAAAAGATGCGCACCACGCAACGGTCGGATAAAGAATATGCCCCGCAGAAAACGCATCGGCGGATCCTGCGGGGCAGAAGAAGACAAACGTCTTTTAACGAGAACTACTTAAGACCGATCTGACCCTTCCAGGACAGATACCAGTTGCGCTGATCGGAAAGTAAGGCCTTCAGACGCGTGTCGACCTCGCCGTTTCCGTTACGACGGCTCACCTTATCGGCCAGATAAACGGGATCGCCCTTGCGCAAGGCCATACGCATGATGTCATAAAAACGACATCCCTCGAAAGAGGTTTCCAAAACCTGTTCGTTATCAATCAAACTGTCCACCAAAACGATCTCACGGGCCTGTGCACGAGCTGCCCAAGCCGCAGAATCGGCTGCGAACGTCAGTGAAGACGGATCTTTCGGATAATCGGTACTGTCGGTATAAGCCGATACCAGATAGCGCTCGTTCTTGACCGTATTTCCGCTACCCCGCGAGTGTAATCCGATCATCGTATAATCGGTTGACACATCTACAGGCGTTGAGAAATAAGCATTGGGGAAATCGAAATTCTTCACCCACAACGTATCTGCCGTGGTGCCGCAATAAGGCAACACATACTTCTCAATCACATTATTGCTCAAGCCTGTGCTCAGAATGGCATAAGCAAAACGAGGAAAACCGGCATGGTTCAATGCTTCGGCCATACGCAGATAAATCTGCCCTACCCGATAGATATAAATATCCTGAAGATTCGTCTTGTCTATCTTTTGCATATCGGTATATACGCCGTTTACCCGGTATCGGCCCGTAGTCAGACGACCGGACAAACGCAAATCACCGGCTCCGTAAGGCATCTCCTCCTCATCTATATCCTCCTTGGTAGGATAAACCAACGTACCTGCCGACGTCTCTCCACAATAGGCTTGCGATTCACTGTATTGAATCATACACCGGGAAGGCGACAAAGAAGCCTGGTAATCGTTGTTCTCCGTAGTATTATACAAATCACGTAAGCGGTTGTAATAACCGTCGTTGGCTGCGGAGTCCATCGGAATTATCGTAAACATTTCATTTCCGTAGCCGCCATAAGCAGTCACATCGCTACTCGTAAACGGCATACTCACACCGCTAGACCAACTGTTTACCATATAGTATTCGCCGGATTCCAATGCGGAAGACGACCATTCTCTTCGCCATTGTCCGGTACGGGTAAAGCCCTTGTACGAACGTTCCGTCTTGATCCAGTCGTAATAGGACTGGGCCGCCTGACGGGAATAAAGGGGATTCTGAGAAATCGCTCCTTTCCACAACAGCAAGTCGCCCAATACTACCGGAACCGGGAAAAAGCACAAATGCGGATTAATGCGGTCGTCAATCTTGGAATAATCGGGCAAGTCGATGTTTTTATAAGGCTGCAGATCATTAATGAAATAATCACAGATACCCTCCAACGACAGCATCGGATAGTCTTTCTTTGAATCCAGTTCCGTAAGAACAGGCGTAGTAACCAAAGGAACCCTGCCGTAATTCAGTGCCAATTGCAGATAGGTCCAGGCACGAATGGAGCGCACGGCGGCATATTCACGCTGGAAGATCTTTTCGTTGCGGTTGTTCATCAGCGACGTATCGGCATACGCCAGGAAATAGTTGCAGTTGTTGATGACAGCATAATAATCACGCGGCTGATTATACTGATTCTCCTCGGAAATAGTAAAATCGGCCAGCTCTTTTAAATCGGCTATCGCCACATTATTCACTTTCACAAGGTCGCCACGCACTTCCCCCAACAAATGGGTACGCACGGCTATTCCCTGCAACTTATTCAGGATACCCAAAACGGAGTTAACCGTATCAGCCGGCGATATTAAATGACTCTTATCGGCATACACCACATAGTCGTTGCCCATATCAAGCATATCGTCGCACGAAGCGGTCGTACCGGCACACACACCGGCCAACAGGATTTGTAGAAAATATGTTTTTAATTTCATGTCCGTAGATTTAAAGGTTGATTTTAACACCTAAATAGAAACTGCGTCCCTGTGACAACAGACCGCGATCTATGCCTTGTTCCAGCACGCTGTTGCCCATTGAGAACTCGGGATCGGTGCCGAGATACTTAGACAGCGTGAACAGATTGTTGGCCTGTCCCCACACGGTGATGCCCTGAATATATGTATTGTTGATAGGCACCTGATAGCTCAGCGTGACGTTGCGCAAACGCAGGTAACTGCCATCTTCAATCCAACGGTCGCTGAAGCGGGCATTCCCCATAGGATCGCCGAAAACAGCCTTAGGTATGTCCGTAATCTGACCTTCCGACGTCCAACGGGATGTCATGGCGCTACTCTGGTTCATGAAACGGCTGCCTCCTTCGAGCTGAGAACGTACATAATTATATACATCCCCGCCCAGACTGTAATTAAATCCAACATCCAGACGAATACGCTTATAGCTCAAAGAAGTAAAGATGTTACCGTAAATATCGGGATTCGGATTGCCGATAACCGTACGGTCGTTCTCATCGATTCTACCGTCACCGTTCATATCCACAAATTTAACGTCACCGGCGCCGAATTCATAGCGGTCGGTACCGTTCTCACCCACAAAATACAGACCATCGGCCTTGGCTTCCTCGGTAGTGGCATATACGCACGTACCGTTCTGTGTCTTTGCCGTGCGATAGCCATAGAATTGAGATACCGGTCCACCTATCTGAGAACGTACGGTAGCCCCGTAAAGTTCCGTGTCGATGTATTCTTTTGCATCAGGCAATTTCGTCAGTTTATTCACATAATGTCCCACACTGGCTCCCAGCTCCCAGTTCCAGTCATTACGGGATATCAGATGACCGCTTACTGCCACATCAAAACCTTGGTTCTCCAGCGAACCGCCGTTGCTCCAATTCTTCTCCAAACCGGTAATCATATTCAGCTCCTTATAGGTAAGCAGATTGTCGGTCTTGCTTAAGAAATAATTGAAACGGGCGCTTAACCGGTTGTCCAGCATGTTCATCTCAAAACCGGCATTGAAACGTTTCGTAGTCTCCCATTGCAGTTCCGTATTACCGATGTTGGCCAAAGACAAAGCAGGCACCTTATTCAAAAACAAATTACTCTTGAAATAAGAACGGGAAGCCCCGAAGCCGATATTGTCGTTACCGCTTAGACCGTAACCCGCAATAATCTTCAAGTAATCGATGCCTTTCAGATGAAACCAATCTTCGTTGCTTGCCACCCAACCGGCCTGCAAACTGGGGAAAACACCCCATACGACACCGCCCAGTTTAAAGCCGTCTTTCGCATCACGACCGAACAAGGAAGAAGTCTCAATACCCATGTCACCCTGCAAATAATACCGCTGCTTGTAATTGTACTGAGCCTGAGCATACCAAGACATAGAGGCCCAGTTGTCATTGGCTCCTGTAGAGCTTTTGAAACTACAATTATTAATATACGGCGTCTTATCGTTTCCGGTGTTGTAACCTTTTTGCGTATTTAGAGAATAACTTTCATTCATGTAGCGGAAACCGCCCAGCAAATTAACGGAATGGGCTCCATACCGATTGGACCACTCCAGCTTCGTATCGCTCATAATGGAATTCTGCTTGGAAAAGAGCGATTGTATCTCGTTGTCCACCGTAGCCTGAAGCGCCTCCACGTAATAAGAAGGTACTCCATTGATAGCCACGTAATACTTCTCGTTCGTATTCACCAGTGTATAACTGAACAACGACTGTAAGGACAAATGCTTATTGATTTCCCAACGAGGCGTCACAGCAATATTCACATAGCTGTTCTCAAAGTAGTTCTTGTTTTCCGCCGTTCCGTATTCATTAATACAAAGCGGATTGGCCAGACGATAGTTGATATTGCCCAAAGAAGCCAAAGCTTCATCCAAATAATCCTCATCGACAATGTCATAATGTCTGGTCGAGATCTGCCCATTGGCATAAGAATACGGACTCAGCATAGGACTTTTGATCAGAGCCAGATAATTGGTCGATGTCACCGTCTTGTTATCGTAATCGGCCGGAGCACCCACATCCTGCAAAGCGCGCGTCTGGTTGCTGAACGAAGCATCGAACCGTAGTTTCAAATGATCCGAAAGCTTAATATCCGTATTAAAACGGATGTTCAAACGATTCACATCATTTTCCTTAAGCGTGCTCTGTACATTGGTATACCCCAACGACAGCATATAGTTGGCAACATCACCACCTCCCTGCACACTGATACCATAATTCTGCGAGAATGCCTCCCGATAGAGATAGTCGGCCCAGTCCGTATTGTTATTGTATTTATTATAGTAATAATAGTCGGGATTGGCATTCAAGAACTTGAACGAAGTGGCATCCGTACCTGTCGAACGCAATAGCTCCGACGCATAATTCTTATACTGATTGCCGTTCATCAACGAATACATCTTCGGAACCAGCTCGATGCCTCCCGATACGGTCGCATCAATGCGGGTGGCCAAACTTTTATTTCGCTTGGTCTTTATCAGAATCACACCGTTCGCACCTTTGGCACCGTACAAGGCCGTACCGTTTTTCATAACCTCCAATTTCTCAATATCATTTACATTAATGTTATTGAGGAGGTCGTTATAAAAACCACTGTGAAGCATCTCGCGTCCGTATTGCTGGTCGATGATCACACCATCTATCACAATGAGCGGCTGAGCATTCGCCGACAACGAATTAAATCCTCCGATAGTCATAAAACTACCAATGCCCGGAGTGGCACTACGTGAAATCGTACGCACATCGGCTCCCAAACGATTACCGATCTCCGTGCCGATATTGAATGCGGAACTATAATCAAAGCCCGATGTTGTCACATCGCCTGTGATATTATCGTCTTCCGAATAAAGCCCCTTTACGGCATCGGAATGCAAAACGATTTCTTTCAACCGGCCACTTTTGTTTAGACCTACACGAACGGCATTATATCCCGGCGAGGAAACCTCCAAAGACGTTGCATACATCGGAACATCCAGCGTAAAACTGCCGTCTTCCGCTGTCAACGCACTATATCCCTCTCCTGCCGTGCTCCGTATCATCACACCGGACAAAGGTGTTCGCCCATACGACGTGACAACACGCCCGGTCACAGAACGG
>CAJUDC010000096.1 GCA_910584955.1 uncultured Paraprevotella sp. | reverse complement strand
GGTTATAGGCAATGCCTTTTTTGCCGGGGGACGTGCCGTCCAAAAAGTTACCGGAGTATACTTGAATACCCGGTTCGTTGGTGTATACTTCCAAGCAGATACCTGTAGTAGGGCATACTACGCGGGCGGCTACTTGCGTGTCGTTTCCCTGTGTGTTCAGACACCAGTTGTGATCAAAGCCGTTACCGTTCTTTATTTGTTCGAAGTCGAACTTTTTGATGTCTTGGCCAATGGCATGAGGTGTAGTGAAGTCCATCGGCGTTCCGTTTACAGGAGCTATTTCACCCGTAGTCATGTAGGTCGAATCTACCGGTGTGTAATGGTCGGCGTTGATGTATACGATATGGTCTGTGATAGGGCTTGTGGGATCGCCGCTCAGATTGAAGTAGCAGTGGTTGGTCATGTTGATGACGGTTTTCTTGCTTGTTGTGGCTTCGTAGCGGATATCCAGTGCATTATCCGCTGTCAGGGCATACGTGACTACAGCTTTCACGGCACCGGGGAAGTTGGCGTCACCGTCGGGAGAATCCATTGTCATCGTCACGGTGCTGTCGTTCACCTGCTCTCCCTGATATACCTGATATTGCCATCCTTCGGGGCCGCCGTGCAGGCAATGTCCGAAATTGTTGACGGGGAGTTGTATGCTGTCGCCGTCGATAACGATCTGTCCTTTGTTGATACGGTTAGCATAGCGACCGATGGCTGCTCCGAAATCGCTGGGAGTGTTCCCGTCCAGATTGGCATAATAGTTTACGTTATCAAAGCCTAGTACCACGTCGCGCAGACTATCGTTTTTATCCGGTACGACAATGGAAACCACGCGACCTCCCAGATTGGTGATGCACACTTCCATACCGTTGGTATTTTTCAGCGTATAAAGGGCTGTCTGTTTGCCTCGTACTTCACTGACATAGTTTTGAGGATTCAACCCCGATTCGGTGAGTTGCTCCGTGGCCTGCTGGCTGCATGCGCAACATAATGCCAATGCCATACTCGAACCGAACAGGCCGTTTTTAAAGCTTTTCATGGTTATTAGTTTTTATATGGTTAAGTATATTCCTTTTTCACTTCTTTATCACTACAAATATATAATATTTTTTCTTTATAGGTGTTCTCGTTACACTTTTTTTCTTTCAAATACCCTTTTTTTCTTTGATAAGGGTAAATAAAGGAGAAATTAGCCTCTCTTTATGCTATTGAAATACGTATGATGATTGTCTTTTCCCACAAATATTGTTTTTTTATGGGCTTTTCAATTTTTGGATATGCGTATGCTTATCGATTCTTTTGTTAACGGATTTAGCATAGGGGATATGGGGAGGGTTTGTTTCTAATGAAAGAAAAAATGAAAAAACGGGAGGACTACGGACAATGAGGTGCTTTTCATATAGGTGCGGATAGGCCGTATGGCAAAATAGCTATGGGGTAAGAAAATTTTCTGGGGAAGTCGTAATAGGGATTGGTATGGCGATATGGAAAAGAGACGGAGCAGATTGTTCGACCGCCGGATAAAAAAGTCCTCCTGCCCGGGAAGACAGGAGGACGATACGATAATTGGATTAACGGTGAATTTAGCAAAGTTTGCGTGAACCGTCACCGATGACAACATCGATGATGATAGGTTCTTTACCGTATTTTTCTTTGAACTTCGTTTTCACAACTTTAACGAAGTTATCATACAATTCATTGCTTACCAGGTTAATGGTGCAGCCTCCGAAGCCACCGCCCATAATACGTGAACCTGTGACGTGCTCTTCGTGAGCGATGTCGTTCAAGAAGTCCAACTCCTCGCAAGATACTTCATATTCCTTACTCAGACCGTGGTGTGTTTCATACATCTTTTCACCTACAGTCTCGTAATCGCCTTTTTCCAAAGCTTCGCAAACAGCCAACACACGGTCGCGCTCGCCGATTACGTAAGCTGCACGCTTTGCATCCTCCTCACTGATTTCGGATTTTACTTCCTCCAGCATTTCGTAAGAAGCGTCACGCAGGCTTTCTACTTCGGGGTGATGTTTGGCAATGACGGCGGCTACGCGCTCGCAACTCAGACGGCGGTCGTTGTAAGGGCTGCCGGCCAATTCGTGTTTCACGCAACTGTTGACAAGTACCAACTTGTATCCTTTCGGGTTCCAAGGGAAATATTCGAATTCACCGCTACGGCAGTCAAGTCGCATCAAGCTGCCTGCTTTTCCATGCACACTGGCAAATTGGTCCATGATACCGCAATTGCAACCGATATATTTGTGCTCTGTGGCTTGTCCTACTTTGGCCAGATCCATCTTGGAAATCTTATTATCGCCCCACAAGTCGTTGCAGGCAAATGCGAAGCAACTTTCAAGAGCAGCAGAAGAACTCATACCGGCACCCAGAGGCACGTCGCCGGCAAAAGCTGTGTTGAAACCTTGTACGGGTACGCCCAATTTCATCATCTCGCGGCACACACCGTAGATGTATCTTGCCCATGTTGCTTTCGGCCCTTTATCATCGTCCAATGAGAACTCCACGTAATCTTTTAAGTCGATGGAATAGGCGCGTACGTTGCGCGTTCCGTTCGGTTTGATCTCGGCAATCATGCCTTGTTGTACGGCGCCGGGAAATACGAATCCGTTGTTGTAATCTGTATGTTCGCCGATAAGATTGATACGGCCCGGAGAGGCATATACTGAGCCTGTTGTTCCGTCGAAATGTTCAATGAAACGGCTTCTTACATCATCAATGGTTAGTTTCATAAGTTTATATTTATAAGGTTAATAAATGAGATAGCTTTTGTGCTCGGCTTATATCGACAGGATTACAGCCCGATCTTGGAACCTTTCCAGCAGAACCACATCACATAGGCGTAATAGATGAACATCATGCAGATAGCCGTGCCTACACCTAATTCAGGCTTGTCGACAACCATACCCATGAGCGGAGTCAGTGTGGCTGCACCCACTACACCCAGATTGATGATACCCGATGCCGCTTTGGTATGGGGACCCAGTTCCTGCAAACCGAGATTGAATACCAACGGCCACATAACGGAGTGGAACAAACCGGCTGCCAACATGGCATATACAGCGGCTGCGCCGGATAGGAAGAAGGATATACCAACACACGCTGCGCCGCCTATCAGACAAGCCGACAACAAGACGCGAGGCTGGAATTTGGACAGGATACCGGCACCGACAAAACGCCCAACCATCATGCCGCCCCAATACAAGAACAACACGTCTGTCGCACTCTTACCGGGTATAGGATTGTTGGCCTCGAAATAGGCCGTAAGCATGGAAGGAATACCGATTTCCAGACCCATATACATGAAAATACCCAATGCACCTAACCATACGTGCGGGTATTTGAACACGCTGCTCTTATATTCTTTCTGCACGCCGGTGGCTTCGGCAGCCTGTTTGCCTTCGTCGATGTTAGGCAATTTCAGGAAATACAGGATGGCGCAGAGAATCAAAGTAAAGATACCTAAACCCAAATAGGGGAAGGGTATGTCGCTGGGCACTGCATTTTCGGCTTTTTTGCCGCTTAAGATGACACTGGCAATAAAGATAGGAGCTACAGTTGTAGCAACGGAGTTCAATGCCTGGCTGAATGTCATGCGGAAAGCGCCTTTCTCGGGAGAGCCCAATACCATCACATAAGGGTTGGCTACAAGTTGTAACATGACAATACCTAATGCAACAATGAACATACATCCTAGGAACATCCAATAAGTAGTACTTACATTACCGTCCAGATTTCCGCTGATACAGAGGTAGTTGATAACAAACCCCAAACCCACTACGGCCAGACCGAGTACAAGTGTTGCCTTGTAACCGATTTTACTCATCATGAAGCCGAAAGGTATCGACATGATGTAGGCTCCGTAAAATGCAGAGTTTACCAGCTGGCTTTGGAAGTTATTCAAATGAAAGGCGTTCTTGCAGAACTCAATCATTGAGTTGTTCATCGTCGTGACAAATCCGATGAGGAAGCATACGGCGATGACAATTACGAGTGCGAACGTGTAGTTCGGCTGTGCTTTTTGATTCATTTCTTTATGGTTTAAGATTAATATTTTTCCTGATTAGGGCTGTATCAAGCTTCTACACCGAACTTGTACACCGTTTTCTGGGTATAGGTCTCACCCGGACAAAGCACTACCGACGGGAAGTGCGGACGGTTGGGAGAATCGGGGAAATGCTGTGCTTCGAAACAAATGGCGCTGCGACGCGGGAATGTGGCACCGTGCTGGCCCGGATAACCGTCGGCCCAATTGTCGGTATAGACTTGTACGCCCGGTTCCGTTGTGTACACTTCCATTGTGCGTCCTGTTGTCGGTTCTACAATCTTAGCGGCATATGACAACTCACCTTCTTCCGTTTTGTTTAGTACGAAACAATGATCGTAGCCTGCACCGTTCTTGGTCTGTTCGTCATCTGCGTCAATCATATCGCCCACTTCGTGCATGGTAGTGAAATCGAACGGAGTGCCTTTTACGGCAACGACTTCTCCGGTCGGGATGGAAGTGTCGTCAATGGGAATAAAGAAATCGGCGTTGATTTGGCATTGCAGGTGTTCGATAGTAGGAGTAGGATTGTCAATGCCGGCGAGGCTGAAGAAGCCGTGGTTGGTAAGGTTGATGATGGTCTTTTTGTCGGTAGTTGCCTTATAGTCGATGACCAGTTCGTTTTCGTCTGTAAAGCTGTATGTTACTGTGATGTCCACTGTCCCGGGGAATCCCTCTTCGCCATCGGGGGAAATATAATGAAGTTCAAGGGTCTGGGCGTCTGTCTGTTTGGCATCCCATATGCGGGCGTGGTATCCGGTAGGACCTCCGTGCAGATGGTTGGGACCGTTGTTGATGGCTAGTTTGTATGTTTTTCCGTCCAGTGTGAAAGTTCCTTTGCAGATGCGGTTTCCATAGCGTCCGATCAACGTGCTCAAAAACGGTTCGGGACTGTTGATCACATCCTGGATATTGTCGTGTCCTTGTATGACGTTGCCCATTTTCCCGTCTTTGTCAGGCACCATGATTGCTACCAGGGCACCGCCGTAATTGGTAATGGCTACTTCACAGCCTTTTTGATTGGTTAAAAAAAACAGGTCGGTTTGTTTTCCTTGTACCGTTGCCTGAAAATCTGCACGCTTCAGGCCGGAAAGATTTGTCGTTTCCATCATTTTCCGATTTAAAGTTAAACATTCGTAGTGCAAATTAAATTAAAATCTTCCGTTTTGGCAAACGAAACATAGAAAAAGTAGAACCGGAAAAGTGAAATTTGATTAAAAACAATCGCGCAGAAAATCGGCTACGATAAAACTGCTTCCTCCTACGAAAACAATGTCTTGCGGCGAGGCCTCGCGAAGGGCTTGGGTGAAAGCTTCCTTAACGCCGGCGTATGTCCGGCCGGATAGGCCGGCTTTTCGGGCCAGTCGGGCAAAATCGTCTTCCGGCATGGCGCGTTTTACGCTGGCTTTTGTAAAATAATATACGGCATTTTCAGGCAGCAATGACAGAACGGTGCTGACGTCTTTGTCGTTGACCATACCGATGACAATTCGTAGGGTATGTGCATGTAATTGTTTCAACTGTTCGCTTATGTAGCTGATTCCGGCTACGTTGTGCCCCGTGTCGCAGATAATAAGAGGATCTTTCTTAATGATTTGCCATCTTCCTCTTAAACCTGTTGTTTCACATACGCAGGCAAAGCCCTTTCGGATGTTCTCTTCCGTGATACGATAACCGGAATTTTGCAGTTGTTCGATGGCGCAAAGCAGGGTTGCCGTGTTTTTCTCCTGATATATCCCCCCTAGCTGACCTTTCAGCCGGCCCAGCGTACGGGTGGTGTATATGCGGCCTCCGTCAGCCTCCGCTTGTGAAGAATAAACATAATCCATTTCATCAGCAAAATGAATCACTGCGTTCATTTCCTTTGCTTTATCCGAGAAAACGTTGCGTACTTCGGAGTTTCCGGCTGTTTCTCCTACCACAACGGGAACCCCGGTCTTGATGATACCGGCTTTTTCCGTAGCAATCCGGGGCAACGTGTTCCCCAGAAACTGTACATGGTCGAAACTGATGTTGGTGATAATGCTCAGGTCGGGGCGGATGATGTTGGTGCAGTCCAGACGACCGCCCAGTCCCACTTCAACGACGGCTACATCCACTTTTTCTTCTTTGAAATAAAGGAAAGCAAGGGCGGTGGTCAGTTCGAAGAAAGAGGGATGCAACGGTTCGAAAAAATCCCGTTCCTGCTCTACGAAATCGATCACCCGTTGCTCGGGCATCGGCATACCGTTGACGCGTATCCGCTCCCGGAAGTCTACTAAATGAGGTGACGTATAAAGTCCTACTTTATATCCGGCCTGTTGCAGGATGGCGGCCAATGTATGGCTGCATGAGCCTTTGCCGTTGGTTCCGGCCACATGGATGGTGCGGAACGCCGTGTGCGGATGTCCGAAGCGGGCATCCAATAAACGCGTGTTTTCCAATCCCTCCTTGTAGGCGCCGCTTCCGATATGCTGGAAAAGCGGAGCACTGCTGAACAGGTAATCAAGTGTTTCTTTATACGTCATCCCATCCGGTCGGATTAGTCGAAGTAGCTCTTGAATTTTCTGAATATCTTTTCTTTGATCGACGGGTTCGGAGCGAAATTATCGCTCTTTTGCATTTCTTCCAATGCTTTCTTTTCGTCGCGGCTCAGTGTCTCGGGTATGTAGACACTGATGTTGACGATCAAATCGCCGGTTCCATAGCCATAGCCTTGCAGGGCCGGAAGCCCTTTGCCGCGCAGGCGCATCACTTTGCCCGGTTGTGTGCCCGGTTCGATTTTTATTTTCACCTTGCCGTCGAGGGTGGGGATTTCCGCCGTACCGCCCAATGCTGCAGTCGGTACGTCGAGAAGCAAGTTATATATCAGGTTGTTGTCTTCGCGTAGCAATTCCTTGTCCGCTTCCTCTTCTATATATACTTGGATGTCGCCTGCCACTCCGTTCCGCTTGCCGGCGTGTCCTTTCCCGGGAACGTTGACAATCACACCGTCCGATACGCCGGCCGGTATCTTTACTTCGATTACTTCTTCGCCGTCTACGATACCTTCGCCGCCGCAATGTTTGCATTTCGACTTGATGACGGTGCCTTCACCGCCACAGGTAGGGCAGGCCGTTTGCGTCTGCATCATGCCGAATATGCTTTGCTGGGTGCGGGTCACTACACCGCTCCCGTAACAGGTGGGGCAGGTTTCCGTAGCTCCCGATCCCTCGGCTCCGCTTCCGTGGCAGTGTGTGCACGTCACTTTTTTCTTCACTTTAAATTTTTTGGTGACGCCTGTGGCGGCTTCCTGAAGTGTCATTCTGACTTTCAGACGGAGATCGCCCCCCCGGTAGCGGGGTTTGCCTCTGTGGCCTCCTCCTCCGAAACCTCCGAATCCGGCATGTCCGCCGAATATGTCGCCGAACATGGAGAAGATATCCTCCATATTCATGCCGGCGGCTCCTCCTCCGAAACCTCCGGCTCCGTTCAGTCCTTCATGGCCGAACTGATCGTACCGTGCCCGTTTGTTGGGGTCGCGAAGTACGTCGTAAGCCTCGGCTGCTTCTTTGAATTTGGCTTCGGCATCTTTGTCGTCCGGGTTACGGTCGGGATGATATTGGATGGCTTTTTTCTTATATGCCTTTTTGATTTCGTCGTCCGAGGCCGTTTTGGAAACTCCCAGGACTTCGTAATAATCTCGTTTCTCCATACGCTTTTCCTAACAGACTTTTTGCATCAGAGGCCGACGGCCACCTTGGCATGGCGAATTACTTTATCGTTCAATGTGTAACCGGTTTGTACGCAGTCGATTACTTTACCTTTCATCTCGGCTGTAGGGGCCGGAATCTGTGCGATGGCTTCGTGCAGATCCGTGTTGAAATCGGCTTCCTGCGTGTTTATGGTTTTCACTCCCTGGGCTTCCAGTGTCTTGATGAACTTCTGGTAAATCAGTTCCACTCCCTCTTTGACGGCCGCCACATCTTCGGCTTTTGCCATGTTCTGCAAAGCCCGTTCCATGTCGTCCAAAATCGGAAGAATCGCCACAACGGTTTTTTCTGCTCCGTTCAGGATCAGTTCGGCTTTTTCTTTGAGTGTGCGTTTGCGGTAGTTGTCGAATTCCGCCACCTGACGCAGGTATTTGTCTTGCAGTTCGGCTATCTTGGCCTCGGCCACTGCTAACTTGTCAGTCTCCGGTGCCGTTTCGTCGGTTGCGTTTTCTTCGTTGTTATTTTCGTTTTGGGTATTGGCTTCCTGCTGGTTTTCCTCCATAGCGTCCGCCTTTTCCATTTTCATTTCGTCTTCATTCAGAGAATGTTCTTTTTTCATGTCTGTTTGCATTTAATATGTCCAAAGAATGTGTTTGCAGAACGATCAACAAAAGGTTTGCCAAACCCGTCTGCAATCGTTAATCTTCATATAATTTTGCTTTCAGTTCCTTGATGTGCTCGCTTGAGATGTATTCGTCGTATTCCATCATCTTGTCGATGGTTCCGTTCGGTGTCAGCTCGATAATGCGATTGGCCACTGTTTCGATAAATTCGTGGTCGTGGCTGGAGAACAGGATATTTCCTTTGAACAGTTTCAGGTTGTTGTTGAAAGCCTGAATGCTTTCCAGATCCAGATGGTTGGTCGGTGTGTCCAGGATCAGGCAGTTGGCGTTTTTCAGTTGCATGCGTGCTATCATGCAACGCATTTTTTCACCGCCGGACAGCACGTTGACTTTTTTGAGCACTTCTTCGCCGGAGAAAAGCATACGTCCCAGGAATCCTTTGAAGTATACTTCATTGCCCTCGCCGAACTGGCCCAGCCAGTCCACCAGATTCTTGTCGGATTCAAAGAACCGGGTATTGTCCAGCGGCAGATAGGCGGTGGTGATGGTCACTCCCCAATTGAAAGAGCCTGCGGCAGCCTGTCGGTTGCCGTTTATGATTTCGAACAATGCCGTCATTGCCAGTGGATTCCGACTTAAGAAGACCACTTTGTCACCTTTCTCTACCGTGAAATTGACATGATCGAACAGAACCGTTCCGTCATCGGTCACGGCTTTCAGATCCTGTACTTCCAGAATCTGATTGCCCGGTTCCCGTTCCATCTGGAAGATGATACCCGGATATTTGCGGGTAGAAGGCTTTATCTCGTCTACGTTCAGCTTTTCAAGCATCTTCTTGCGGCTGGTGGTCTGTTTGCTCTTGGCTACATTGGCCGAGAAGCGGCGGATGAACTCCTCCAGTTCCTTGCGCTTCTCTTCGGCCTTGGCCTTTTGGTTCTGGGCCTGCCGCAAGGCCAGCTGGCTGGATTCGTACCAGAAGCTGTAGTTGCCGGCAAAGAGGGTCACCTTTCCGAAATCAATATCTACGGTATGCGTGCATACGGCATCTAGGAAGTGGCGGTCGTGGCTGACAACCATCACGGTATGTTCAAATTCCGACAGGTAGGATTCGAGCCATTGCACCGTCTCCAGGTCCAGGTCGTTTGTAGGCTCGTCCAGCAACAGATTGTCGGGATTGCCGAACAGGGCCTTGGCCAGCATTACGCGTACCTTTTCCTTACCGCTCAGTTCGCTCATCAGGGTGTAATGCTTGTTCTCCTTGATTCCCAGACCGCTGAGCAGGGCTGCAGCGTCGCTCTCTGCATTATAGCCGCCCATTTCTGCGAATTTATCTTCCAATTCGGCTACTTTGATACCGTCCTCGTCCGTAAAATCGGTTTTGGAATAGAGCGCATCCCGTTGTTGCATAATGTCCCACAATACGGTATGTCCCATGAGGACCGTGTTCAGTACGGTGAACTCATCGTATTTGAAGTGATCCTGACTCAGCACGGACAGTCGCTCGCCCGGGCCGAGTTCAATGGAGCCTTTCGTCGGCTCCAGTTCACCGGAAATAGCTTTCAGTAGTGTGGATTTGCCGGCACCGTTGGCACCGATTACTCCGTAAATATTTCCGTTTGTAAACTTCATGTTTACGTCCTTATACAAAACTCTTTTACCAAACTGAATGGCCA
>CAJUDC010000095.1 GCA_910584955.1 uncultured Paraprevotella sp. | reverse complement strand
TAGTTACACCCTTTTAAATACATTTAGGGTATTGTCGTAAATACTCACCATATTTTAATCAATTATTTCACAATTAGCTTATAATTTATTGGTGGTACAATTGCGGATAATCATTTAATTTATTTTACATAAATATTGGCTAACACATTGCATAACAGCTATATTTTAGTTATAAACGATGTCATTAATCTTGTTTGTTTTTACTATATTTTCAAGTACCTGTCTCTCCGCAAAAGTTCTGAACAAGAAAAGAAAGCAAACTAATAAAAGATCTACCAATCGTTGATTGGTAGATCTTTTTTATATAGCATCCAAGTCAAAAAAGGCGAAGTGTTATTCGTAGTCATCCTCTTGCCCTTATTCTCATGTTGCAGAACGCTGTACAAAAATTTAATCAATTCGTTTCTACGTTTCGGCTTTTTAAACTATTTTTGTACTTACTCAACGAAATAGACGGCTTTCTTACAACTTCCTTAGGAACTGCTCGCATTTTATTTATTCATTATAAAAACATGAAACACAGACATCTGAAAAGAATCTTGGGGTTGGTGGCCTTATCTCTCCATAGCCACGTACAAGGACAAACTCCGATTAACAGCAATCTCACACAAGCTTTCCCGAAAACCGATCGTATCGTTCCGTTTCGCTTGTCTGACGAAGGTGTCTCACGCCCCATACGGTGGGGACTGGACACTGCATGGAGCTATGACCAAAACATCAAACGCGGAATAGCTTTCATGGGCACCGAAAACATAGACATAGCCCGTGCTTCCTTCCAAGCCACTTTTCCTCTGAAAGACAATGAACTGCAACCGGAACAGATTCAGGACCTGAACACACGACTGGACTTAATCGACCTGACGGGGGAAGATACACAAGTAATGCTAAACAACGACTCCGAGCGCACCATAGACAACTGGTATGGCAATAACGCCGAACGTTGGGCGCAATTGATCGATATTACCACACGCCGCGTACAGGAAAGAGGACGCACAGTGATTTCGGTGTCGCCCTTCAACGAACCGGATTACGGTTGGGGACAAGGCAATGTCGCCGACTTCTACAATATAGCCGGTGAACTCCGCAAGAATCCGCGTTTCAACAATATACGAATCAGCGGAGGCAACACATTGAATACCGATCAAGCACTGCCTTGGTACAATCGGCTGAAAAACCGACTGGACGAAGGGAACACCCACCAATTAGCAGGCTCGTTCGACAACTATGCAGCATTCTATCAAACAGTCAGAGCCAACGGCCATCATGCTACCAACGATGAGCTGCACAATGTAATGGAAGCCTTGGTAGGACTGGAATACGGCCTACAGACCGGTGTATGGTGGGGTACTGCAGAATGGACACGCAGCGAATTCGTACGGGCCAGCCACGGTGCACGACTCGGTTATGCGGAGCATCGCCCCAACTGGACTGCCGCCGCCGTCTACCGTTCTCCGGAAGGCAAAGTACAGGCATTCGGTGGAACATCCGAACGACAGGCCGTAACCACTACATATCGTTTTATATCACTGGATCATGATGTATTCTTCGACGGGCACGGTCCCCAACGCGAATATGTCATGGAGTTACCGGGCGGTACCGGTTATCAAAACGGACAGACCAATGCCGAAGGTGTAGTCAACATTACTTGGGGAGACGACATTCCTCCCGCCATCAACGGGCGTTACAAGATTGTCAACCGCAAAAGCCGGAAAGTATTGGAGGTGCCAAACGGAGCAACAGAAGCCGGTATTACCGTGAAACAGAATACCAACAGCAACAAACTCTATCAACAATGGAAAGTAGAACCGGTAAGCAACCGTATCGGAGGCGATTTCAGTTATTTTACATTGACAGCCGTACACAGCAACAAACTGCTCGACGTGCTAAACTGGTCGCTTGAAGAAGGTACCAGCTTGATTGTCTACGACAAAGCGCTCGGCAACAACCAACAATGGTTTCTCGAATACGCCGAAGACGGCTGGTTCTACATCCGCAGCCGCCACAGCGCTCTTTGTCTGGAAGTAAAGAACGGAGCCTCTTATAACGGAGCGGCTATCATACAAAGCGCAAAAGACGGCAGTCCGCAACAACAATGGCGACTGATCCCGTATGAAAATAACGTGGAATTTAAAGCACCGGCTGTACCCGCCCAACTGACAGCCGAGAGCGGAACGGCTTCCGTACATCTAAATTGGTCGGCTGTTGCCGACACCGATCTGGAAGGATATACGGTCTTACGCTCCCAATCGCCGGGAGGACCTTATCATACCATTGCCCGGGCTGTCCGGGGCACGGCATTTACAGACCATAGCGTTCAGGCCGGCTCCACCTATTATTATTGTGTCCAAGCCACCGATAAATCCCTGAATCGCTCAGAAAAATCCAACGAAGCAGTAGCTACGCCCAGCGGTGAACCGGATTTATTGGCAAACTGGTCGTTTGAAGAGAATATCCTGGACAACACCGTTCATCAGAATCATGGTTCTCTTTATGGTACGAGCCTCTTTACCGAAGGTCAAGGAGGCTCCAAAGCACTTTCGTTGGACGGCGCAACATCGTTCATACAGTTACCGGCCACCCTACCCCACGCGGATGCCATCACTGTTGCCGGCTGGATTCGCTGGAAAGGCGGTGAAAACTGGCAACGCCTGTTCGATTTCGGAAACGGTGAAGAGCAATATGTATTCCTCACCTTGCGTGCAGATGACAACCGCATGCGCTTAGCTTTGAAAAACGGTGGAGCAGAGCAACGCCTCGCCGCCCCGGCTCCCACTTTAAACAAATGGGTACATATAGCCGTCACATTGGGAAAAGGGCACGCGGCTATCTATATAAACGGTGATCTCGCCGCCGAATCCGACGGGATTAATATCGGGCCGAATGACTTCAAGCCTGTACTGAACTACATCGGCCGCAGCCAATTCAACGATCCGCTACTGAACGCCGACATCGACGATCTTCGGATTTATAATTATACGTTGACGGAAAATGAAATAGCCGGTTTAGCTCACGGACTGCCTGACGGCATCTCCTCCATACCGGACCGCCAGGCCCTGCGTATATGGCCGCAACCGGCTTCCGACAGACTTTACATAAGCCTACCGGCTGATCCTCAAACGAATCATATTGTATACTCCTTATACGATATTAACGGACAACTGGTTCAACAAGAAACATCCGGCACCCAAACACAATTACCTGTAAACCACCTGCCGACAGGTATTTATACCCTGAAAGTGGACTATCGGAGCGGGAGCCTGCATCGGAAAGTGTGGATCAAACGTTAATCACAACTCACATAACCCTAAAAATCCCCTTATTCCGCAAACATCTGTCTTACATCGGAATAAGGGGATTATCTTCAACAGCTACCGACTATCAACGGCTCGCAGCTGTCAGTCTGAAGCGTAATTTCAACGGTTGCTGCGGAATACAGTAGCGTTCCAATGTACCTACATTTTGTCCGCAGCTGGCATTGCCGACTCCACGCAGTGCCGCATCCAGATGCATCACCACGTAAGGTTCTTTCGGCAGTTCCCACAAATGGGAGGCATTCATCAGTGCGGCATCGGAATAGCGCAAGGCCGAGAAAGAACAAGTCCCTTCCGTCTTGATACGCAGTCCTCGTCCCGAAGCATCCGTCAACTTCAATTCGCGCAAGCCTTCCCTGTTACCCATGCTTTGCGGTTTGACATACTCTTCTACCATTTCGTCCACTGTCGTCGTATACCTTCCTATCAAACATCCGTCTTTCCGGTCATTATGATTTTCCCAAGGTCCGTAAGCATAATAATTTACGTGCGTCAATGTGCTGTCCCAGTGACAGACCAAACCGGCCCTGCGCAGTTCATTCGTCTGCGGAGTGAAGAGGACATCGACTGTCATCTCCCCGCTCGGATGCAATGTATACACGGTCTCCGTACCACACAGGCACCCACCTCGTTTAAAAGTCAGCACGACACAGTTACCCCCGTGATCTTCTTCCATCCGGGCCGTAGCATCCATCTGTGCATCGGTCTGTCCGTAACGATCGTTCTCTATCCAGCGGTGATTGGCATAAGTGAATCCTTCACCTTGTGCTATCAGTTCGCCCTGCCCGAAATCCAGACTGACCAGTTGCCCGGTTGTTTTGTCCCAGGCGGCTTTTATCCGGTTATTGCTCACTTTGATACGTCCCTCAGTATTCCTGTCGATAGTTAGGTCGGTACCTCCTTGAGAGTCATCTACATCCAGACTATACCCTTTCAACGGTCCACGCTCAACTAGTATAAATTGCTTTTGGGCTTCCACATGACCGGCTTCACACCAGTTCGTCGCTTTTCTTCTTCTTAGCAATAGATTCAACAACACTTCTTCTCCTTTTACCTCGCTTTGCTTCAAGTGCATACCGGGAAGCTTCAATGTCAATAACAAGGAGTCTCCACCGATCACAACCGGCATTTTCATCGTTTTCTCGACCGTTACTCTACCGTCTTTTACCACCTGCCAGCATAATTCAAACAGATCCAGAGCCGTAAAATCGTATTTGTTGCGCACCGACAGATTCACCCGGTTACGTTCCCTGTCCACATGGCGCAAGGAGAAATCTACAAACTGATGCACCGCTTTCACCTCTTTCAGCTTCGGGCTTTCATTCCGGGTAGCCGGTAAAATACCATTGCTACAGAAATTGCCTTGATGCGGTCCCGGAAAATCATATCCCGTACGCAGGCGCCCTTTCCACGTTCCTTCCTTTATTTCTTTCGGTTCATAGATAGCCTGATCCACCCAATCCCAGATACAACCTCCGGCCGTTGCATTACTCTGTTCGATACTTTGCCAGTATTCGCTCAAATTGCCGATGGCATTCCCCATAGCATGAGCGTATTCACAAATAAACATAGGCTTGTCCATATTATTGGTATAACGCCCCATCCAATCCATACCGGGGTACATTTTGGAATAAAAGTCGCTATATTCATTCCCGCCGTAAGGCAGTCCGTTGCGCGTACCTTCGTAATGGATGGGACGCGGGTCCAACCGCCGGGCCGCTTCATAGCAATCCTTAAAGTTCCGCCCGTTGCCGGCCTCATTCCCCAGGCTCCAGAAAATCACACTGGGATGGTTGCGGTCCCGCAGTACCATGCGGTCGATTCTATCCACAAAGGCCGGAATCCACGAAGGCTTGTTGCTGATGGACTGGTTGGCATGATCCTCCAGATCGGCTTCATCCATACAATACAAGCCGTAATAATCGAACATCGCATACATTTTAGCGGCATTGGGGTAATGAGATGTACGGATGGTATTGATATTGTTTTGTTTCATAAGAAGCACATCCCGTAACATAGACTCCGTGGTTACAGCCCGTCCATACAACGGATGCGAATCATGTCGGTTCACTCCTTTAAAGAATACGCGCCGGCCATTCACATAGACTTGTGACTGTTTGATTTCTATCCGACGGAATCCGTACTTCGTCGAGAATGCCATCTCTTCTTTGCCATCCTCATTCTGCTGGCTGACGACCACCGTATATAAAACGGGAGCCTCGGCACTCCACAACTTCACAGGCCCCGACAGAGAGAATGAACAGCTTACTTTTACGGAAGGAACGCCCGTTGCAGCAGCGTTCACCGTTCGCTCCGCCACTTGCCTGCCGCTCGGATCCAGTACCCTTACCCGTATGTCTTTCTTAAAGGATACCCGATCGCGGTTATCCACCGTGAGCGCCACCTCCATCCGTACATCACGTGCCGTATTCCCCGTAACCTCACCGATTTGTGACGTTATGTAATGATCGCGTACCGATATGCGCGGCACATTATACAAATAGACGTCGCGGAAGATACCGCTCATGCGGAACATGTCCTGACATTCCAGATACGATCCGTCGCTCCAGCGGAACACCTGTACAGCCAGCCTGTTCTTCCCGTTGTGCAGATATGCCGTAACATCAAACTCGGCCACGTTGTTCGAACCCTGCGAATATCCCACATACTGTCCGTTTACATACACCAAGGCAGCACTGTAGATTCCACCGAAATGAATAAAAGTACGCTTGCCGTCCCAGCCTTCCGGCACGTCGAAGGTACGCACGTATGAGCCTACCGGATTGATACCGTAGTTCTTTCCGCCATCGTTGTATCCCGGTCGCGCCTTGATGAAAGGAGGCGTATTTCCGTGCGGATATTCCACATTGCAATAAATGGGGCGGTCGTAACCGTGCATCTCCCAGTTGGAAGGGACGGGAATCGTATCCCATCCCGATACGTCGTAACCGTCTTTGTAAAAGTCCGTCGGGCGCTTCGAAGGCTCATCCACAAAATGAAAACGCCATGTACCGTTAAGCGACAGGACACTGGCACTCTTCGAGGCCATCCAGGGATATTGATAGAAATCCTTGTCTGCCGTCATGGCCTCTGTAGTGGGATACGGCAAATAGGTGGCATGGCCTTCTTCCTTGTTTTCCTGAAACACCGTCTCGTCTTCCCAATAGGGTTGGGTAAAACGGGGTTTCTCCACCGGCATGAACCGGAACCAGGATGCCTCGCCGGCTTCTTTACCGGCCACACGCTTCAACTGCCCTTCCCTGCATTCATATACCCATCCCTTCTTGGCCGGATTGGCGGAAGCTATCTGATACACACCGGTCTGCCCTTCCACCGGCAGGAAGACGAAAGCGGCATTGTTCCACACACCGTACTCAGCAGGCCATTGCAACAGGTAATCCACAGCCGGATTCCCACCGCCGTCATCAAAATTCTGTTCGTAGAAAGCACCGCTCACTACCCTCCGTTCCGGGTCGATCATCTGAATGTTCCAATATTGTCCGCGATTCGCCGTATCGGCTTTTTCCGGGCGGATACGGGCATTATTGTCACCGCTGTCACCATTGCCTAATACCACACCGGGATTTTTTGCCGATACAATCTGATAGGTCTGCTCGGCATCAAATCCCGCTATGCGGCTTTTACTAATGACAAAATGCCCGGCAGGGTCATTGATCAACGTCGCCTTATCCACCAATTCCAGCACGGCAAAATCCTTACCGGACGATCCGGCACTTTTCTTCCCTTTTCGCGAAGCAAACATACCGTGGACGTCTCTGCAACGCATGGCCATCTGCGGCCGGTTGGCCGCCACCAGTAAATAAGCATCCCGACCTGCAGGTTCCAGTTTCCATAGCTGCGCCTCATCGCTTCCGTTGTTCTCCGCCAGCTGCACCCGACCGTCACCGGCGCCTTGCAGCGCCACGTTGTCAAACGGATTGATCAGACGCACACTGCCCGATAGTTCGGAGATTGTCCAACACGCCGACGGTCCCTCTTGGTCGAAAGAAGCCAACACCGCCGCACCGCTCTGTGCCTGCCCACACGCAACGAGGCCGGAAGGATACTTCACGGAGCGCAAAATATAAAGCGCTCCTTTCTCAAACGTGTTCTGTGCCTGTATCGGCCAAAAGCCTGACAATACCGCCAGAAACAATCCGATTACGTTCAATTTCTTTTTCATACAATATAAAGGATTAATTAATTGCTTTACGTATTCCGTCCCAGCCATCCGCGCAGGTGAAAATAAACCTCTTCCTGAAAACGGAACAAGACGAAAGGCTTCATCAGCATATATCCCCACTTCACACGCCGGCGCCACGGTACCGAACGGCAGGTGAAAGTCGCCAGCACAGTCTTCATCCGGGCAAAGATTTCCTTACGTTGCGCATAAGAAAACGCTTTTTTATGGCGATAATAAAACCAATACGTACCGACAAAATTCAACCAGCGGTGTCCCTCATAAAAACGAACGACATCCGGCGGGACCTGTTCCCGAAGCAACAACCGACGCATACTCAGATTGGCTTCCATGTAATCAAACCGCCGCATGCTCACGGCTGTCGTCATCGAAGCCGGATGCTTGCGGTAATAATAACGGCCATCACAGAAACGCACTTCCCGACTGTGGAGATAATGGAGCCGGGTGGTATTATCATCACTATACAGCAGGCACGACGCATCAAAAGGATACCGTTTATGCAAAGAAGTCCGCACCAGGTAAAGACCGTGTATCTGCCAGTCCAGACTTAACCGAAAAGCTTCGAAACCGGTCAACACCGTCTCTCCAGTCGGCAACGGATAAGTTTCCTCACGGCCATTCTCCTCATAATGCTGTATCAGGCGAAACAATACGGCATCGGTTTGCGGAGCTTCCTCAAACACAGCCACAGCACGCTCCAAGGCATCCGGTGCCAACCAGTCGTCGCTGTCCACCATCGCCACATAATCGCCTGTAGCCACCTGTAAAGCACGGTTTCGGGCCACGGCCTGTCCCCGGTTCGTCGCCTGCCTCATGACTTCCACACGGGCATCTTCGGCTGCATACGCACAAAGCAACTCCCAACTGCCGTCGGTCGAGGCATCATCCACGCAGATCACCTGAACATTGCGATGGGTCTGCCCCAGCAACGAGTCCAGACAACGTTGCAAATAGGACCGGGTATTGTACACGGCTACCAGCACGGACACTTTTTTCATCCCTCTACCTTTTACGAAAAAACTTCTCTTTCCATCCTCCCGGCAACGTAGCCTCCCGTTTCAAGACACCGAACGACAACCACAATGAAAACAGCAGAGCCGCCCCTCCCAGAACGCACTTGACAGCCCATCCGGCATACAGACAGGCTCCCAAAGCCACAGCCACACAAACAAACTGGCTCAGTGCCAGCCTCAGCGCCATTTCCGAAAGGCGGAAACCGTATTTATAATGGTAGGATACTCCGATAAGCCCCCAGTCGAACAGTCCGGCCAACGACAGAGCCACACCGGTGCCAACCAATCCCCAAGTCAAATATCCCCAGGCTATCAACCCTACGACAACAATGTCGTAGATCACTTCCATCAGTAAATAAGTGAGTGAATCACCTTTGGCCAAAGCCGTGTAGGCCACCGGCACACTGAGTGCACGAAAAAACATATAGAACGTCGCACATACGGCCATATCCACCACGACCAGGAAATCGGAAGAATAGAGCAGACGCACCACCAGCGGCATCAGCAACATAAAAACAATAAGAAAAGGAGACATCAACAGGAGGCACACTTCGATCTGCTGGTTGATCACTTTATTCAATCGCACCGCATCGTCGTTCACCGACGACAACCGGGGGAAATAGTCGGCTTCCACAGCCACAAACACCATACCGGCATACGTCACCATCAGGCCATAGCCTCCCCGGTATAATCCCACATCATCAAACGAACCGAATTTCAGCAACAAAGCCGGTATGGCCAGTGCCGACAACGAACCGGCTATGGCAGCCAGCACATAAGCAACCCCCAGGCGAACCATCGCCATACCTTCCCGGAATACGTCGGACGAGAACAAGGCCACCTGCCAAGGATACACCCGCACCGAAAAATACAGATGAATCCCCATCAGAACAACCGTACTCGCCACCAAAGCGGGTATTATCCCCTCCGATCCCCAGCGATAAAAGAAAGGCACCGTGAAAATCAAGGTGGAGACAGCTCCCGCCGCCGATATGAACGCCACCCGTTTCAAGCGCCGCACTCCTTTCAGGATAGAAATTTCGCCTCCGGTGACAGCCAGTGCAAAAATCATCGGTGACAGCCAGCAAATACGACCGGCATAACTCCAATCACCGTCAAACGAGAAATAACTGATAAAAGGAGAAAACAACAGGCACACCGCCACACCGAGCAACGCTATCCACAGGCTCCACGTACGTACGACACAAACATAGGCCTTGATTTCCTCCTCGCTCCCTTTTTCAAAAAGCTCCGCTACATGACGCACCGCACTGAAAGGAATTCCCAGATTCGACGTGCTGGACACAAAGGTAGCGATGCTGTTGTAAATGGATATCAGGCCGAAACCGGCCGTTCCCAGCAGTAAGACCGCCAGTTTGTTCCGCACGATGGACATCAGCATCGTAAGTCCTTGCACACCGCCGAACACGCCGGTATATTTCAACACGTGATTGTAAGTCGCATCCGTTTCCGAACGTTTTTTCTCTACCGGTTGTCTATTTCTTTTCATGGCCGAACTG